>NZ_CP163435.1:3469852-3785294 GCF_041051975.1 Streptomyces sp. R21 | reverse complement strand
GCCGTTCTCCAGGTCGATGTCGACGCCGTCGAAGCCGTACGTCTGCATGAGCGAGTAGACCGAGTTGGCGAAGTTCGTCGCGGACGTCGAGTCGCTGACCGACACCGTGCCGTTCTGGCCGCCGATCGAGATGATGACCTTCTTGCCTGCCGCCTGCTTGGCCTTGATGTCCGCCTTGAACTGGTCGACGGTGTACCCGCCGAGGCCCGCCGAGTCGAGGTTGAAGGTCACCGCGCCGGGCGTGCCGGTCGCGTCCGCGAAGGCGACCGCGATGATGTCGTACTGGGACTGGACGCCGGAGATCTTCTGGACCGTCGCGCCGTTGTTGAAGTTCTGCCAGTAGCCGGTGACGGCGTGGGCCGGGACGGCTCCGCCACCGCCGCCGCCCGAGGAGGCGGTCGTCGTGCCCGTCACCGCGGCCGACTTCGCCGACTCACCGGCCGAGTTGGTCGCCGTCACCTGGAACGAGTACGACGTCGACGCGGACAGGCCCGTGACCGTGGCCGAGGTGCCGGTCACCGCCGTCACCTTCGTACCGTCGCGGTAGACGTTGTAGCCCGTGGCGCCCGACACCGTGTTCCAGGAGAGGGAGGCGGAGGACGAGGTCGTGGAGGCCACCGCCAGCCCGGCCGGTGTCGCGGGGACGGTGGGCGCGGGGTCGCCGCCACCGCCGCCGTCGGGGCCGTACACGGACAGGTCGTCGGCGTAGTACGCGGCCTGGCCGTACCAGCCGTGCGTGTACACCGTCACCGACGTGGTCGAGGCGCCGGTGGTGAAGGTGGTCGTCAGCTGCTTCCAGGAGGAGGAGTCGGGGGTCCAGGTCGACACGTCCGTGGTGCCGGTGCCGGTCGCGCCGAGGTAGGTGTACCCGCCCTGCACCCAGGCGCTCAGCGTGTATGTCGAGCTGGGCTTGACCGCGACCGTCTGGGTGCACTTGGCGTTGTCCTGCCCGGCGGGCGTGCCCTTCAGCGCGGCCGAGCCGCCGTGCACCGGTGAGGAGACGGTCGCACCGCTGCTCGCCGAGCAGGTCCAGCTGCTCAGGCCCGACTCGTAGCCGCCGTTCCTGGCGTTGTTGACGTCCGCGGCGGAGGCCTGGCCGGCCAGGGAGGTGAGGCTGAGGGCGGACGCCCCCAGCACGGCGGCGAGGACTCCCGCCCATGTGCGTCTGCGTGGGGGTATGCCTGGTACGCGGTCCACTGGGGCCTCCGGTGAGGGGTGGGATGGGGGAGGGGAGGGATGTGGAACGGTGGCCACCGTCGTGGACGTACAAGTTGGTCCAGACCAATCTGGTTGTCAAGACCTCTGGAGAGTTCAACCCCTTTGGGTGACAGGCGAGTTGCGGCATATTCGCCTCACTCTGCGTTGATCAAGCTCGCACCTTCCGTGAGTTGATCTCGGGGATTCGGTGTTGAGCGGGCCATGCCGTGGATATGGTGCTGATGCAGGACGATGCAGAAGGACGTCACAGGGGCGATCTGAGGCGGTGGTCGACCACTCCGCCGCAGGGGAGGGCCCGCCGCAGCGAACGGGGTGTGTGCAGCGTGCCGACCGCGATAGCCGTCACCAGTCCCGACCTGGTGCTGCCACCGCACGACCGCCAGACCCCGCCCGCCGTCGTCCAGCCGCAGGGCACCCTGGAGAGCTCCCTCGTCGGGATGCACGCGCTCATCGAGCAGCACGGGTACGTGATCGTCCTCTACCCGGCCTCCGTCCCCGGTGACATCACCAGGCGGCTGCACACCGTCCGCTCCGTGCTGGAGAGCGACCGCATCGCGCTGCTCGGCGTCGACCTGCCACCCCTCGGACTCGCCCTGCTCGCCCAGCAGTTGAGACAGCTGTCCGTCTGCGACTTCAGCCCCGGCGTGCTCGCCTCCGCCGCCCGGCTGCTCGCCCACTACATCTACGCCGGCGCCCTGCTCGGCTCCGTCGCCAAGCTCGACCGGGTGCCGGTGTCCCTGAAGTCCCACGCCAAGTCCTGGGTGCCGGGCGCCCAGTTCGCCGTACTGGCCAACCCGCGTCCCAGGCTCGTGCGCCTGGGCCAGGAAGAGCTCACGGGTCCCGAGTTCAGCACCCGGATGCTCGTCGCCGCCGGTCAGCCGCCCTCCGACTGGGTCACGGCCACGCTCGCGCCCGACTGGAACGTGCAGGGCGTCGCCACCGTGCCGCTGCCCCAGGAGTCCGTGCGCTGGTGGGGCACGAGCAAGCTCGCCGAGTTCGCCGCGGGACTGTACGACGTCTCCGTGCTCTACCAGCTCGTGTCGTCCGTCCGACGTGAGGAGTGCCACTGGTGCGGTCTCGAACTCATCGGTGACCGCTGCGGGTTCTGCGCGGCACCGCTGCCACCACCACCGGAGCTTCCGGCCGCCGCCGTACGGGCAGGTACCTCTGTACGCGCACTGCCCCCGGGCGCCACGTAAGTCACGCACGCACAACCGCATATCGGGCACGACCGCTCGACCCCGCTGTCCCCCGCCTTCGATCGAGGTTGTCCAGGTCATGAACTCACGCCAGCGCCGCGGCGTCATCCTGCTGGTCCTCTCGGCCCTCGCCGCCATCGGCGCGTTCGCCGGAGTGCTCTCGGTGATCCGTGACGTGAACTCCAAGGTCGGCCCGGAGGTGGCGGCGTACCGCCTGAAGAGCGACATCGCGCCCTACAAGGAGCTGACGGCCGACCAGTTCGAGAAGGTCTCGATGCCCGAGCGCTGGCTGTCGTCCACGGCCGTCACCAGCCTCTCGCAAATCCGCGGCAAGATCGCGGTGACGCAGCTCCAGAAGGGCTCCCTGCTGCAGACCGACATGATCGTGAACCGGCCCGAACTCACGGCGGGCCAGCAGGAGATCGCCATCATGATCGACGCGGCCACCGGCGTCGCGGGCAAGATCAACCCGGGCTCGCGGGTCAACATCTACGCCACCTTCAAGGCCGAGAACGACAAGGGCAGGGACCAGTCCAAGGTCATCGTCGAGAACGCCCGCGTCATCGACGTCGGCAAGCTGACCGCCCTCGACCCCGGCCAGTCCAGCAACGACCGGCGCCGCAACGCGAGCGAGGCCGTCCCGATCACCTTCGCGCTCGACACCGCGGACGCCCAACGCGTCGCGTACGCAGAGTCGTTCGCCGAACACGTCCGGCTCGCCCTGGTCGCGGGCGGCTCCAGCACGACCGTCCCGCCCGGCGACCGCACGTACACCCTCGACGAGGACAAGTAGGAGGCCGCGCATGCCGACCGCTCCCGCTGGGACCCGTCGCAGGTTCCATCGACTCGCTGTGATCCGTCGTAGGTCCCATCGACTTCCCGCGCCCGGGTCCTGGTGCCCGACGCTGAGCTCGCTCATGACCCGCCGTACCGGGTCGCGCCGATGACCATCCGCATCCTCCCCGCCGTCGGCGACATCGACTCGGCCCGCGCCCTCACCACCCTGCTGAGCCAGCTGGCCGACGCCGAACCCGCCCCGCCCGTCCCCGACTCGACCGCCCTGCTCGACACCCTCGCCCGCCTCGCCGCGGAATCCCTCGACGAACTGCCCGAGGTGGTCCTCGTCCACGAGCGGATCGGCCCCGTGCCGGCGCTCGACGTCGTGCGCGACGTGGTGATGCGCTTCCCGGCCGTCGGCGTCGTCCTCATCACCGCCGACGCCAGCACCGGCGTGCTCACCGCCGCGATGGACTCCGGCGCCCGCGGCATCATCGGCCTGCCGCTGGGCTACGACGCCCTCGCCGAACGCGTCCAGGCCGCCGCCGCCTGGTCCCTCGGCATGCGCCGCCACCTCGGCAGCGGCACCCCCGAGCTGTACACCGGCCCCGGCGGCACCGTCGTCACCGTCACCGGGGCCAAGGGCGGCGTCGGCGCGACCGTCACCGCCGTCCAACTCGCCCTCGCCGCCCAGGCGTCCGGCCGTACGGTCGCCCTGATCGACCTCGACCTCCAGTCCGGGGACATCGCGTCGTACCTGGACGTCCAGTTCCGCAGGTCCATAGCCGACCTCGCCGGCATCGCCGACATCAACCCGCGGGTCCTCCAGGACGCGGTCTACGCCCACGACAGCGGCGTCGCCCTGCTGCTGGCCCCCGCCGAGGGCGAGCGCGGCGAGGAGGTCACCGACCGCGCGGCCCGGCAGATCCTCTCGGCCCTGCGCTCACGCCACGACGTCGTGGTCGTCGACTGCGGCTCCCAGATGAACTCCGCGACCGCCGCCGCCGTCGAGATGGCCGACCAGGCACTGCTCCTCGTCACCCCCGACGTGATCGCCGTCCGCGCCGCCAAACGCATGGTCCGCATGTGGGACCGACTCCAGATCCGCAAGGCCGAGGAGACGCTCACCGTCGTCAACCGCCACTCGCGCGGTACGGAGATCCAGCCCGCCCTCGTCGAGAAGGTCACCGGCACCAAGGTGGCCCGCGCCGCCGTCCCCGCCGCCTTCAAGGAACTCCACTCCGTCGTCGACGCGGGCCGCCTCCAGGACCTCGACGCCCGCTCCACGGTCAAGCAGGCGCTGTGGGCGCTGGCCGGGGAGCTGGGGCTGGTCGTCGCTCCGGAGAGCGGAGGCGGCGGCCGACGCCGTAAGGCCTCCGCCGACCGCGGCGCCCTCGCCCTGCGCCGCAAGGGCGGCGACCGGGGCGCGGTCACCCTCGAATTCGCCGGTATGTTCCCGCTGTTGCTCGTCGTCATGACCATCCTGTGGCAGTGCGTGCTGTACGGCTACACGTACTCCCTCGCCGGGAACGCGGCGGACGAGGCGGCGCGGGCGGGTACGGCGGCTAACGCGGTCACACCCGGCGCCTACCAGGGAGCCTGTGCGGAGGCGGGTGGCGCGCACCTGCCGGGGGCCTGGCAGGGCGCCGGGATCACCTGCGGTATCGACGGCTCCGTGATGAAAGCAACCGTCGAGGTCGACGTACCGCTCTTCTTCCCGGGGTTCGACGTGGGCTGGCACGTCAAGGGGTCGGCGGGCGCGGCGCTGGAGGGGGAGGGGGACGACGGATGAGGCGGCTGCTGAAGCGACTCCGGGACCACCGGGACGACCGGGGCGTGTCCATGCTGGAGTTCGCCGGGTTCCTGCCCATCCTGCTCGTCATCGGGATGGCGACCATTCAGCTCGGGCTGATCGGATACGGGATCAACCAGGCGGGGTCGGGGGCGCGGGCAGCGGCTCGGGTGGCTTCGCAGGACGGGGACGGGGGAGCGGCCGCGGTCGCTTCCGTCAGCGGATGGCTGGACCCGGCACCCGAGGTGGAGAAGGGCGGCGACACCACCACCGCGACCGTCAGCGTCCACGTCCCGTCGGTGATCCCGCTGTTCGGCGGCGGCTACGACATCAATCGCTCGGCCACCATGCCCAACGACAACGACAACGACAACGACGGCTGACACGAGAGGAGTTGACGAACATGAGCCTGCGTTCCCGTATCGCCGCCCCGGACGAGAAGGGCCCGGCCCGCGAGGACGGACACCTCGTCGCCGTCTACCGGGCCAAGCTCCTCGAAGAGATCGACCTCGCCGAGATGTCGAGCCTGGCGGCAGCCGAGCGCCGGGTCCGCCTGGAGCGCGTCCTCGGCCACATCATCAGCCGCGAGGGTCCGGTCCTCTCCTCCTCCGAGCGCTCCCAGCTGATCCGCAGAGTCGTCGACGAGGCGCTCGGCCTCGGCGTCCTCGAACCGCTCCTCGCCGACGCGTCGATCACCGAGATCATGGTCAACGGACCGGACTCGATCTTCGTGGAGCGAGCGGGCCGAGTCGAGCAACTCCCGTTGCGCTTCGCCTCGAACGAGCAGCTCATGCAGACCATCGAACGCATCGTCTCGACCGTCAACAGGCGGGTCGACGAGTCCAACCCGATGGTCGACGCCCGCCTGCCCACCGGCGAACGCGTGAACGTCATCATCCCGCCGCTCGCCCTCACCGGCCCGACCCTCACGATCCGCCGCTTCCCGCGCGCCTACACACTCCCCGAACTCATCGCCCTCGGCTCGCTCGACGAGCAGATGCTGATGCTGCTCGCGGCCTTCGTCCGAGCCCGCTTCAACGTCATCGTCAGCGGCGGAACGGGATCGGGCAAGACCACCCTCCTCAACGCCCTCTCCGGGCTGATCCCCACCCACGAACGCATCATCACCATCGAGGACTCGGCCGAACTCCAGCTCCAGCAGGAGCACGTCATCCGCCTGGAGTCCCGCCCCGCGAACGTCGAGGGCAAGGGCCAGATCACCATCCGCGACCTGGTCCGCAACTCCCTGCGCATGCGCCCCGACCGCATCATCGTCGGCGAGGTCCGCGGCGGCGAGACCCTCGACATGCTCCAGGCCATGTCGACCGGCCACGACGGCTCCCTCGCCACCGTCCACTCCAACTCGGCCGAGGACGCGCTGATGCGTCTGCAGACCCTGGGCTCGATGTCCGAAGTCAACATCCCCTTCGAGGCGTTGAAGGACCAGATCAACTCGGCGGTCGACGTCGTCGTCCAACTCGCCCGCCACGCGGACGGCTCCCGCAAGATCGCCGAGATCGCCCTGCTCGTCTCGCACGGCCGTGAACAGTTCCGCATAGCCACCGTCACCCGCTTCGTGCCCCGCCCCATCGGCGCCGACCGCGTCGTCCACGGCCACTTCGAGCACCTCCCGCTGCCCCGCCCGGTCGCGGAGAAGCTGTACGTCGCGGGCGAACCGCTGCCCCAGGCCTTCGGCGTCGCCGAAGCCATCGACGTACTGAACACGAGGCAGGCCATCGGATGACGCGCATATACGAGTCAGGCCATCGGATGACGCCCGCCGCGGAGAAGACCCTCAGGAGGTGCGAGCCGTGAACAGCGACCCGGCTCTCCTCGCGCTCGGCGCCACCGTCCTGTGCGGCACGCTGGCCGTCGCGGGCGTGCATACGTACGCGTCTGGGCGCGCCCAGCGCCAGGCCCTCGTCGACCGCCTCTCCGGCGGCGGCCCGCTGCGCACGGCCGCCGGCCGCGTCCGCCGCTTCGCCGCGATCGACCGCCGGCTGCGCCGCACCCGCCTCGGCCGCACCATCCACCTGCGCCTGTCGGCGACGGGACTCGACGTCACGGCGGGAGAGTTCTTCACCTACGTCACCGCCGTCGTCGTAGCGCTCTGGCTGATCGCGGCGGCGACGCTCGCCCCCTTCTTCGGCCCGATCGCCGGCTTCGTGGCCGTTTGGAGCGCGGCCATCTTCCTCAACTGGCAGCGCCAGAAACGCATCGAGGCCTTCATCAACCAACTCCCGGACGTGGCACGCCTGCTGGCCAACGCCACCGCCGCCGGTCTCGCGCTGCGGACGGCGCTGGCGATGGCGGCGGAGGAGCTCGAGGCGCCGGCGGGCGAGGAACTGGCCCACGTGGCAGATCAGTTGGCGCTGGGACGCACGATCGACGACGCCCTCGGTGAACTCGCCGAACGCCTCCCGTCCCGCGAGCTGATCGTCCTCGTCACGACCCTCGTCCTCGCCAACAAGGCAGGCGGATCGGTGGTCAGCTCCCTCCGCAACCTCACCCAGACCCTTGAGGACCGCAAGGAGACACGTCGTGAGATCCGCACCATGCTCTCCGAGGTCAACGCGACCGCCTTCACCGTGCCGCTCCTCGGCCTCGGCTCCCTCGTCCTGATCAACTCCTCGAACGAGGGCGCGCTGGCCCGCGTCACCGGCTCCCCGCTCGGCCAGGCGCTGGTCCTGATCTCGCTGGGCCTCTACACGGTCGGCTTCTTCGTCATCCGCCGACTCGGCAAGATCGAAGTCTGAGAGGGGAGTTGGGGTTACGTTGTTCGCGCTGCTGCTCGCCCTCGCGATGGCCGTGTCCGTCGCGGGCGTCCTCCTCGGCATCCGGATGATCCGCGCCGACGCCAAGCTGCCCGGCGACCTCGCGCTCGCCCTGGAGGTCGGCGCGACCCGGGTATCCAAGGCGGACTCGGCCGTCGACCGCCTGGGCATGCGCTTCGCGCCCCTGGTCCTGCGCCTGATGGGCCCCCGCCGGGTCGACGCCAAACGCCGCCGCATCGACATGGCGGGCAACCCCGGCGGCCTGACCCTCAACCGCTACGCCGCCCGCCGTGCGGTCTACGGCATCTTCGGCGTCGTACTCGCCCTCGTCTTCCTCTCCAACGGCCAACTCCTCTTCTCTGCACTGACGTTGATCTTCGGCCTGATCGCCGCCGACGCCCTGATCTGGCAGGCCATCCGCGAGCGCAAGGAGGTCATCGACCGCACCCTCCCCGACTTCCTCGACGTCCTCGCGGTCGTCGTCTCGGCGGGTCTCGGCTTCCGCCAGGCACTGGACCGGGTGGCGGAGAAGTACGAGGGCCCGTGGGCCGACGAACTGCGGATCACTCTCCGCCAGATGGACATGGGCGTAAGCCGCCGCCAGGCCTTCGACGAACTGCGCAAGCGCAACTCCTCCGAGCAGGTGGCGCAGTTCGTCTCGGCTCTCCAGCAGGGCGAGGAACTGGGTTCCCCCATCGCGGAGACGCTGATCCAACTGGCCACCGACATGCGCCGCACCGACGCCCAGAACGCCCGCCGACGCGCCGCCCGCACCATCCCCAAGGCCACCATGGTCACCCTCGTCTTCATGCTCCCGGCCACGATGATCCTGATCGCCACGGGCATGTTCCTGGGCTCGGGGACGAACTTCGGCTCGATTTTGGGCCGCTGATGAGGGGCAGCGGGGCGTGGCAGCTGTGGGGAACCGTCGCCACTGCGGGCAATCGTGACGCTGGGGGCGGCGCTCGTCCCCAGGAGAGCGGCACCTCGATAGCGCCGGGCTGCGCAACCCACCCCGACGGCGACCGGGACACCGATGAGCTGGACACAGAAGACGGCGCCATCGGAAGTTGGTCCCCCGACGCCGGGTACCTGGCAGACGACGCCCCCGCCCCAGGAAGCCTCCGCCTCCAGCTCAACGCCCTACAGGCCCTGTGCCGGCAGGCATTCGCCGTACGACTGGCAGCAATAGCCGTAGGCGCCCCCTTCGCCATGACGAACGCGACGGACGGTCTTCCCCGCTACGGCGTCCTCTCCGCCGCAGTCCTGGGCATCATGGGCTCCTACGCCATGCTCAGAGACTGGGACCGCCTGGCCCCCCGCCTCCTCGCCCACCCCACCCTCCTCGCAGCAGACCTCGGCTTCGGCGCGATACTCCTCCTCACCGCGTCCCCGGCGTCCCCACTCGCCTACGCGACGGTCTGCACCCCGCTCCTCGCGGGCCTCCTCTACGGCTGGCGAGGCTCGGGAGTCTTCACCGGACTGCAACTGGTGGTCCTGCTGACGGTCTACCGGGCCTGGGAACACCGTCCGGGCTCAGGCGCGAACACTCTCCTCATCGCGGGATTCTGCATCGCCGCCGGCATCATCGGCGTGACCCTCCGCAACCTGATGTTCCGCTTCGGGACGGCGAGCCAGGCGCTCTCCGAGGCGAACTCCCGTCTCGCGGTCGCCGAGGCCGTCGAGTCCGAACGGGCGCGCCTGGCCCGCGAGATGCACGACTCGGTCGCGAAGACGCTGCACGGCCTGGCCCTGGCGGCAGAGGCTCTCGCGGCCTCGGCCGACGGTGCCGACCCGGGCACCCTCAAGCGCCAGGCGACGGTGGTGGCGGGCGCGGCCCGCCGGGCGGCGGCGGAATCCCGCGACCTGCTCTCGGACCTACGCCACCACACGGACCTGACAGCACCCCCGGGAGGCCTGACGGCGGAACTCACCGCCCGCATCGCGGAGTTCAGCACGCGCACGGGCATCAGGACGACGTACGACCCCCCTCTGGGCGCCCCACCCCTCCCGTGCACCACCACACACCACGTCCTGGCGATCGTCTCCGAGGCCCTGGAAAACACCCACCGCCACGCCCGGGCGACCCGAGTGGAGGTCGAACTCGGCTTCTCCACCGCCGGACTCGACCTCCACGTACGGGACGACGGAACCGGTCTCCCACCCGGCCTCGCCCTCGACGACCTGACCAGAACCGGCCACTTCGGACTGCAGGGCATGGCGGAACGCGCCGCGAGCCTGGGCGGCACGCTCAACCTGGGCCGCCCGACCCCTGGAGGCACCGAGGTGTCCGTACACCTCCCGCTCCCCTCCCCTTCTGCTCCCCACGCTTCCCAAGAGGAGGCCGCCCATGCCTGACCAGCACCTTCTCTCCGGCCCGCCCTTGCGCGTGCTCGTCGCCGACGACAACCCCGTCGTACGGGCCGGACTCACCGCCCTGCTGAACGCCCACCCCGACATCGAGGTCGTCGCGGCCGAACCGGACGGCGAGAAGGCCCTCTCCTCGGCCGCTCACCTGCGCCCCGACGTAGTCCTCCTGGACGTCCGCATGCCCGGCACCGACGGCCTCACCGCCCTCCCCGAACTGGCCCGCCTGGCACCGGTCATGATGCTGACGTACAGCCGAGAACCCGAGGTGGTGGCCGAGGCCCTGCGCCGAGGCGCGTCGGGCTACCTGATCCACGGCGAGTTCACGGCCCCTGAACTGATCAGCGCAGTAAGGAACATGAGGAAGGGCAAGCCCATCGCCGGGTCTGTGGTGCCGGCTGTGCCGGTCGTACCGGTCGTACCGGTCGTACCGGTCGTGCCTGTCGGGTCCGCCGCCTCTGTCTCATCTTCGCTCAGCGTTTCGCACGAACCGAACAAAACCTCTTCGCATCTGCAACCAGTTGTGGCACAGTCGTCAAAGGCTCGACTCGCACACGCGGCGGCAGTTCATCGCCGCACCCCCAACCAGCCGGACTTCGGCCTGAGTTCACGGGAGGTGGAGGTCATGGATCTCATCGCATCCGGCATGAACAACCAACAGATCGCCGCCGCCTGCTTCATCAGCGAGAAGACCGTCAAGAACCACATCAACCGCATCTTCGCAAAGCTGCACAGTTCCTCACGCAGCGAAGCCATCGCCCACTGGCTGGGCACGGCGCGCGGGGGGTGGAGCCGATGACTCCGCCCTCGCCTCCACAGCCGGGAAGTTGGGCCCCTGGGCCCACCCGGAGTAGGCGTGTTCTCACGTACGGTGCTCGGGTTGGTAGCCGTATCGGCTGGGAGGGCAGAGGCCATGGTGACGAGGACGAAGCACACGCTCCGCGGGTGGAGGCGAACCGTGGTCTCCCGGATGCGGGGCCGGGGTCGCGACGCGGGGGCCGGGTTCGTGGAGTATGCGGGCTTGATGATCATCATTGCGGGGATCTTCACGTTGATCGACGGGTTGGGGTTGGACGGGTTGATTTCAGGCGCGATCCTGGATGCCGTGACCAGCGTCATCGGAGGCTGACAGGGCTAGGCCATTTCGGCGACCGAGGACAGACTCTCCCCATCTACATCTGGCTGACGGGGATTCTGCTCTTCGCTGCGTTCGCCTTTTTCGCATTCGCTCAAGCAGCGTCCGCCCGCAATGGAGCTCAATCTGCGGCGGACGCTGCTGCGTTGGCGGCGGCGCAGGACGCCCGGGACGAGCTGATGGACCAGCTGAGCGGCGCCATCGGCCAGGACGACAACTGGTTGGACTGGCTCGACGGCGAAGCGGACCCTGCGGGTGCGGGGACGACCGCTGCGGCCATGCAATTGGCGGCCCAGAACGACTCGACTCTTCAGAGCGTGCAGCCAGGCGTGTGGAACGGCTACCCCGGATACCAGGCCGACATCCAGACCAACTACACCGTTGGCGACTCGATCATCCCTGGCACGGAGGGCATGCAGGCCAGAGCCCATGCCATCGCCGTCATCCAGCCACGCTGCGATTTCGATTTGGACGCGGACCCGAAGAAGCCAGTCGAGCTGAATTGCGACGGCGAGACCGTGAACATTGACCCCGAAGACTTCAATCCGGACGACCTTCCTGACGCGTCCGTGCTGTTCTCTGTGCATCTGGCCGAGTGAGAGGAAGCCGTACCGATGGATCTCCGGCGCACCATGAAGGCCCGCAGGGCACTGTCCGCCGTGGCTATCACGACTGGGTTGCTCCTCACGGTGGCCGGCTGCGGCGGGGGAGACGACAACAAGTCGGACAAGGGCGCGTCCTCGTCGACCCCGGCGAGCCAAAGCAACGGCGACAATAAGGACAAGGGGTCGGAGTCGGCTACCCCAGAACAGGCGCTGGCCGAAGTGAAAGGTGGGGACCTGAGTCTCAAGGTCACCTCTGCCGCCCGTGACCAGGGGGGGTTTGTCACGGTCAAGGGGACGGTGACGAACGGCGGCGGTAAGTCATGGGTGGCTGCTGACTGGATGGGCGACGAGCGTGAACTGGCCAAGAACGGTGGATCAATTGCCGGAGCGAGCCTGATCGACCAGGCGGGAAAGAAGAAGTACCTCGTCCTTCGCGACACAGAGGGGCGCTGCCTGTGCACCCGGTTCACGGGAGGTGTTCAGCCTGGTGAGACGACCGACTGGTTCGCCCAATTCCCCGCTCCCCCTGAAGGCACCACAAAGGTCGACTTCCAGGTCGGCTCCATGCCCCCCGCCTCCATCGAACTCACCGAGGGCGAGTAACCATGCCCCTCACCCGCTCCGCCCCCCGCCGCGCCACCGCGACCACCCTCACAGCACTCGCCGTATTGGCCACGCTGACCCTCGGCGCCCCGGCGTACGCGGACGACGACCCGAGCGCGCCCCCGGGCAGCGTCACGACCTCTCCACCCCCCGAGGTGGACGCCAACAGCCCGGGCCTGAAGCTTGCGGACGGGGCGACGCTCGCGCCGGCCAAGGTGCTGGACATCAAGTCGGTAGTGGAGGACCTCGGCGGTGAGGAACGCCGCGAGGACACCAACTCGGACGTGACGTTCGCCCTCCAGGCAGAGGTCCTCTTCCCGAAGGACAGCTCCACGCTGAACCCGGACGCGCGTTCGCGCATCCAGGCGATCGCGGACGAGATCAAGGCGCAGAAGGCGACGACAGTCAGGGTGTTCGGGTTCACGGACAACCTCGGCTCGTACGCGCACGGCCTGACCCTCTCGAAGAAGCGCGCGGAAGCGGTCCACGACCAACTCGCGAGCGCGCTCGGCGGCTCCCAGGACGTCACCTTCGAGGTGCGCGGCTACAGCGAGGACTACCCCATCGCCGACAACACCTCCGAGGAGGGCCGCAGGAAGAACCGCCGCGTGGAGGTGACGTTCCCGAGGGGCGCGAATGCGGGCGACAGCGACAGCAGCGGGGACAGCAGCAGCGCCAGCGAACAGGGCTGATGCGTTTGTCGGATCGGGTTGTCGGATCGGATGACATCCGGGGTCCCGATGACCAGCACGCGCCGCTATGGTGATCCGATGGCGTTGATCAAGAAGTTCCAAGTCACCTTCGACTGCGCGGAACCTGAGCGCGTCGCCCGCTTCTGGTGCGAGGTGCTGGGGTACGTCGTACCGCCGCCGCCGGAGGGGTTCTCCACTTGGGACGATTACAATCGCTCGCTGCCGCCCGAGCACCGGGATTCATGGTCCGCCTGCGTCGATCCCTCGGGCGAGGGCCCGCGGCTGTACTTCCAGCGCGTTCCCGAAGGCAAGGTCGTCAAGAACCGGGTGCATCTCGACGTGCGGGCCGGCACCGGGCTCGTGGGTGCGGAGCGCCTCGCCGTACTTGAGGCCGAATGCGCACGACTGCTCGCGGTCGGCGCGGTACACGTGCTGACACAGGTCGCCGATGACGAGAACGAGTCCTGCATCACGATGCAGGACATCGAGGGCAACGAGTTCTGTCTCGACTGAGGGGCCGCGAACGCGTCCTCCCAGCCCGTACTGCTGCGCAAGTTGCGTCGTTCGTGATCGGGAAGCACCTGTCCGGGCAAGCACCCGTGCGGGCAAGCCCCCGTGCGGGCAAGCCCCCGTGCAGGCAAGCCGATGACCGGCCCTGCCCGTCGCCCCATACGTGTGTGCGCCCGCTGCGGGCGGATCCCCTTCTTTCACGTACCGCTTCTTCAAGAAGTTGCTGTGGGGGCCGCCCGCTTCTTTGCCAGTGTCGTGCTTCCGCGTCCCGAGTAAAGGGCGCTCCGCTGCGCTACGCGTCGGCTGCGCCGATTCCGCTTCGCTCCACCCTTGACTCGGGCCGCTCCAGCACGGGTGAGAAGCGAGCGGGCGGCCCAGGGGTGAGGGTGGCCCAGGTCGGGCGGGCCCGCGGGTGGGCTGGGCAGTTGAGCGGGGTCGGGGGCGCGATCGCGCCCCGGCGGCACGCCGGGCTGGCTTAGCGGTTCGCGGCCGGTGGGGTGGGGCGCCTTCCCGTTCCGCCAGCACGCCGGGTGGGCTTGGCGGCGCAAGGGTGGGGGGTGGCGGCTGGGGGTGGTTGGTGGTTGGTGGTCGGTGGAGGGCCGGCGGGTGGTCGGTGGGTGGAGGGCCTCCTGGGATGCCTTCGCCCCCGTCGGGACCGCCGCCGGGACCGCCGTCGCCCCCGTCGGCCGCCGCCAGAGAGTCCAGAGTGGCCAGAGAGGTCAGAGGGGTCCAGACGGTGAGAGGGGGAAAGGTAGGTGGAGGAATTCGGCGCGGCAAGGGCCGGTGAGGTCCCAGTCGTGGGTTTCGGGGTGTCCGAAACCTTCCACTTACTCGTTGATGTGTGATGGGTGTGGCCGGTGTGACTCAGGAGGCGGAACGCGATCGCCCGGCCTCCGGCCCCCGGCCCCCGACCATCCCGCCGATCCCTCCCTCCTGCCATACCCCCCCCCGGGACGGCAACCGTCCCTCCCCTCCTCCCTCACCCCCTCCCTCCCTCAAGCCCCCACCCACCCACCCTCCCCCTTCCCCCTCCCCCCACGCCCCCAAGCCGCTAAACCGGCCCGGCGTGCCGCCGAGGCGCGATCGCGCCGCCTCCCCATTACCGTCTTCGTAGCCCCGCAACGGGGTTACCGGCCTTCGGAGTTGGCATGACTACCTCCCCTTGTCGAGTGCATGGCCCGGGGGGTGGTGTCACCAGCTCCGAAGGCACTGAAAGACCGCTGATTAGGGGCATGACCACCGGCTTCTTCGCAGGTCGGGAGGCTCTTCGTAATGTGGATGTGGCGATCAGTGCCGTGGCAGGCCGGGTGAACAGCACCGAAGGAACCACGACGTGATCGACACCAGCGACATCGACGTCTACCTCGGACTGGACGTCGGCAAGGGCGAACACCACGCCACCGCACTCACCCCGGCCGGGAAGAAGACCTTCGACAAGCGGCTGCCCAACAGCGAACCCAAGCTCCGCGAGGTCTTCGCCAGGCTGCAGGTCAAACACGGCACCGTCCTCGTCATCGTCGACCAGGTGGCCTCGATCGGGGCCCTGCCGCTGGCCGTCGCCCGGGACCTGGGCTGCCACATCGCCTACCTGCCCGGCCTGACGATGCGGCGGATCGCCGACCTCTATCCCGGCGAGGCCAAGACCGACGCGAAAGACGCGTTCATCATCGCCGACGCGGCCCGGGCGATGCCGCACACGCTTCGCTCGGTCGACCTCGACGACGAAACCATCGCCGAACTCCAGATGATCGTCGGCTTCGACGACGACCTCACCGCCGAGGCGAATCGCCTCTCCAACCGGCTCCGCGGCCTGTTCACCCAGATCCACCCGCACCTGGAACGAGTCATCGGCCCGCGCATGCAGCACCCGGCCGTCCTCAGAATGCTGGACCAGTTCGGCTCGCCGCCCAGATCCGCAAGGCCGGACGCCGACGACTCATCACTCTGATCCGCCCGAACGCGCCCCGCATGGCCGATCGTCTGATCAACGACATCTTCACCGCGCTCGACGAGCAGACCGTCGTCGTTCCGGGCACAGACGCGGCCGCACTGATCGTCCCCAGCCTCGCCAACTCACTCCAGGCGGTGCTCGACCAGCGCAAAATCCTCGCCCACCGGATCGAGGAACTACTGGAGGCCCACCCTCTTTCCAAGGTCCTGACGTCCATGCCCGGCATCGGCATCAGGACCGGAGAGCCCGTATCCTCATCGACGTCGGCGACGGCACCGCCTTCCCGTCCGCCGCCCACCTCGCCGCCTACGCCGGCCTCGCCCCCGCCACCCGCAGCTCCGGGTCCTCCATCCGCGGCGAACAGCCCTCCAGACGGGGAAACAAGCAGCTCAAACGGGCTTTCTTCCTCTCCGCGTTCGCCGCCCTGGCCGACCCCGCCTCCCGCACCTACTACGACAAGAAGATTGCCCAGGGAAAGCACCACACCCAGGCTCTCCTCTGCCTCGCCCGACGCCGAGCCGACGTGCTCTTCGCGATGCTCCGCGACGGCACCTTCTACCAACCACCAACCCCGACTACCCCTTGACCAAAGTCATAGGGGCACCCCCCCGGCTCGCTGCTCAACACGCCCGAGGGCTGGCCTAGCTGGGCCACCCTCACCCCTGGGCCGCTCGCTCGCTTCTCACCCGTGCTGGAGCGGCCCGAGTCAAGGGTGGAGCGCAGCGGAATCGCCGTAGGCGACGCGCAGCGCCCTTTACTCGGGGCGTGGAGGCACGACACTGGCAAGGAAGCGGGCGGCCCCCACCACCCAACGGTCACTTCACCGCCAGCAGCAGCACCAACTCCGGCGTAGCGAGGTTCACGATGGGGAAGATCGTTCTGTTCATGTCCGTGTCCCTCGACGGCTTCATCGAGGGACCGGGCCGCGACATCGGCTGGCATCAGGTCGACGAGGAACTGCACCAGCACATGAACGTCGAGATCGGGAAGCTCGGCGCGCTGTTGAGCGGGCGGGTGACGCATGAGCTGATGGCGGACTTCTGGCCGAGCGCCGACAAGGATCCGGACAGTACGCCGGCCATGGTCGAGTTCGCCGGGATCTGGCGGGAGATGCCCAAGTACGTGTTCTCGCGGACGCTGGAGCGGGCCGACTGGAACACCACCGTCGTGCGGGACGTCGTACCCGAGGAGATCCGGGCGCTCAAGGCGCGGTACGGCGGGGACATCGGGCTCGGGGGTGCCGATCTCGCCGCCGAGTTCCTGCGCCAGGGGCTGGTGGACGAGATGAGGGTGTACGTCCATCCGGTCCTCGTCGGCCGCGGCAAGCGGCTCTTCCAGGAGGCCGACGCGCTGACCATGCTGCGGCTCGCCGAGTCGCGGACCTTCGGCAACGGTGTCGTACTCCTGCATTACGAGCGTGCCAACGCCCCCGAGGCGTAAAGCGGTTGTCCGTCGGGCGGTCGGTCGGTAGGAAGGCCCTATGACTGGACTCGGTGCTGTGTTCCGACCCCAACTGCCTCCCGAGCGGCTGCGCGCGCTCGCTCAGCTCGCCGACGAGTCGGGCCTCGAAGAGCTGTGGCTCTGGGAGGACTGCTTCCTTGAAGGGGGGATCTCGGCGGCGGCCGCCGCCCTCGCCTGGACGGAGCGGGTGCGGGTCGGGGTGGGGCTGCTGCCCGTGCCGCTGCGGAACGTCGCCGTCACCGCGATGGAGACCGCCACGCTGCACCGGCTGTTCCCGGGGCGCGCCGTCGTCGGTGTCGGGCACGGCGTGCAGGACTGGATGGGGCAGGTCGGCGCGCGCGCCGAGTCGCCGGTCACGCTGCTGCGCGAGTACCTCGACGCGCTGCGTGCCCTGCTGCGCGGTGAGCGCGTCACCACGGCCGGGCGCTACGTGAAGCTCGACGACGTCGCCCTCGACTGGCCTCCGGCCGAGGCGCCCGCGGTCCTGGCCGGTGCCACCGGGCCCCGTTCGCTCCGGCTCTCCGGCGCGCATGCGGACGGCACCATCCTCACCGCCTCCACCCCACCCGAGGGCGTACGCCGGGCACGTCAACTCATCGATGAGGGGCGGGAGTCGGTGGGGCGGACCGACCACCACCCGGTGATCGTCTACCTCCTCACCGCCACCGGGCCCGACGCGGCGGCCCGCCTGCGCGCCGAGATCGAGACCAACGGCGAGGACCAGCTGCCCGAACACGGCGTCGCCGGAGACGCGGGCGCCGTCGCCAAGGCCGTCCAGCGCCTTGTGGATGCCGGCGCCGACAGGGTCATCCTGCAGCCCACGGCCGACGAACCCGACCCTGAGTCCTTCCTCCGCTTCACGGCCCAGGAGGTACGCCCCCTGGTCCCGTAGCCCCAGCTGTCCCACAGCCCCGGCTGTGCCGTTGCTCCGGCTCAGCTGTCTCGCCCAGGTGAGTGTCAGTGCCTGTTGTCAGACTCACCCGTATGAGCGGCATGAGCGGCATGAGCGACGACGTGCGACTCAGGTACGTGGCAGAGACCGACCTCGTGCGTTTCTTCGAGCAGGAGCACGACGCGGAGGCCCTCCGGCGGTCGCGGTTCACCCCGCGGCCACGGGAGGCCTTCATGGCGCACTGGACCTCGAGCGTCCTCGGCGACAGCACCGTCTTCGTCCAGACGGTCACGGTGGACGACGACGAACCGGCCGGCCATGTCGTCGCCTGGTGGGACGAGCACCTCATGCTCGTCCTCCCCGGCACCGACGTCACCGCCCACACCGCCGTCACCCCGGCCGGTGATCCCCCGAGCCCCCGTCGATGAGCTCGCGCACGATGTCCATGTGTCCCGCGTGCCGTGCCGTCTCCTCGACCATGCGGATCAGGACCCAGCGCAGGGACACCGTGGTGCCGTTCCAGGAGGTGCCCAGGTCGTCCAGGGAGAGCTCGGCGATGGTGCGGTCGGCGGCGGTGCGGGCGCGGCCGTAGAAGTCGATGATCTGCTGGGTGGTCTCGCCCTGGCCCGCGCTCATGTCCTCCTCGGTGGTGGGGTCGAACCACAGCGGCTCGACCTCCCGCCCGAACGTCGAGCAGAACCAGCCGTACTCGACGGACGCGAGGTGCTTCACCAGGCCCAGCAGGTTGGTGCCGGACGGCGTCATCACCCGTCTGACCTGCTCGTCGTCCAGGCCCTCCAGCTTCCACAGCACGGCGTTCCGGTGCCGGTCGAGACTCGCGTGCAGGCTTTCCTTCTCGCCGCCGGTGTACGGCACCCGGACCGCGCCTGGATTCGTCGTCATGCCCGGAACGTAACAGCGGCCACTGACAACGCCGGACCACCGGGAATTCGGTCGCGCCCCCGCCCGCGCCTTGGCAGGATCCGCCCCATGACCACCAGCCAGGGCCCTGACGGCCGCCGTACCTTCGAGGACCTCGTCGCCGAAGCCGAGGCCGCCCCCGTCGACGGCTGGGACTTCTCCTGGTTCGAGGGCCGGGCCACCGAGGAGCGGCCGTCCTGGGGGTATGCCCGGGCCATGGGGGAGCGGCTGGCGCGCGCTTCGGCCGCACTCGACATCGACACCGGCGGCGGTGAAGTCCTCGCCTCCGCACCGAAGTTGCCCCGGCTCACCGTCGCCACCGAGGGCTGGCCGCCGAACGTCGCCAAGGCCACCGCCCTGCTCCACCCGCGCGGCGCCGTGGTCGTCGCCTCCCCTCAGGACGCGCCGCTGCCCTTCGCGGACGGGGCCTTCGACCTGGTCATCAGTCGGCACCCGGTGCGCGCCCACTGGGACGAGATCGCGCGCGTGCTGCGACCCGGCGGCACGTACTTCTCCCAGCACGTCGGCCCGGCGAGCGTCTTCGAGCTCGTCGAGTACTTCCTCGGCCCGCAGCCCGAGGAGGCCAGGAACAGCCGTCATCCCGAGCGTGCCCGAGCCGCCGCCGAGGCCGCCGGGCTCGAAGTCGTCGACCTGCGCTCGGAGCGGCTGCGCATCGAGTTCTTCGACATCGGAGCCGTCGTCCACTTCCTGCGCAAGGTGATCTGGATGGTCCCCGGCTTCACCGTCGACCAGTACCGGCCCCAACTGCGCGCCCTGCACGAGGAGATCGAGAAGAAGGGCCCGTTCGTCGCCCACAGCGCCCGTTTCCTCGTCGAGGCACGGAAGCCGGGGGCCTGAGCGGCCCCAACGGTCAGGCGTGCGGCCCCGCCGTCACCTTCCCCACCACCAACTCCGGCTTGGCCTCCAGTGTTTCGCCCACCCGCTCTACCCGCTCCGCCAACTCCCGCTGCTGCGCGGCCGGCAGCCTTCCCAGCGGCTCCACCGTGACCGTCGTACGCCGGCCCTGGCGCCGTTGGTGCCAGACGCCCGCGACGACGTCGTCCACCAGCAGCACCGGGTAGTTCCCGGCCTGGCCACCCGCGAGGGCCCGCTCGTAGGCCGTTCCGGGGAAGAGCGTCTCGCGGGGCTGCGCGGCGATGGCGTACGCGTCGAAGTACGGGAGCAGCCGCACCCCGCGCACGGGCTCGTCCGGGAACTCCGTGTCGCCGGCCACCACCCACGCCGGACCCTCGGCCCCCTCGAAGTCGACCTCCTCGATCTCACCCGCCGCCGCGAGCGAGGAGAAGAGACCCAGCGCCCAACTCCGCTGCGCAGCAGCCCATTTGGCGAAGTGCTGCGGCGTCGCCGGACCGTAGGCGCGCAGATAACGCCGTACGAGCGCGGCGAGTGCCTCGTCCGGGGCGAGGGGCTCGAACCGGGGAGGCCGGGTGTACGTCACCTTGCGGCCCCGGTTCGGGCCGAAGCACAGCGCCCCGCGCAGGCCCGCCCGGTGCATGACCTGGCGCCAGCGCGGCCACATGCCCTGGAACGCGGGCATCACCAGGTCCCCGGCCCAGGAGCCGGTGCGCGCCACGACCTCGTCGTTCAGCTCGTCGATGGTCAGGAGGTTGCCGTCCAGGGCGTCGGCGATCGCCGCGACGACCTCGTCGGCCTGCTCGTCGGTGAGCCGTACGTCCGGCGCGTGCGGGCTGGCGCCGGACGGGATCGCGCTCAACGCGGAGGTCCAGAGCGGGAGTTCGGAGGCGGGCAACAGATGGACGGTGCCCCGCGGGCCGTGTGTCTTCACCAGCGACGGGCACTCGGGCGACGGGCCCTCCGCCGACCGGCTCTCGCGATCCGCCGACGACCGCTCCCTCTGGTCCGCCGACGACAACCGGCCCCCGCCGTCCCCCGAATCCCCCCACAACGCCGCCCGCACATCCGACCGGGTCACGCCCTCGGCCCGCACCCCCACCGACATCTCGGCCGCCGACAGCACCTGCGCATGGGTGCCGAGCATGGCGCCCACCACCTCGGCGACCGGTGTTCCGGCCGGTGCGGGGGCCGTCAGGAACTGCCGCCGCATCCGACGCGCGCTCGCCTCGCTCCAACTGACCTTCGCCCTCGTCCTCATGAGCCTGACGCTAGCTCCGAACGAGGTCAATTCCTGTCCTATTGGCCTCCATGAGCCGACGGGTGAATAGGTGATCAACTTGGCGATCAATCGGGCGAACCCCGCATGGCGTCCCACGGCTCCCCATGGCGCCCCGGATTGACCGAAAACCCCCGTATGTCGACTGCTCTGCGTGAGATGCCCGTCCGCATTCCGAGCCGGTTCGCAGGGTTTCCACATCGTTATCCAGGGCGGCTCGACTCGACGGAGCGGCTCGCATAAGTTCAGACCAAGGTAATTCGCGTGAGCAAAGCTGCGCGGTGGGCACCGCGCAGTGGAGGGGGCTGCGCGGTGCCGTGCGCGCATTTCGGCGCCGCCTCACGAGTCGTGAATCACGACCACCGCCTTGCGGCGCACCCCCCACTTCTCCAGGGCCCCGGCCTCCGCCTCCAGGACGTACCGGGCCCTCGGGCGCGGCAGTCCCACCCGGCCCGGGCGCATCGTCCGTACGGTCAGAACCCGCAGTTTCCGGTCCAGATAAGCGACATCGATCGCGAATCGCATCCCCAGGGTGTGCACCGCACTCGCCGGGCTCAGCAGCAGCGCGCCCTCGATCCCGTCGCGCCCGAGCAGCCCGTGACGTCGGGTCCGCGCCGACTCGGCGAGCTCCAGCGGTACCGGCTCGGCGGTCTCGCGCGTGGTGAACGTGGCCATGGCAGCGAAGTTAGCGGGGGGCGTCAAGGGGGCGTTCCGACGGCGCGTCACCCGCCCGGAGTACCGCGGAACATGTCGGCGACCCGATCACAAGCGGGTGCAAACCCGCTGGTTCCCTGAGGATCCTCCGCGATTCCCTTTGAATCCGCTGTGATTCAGCCATGATCACAATGCGATTCGGGGCCTTTGGGCCCATCGCGGCGTCGCCGGAAGAACACGGAGAGTAGTTGTCGAGCGCCAATGCACGCAGCATCACTTACGAAGGGTTATGGTGGAAACCCCCCCTCGGGCCGGTCCGTCTCCCCCCCACGGACCGGCCCGTTTTTTGTGCCCGAACGCGGCGGGCGGCTCGACCGGACGCCTCCGGCCGCCCGCGCGCAGCCCGCCCCGCCGCCCCGAACCGCTCGGCTCAGCGCCGCCCGGCCCAGATGTTCGTGCCCGGCGTCGACACCGCGAACGTGTCGATCTCCTTCAGCTCCTCGTCCGTGAGCTTCGGCGCCGCCAGCGCCGCCACGTTCTCCTCCAGCTGCCGCACGCTGGACGCGCCGATCAGCGCGGAGGTCATCCGCTCGTCGCGCAGCACCCATGTCAGCGCGAGCTGGGCGAGGGACTGGCCGCGGCGGGCCGCGATGTCGTTCAGCCCGTTCAGCCTGCGGACGACCTCGGCGTCGCCCGCGAGGCCCGGGTCCAGCGACTTGCCCTGCGTGGCGCGCGAACCCTCCGGGATGCCCTTCAGGTACTTGCCCGTCAACAGGCCCTGCGCGAGTGGCACGAAGGAGATGCAGCCCATGCCGGCCGCCTCCAGGGTGTCCAGCAGGCCGTCGTCCTCGGTCCAGCGGTTGATCATCGAGTACGAGGGCTGGTGGATGAGCGGACGCACCCCCATCTCCGTGAGGATGCGGGCCGCTTCGGCGGTCTGCTCGCTGGTGTAGGAGGAGACGCCGACGTACAGCGCCTTGCCCTGCTGGACCGCGGACGCCAGGGCGCCCATCGTCTCCTCCAGCGGGGTGTCCGGATCGAAGCGGTGCGAGTAGAAGACGTCCACGTAGTCGACGCCCATTCGCTTCAGCGAGGCGTCCAGCGACGACAGCAGGTACTTGCGGGAGCCCCATTCCCCGTACGGGCCCGGGTGCATGAGGTAGCCCGCCTTGGTGGAGAGGACCAGCTCGTCCCGGTACGGCGCGAAGTCCTGCTTCAGGAGCTTGCCGAAGTTGAGCTCGGCCGAACCGGGCGGCGGTCCGTAGTTGTTGGCGAGGTCGAAGTGCGTGACGCCCAGGTCGAAGGCGCGGCGCAGCAGGGCCCGCTGGTCGTCCAGCGCGCGGTCGTCGCCGAAGTTGTGCCACAGGCCGAGCGAGACCGCGGGAAGCTTGAGACCGCTGCGGCCGGTGCGGCGGTACTCCATCGAGTCGTAGCGCTCGCCGGAGGCGCGGTATACAGACGTGTCGTTCATGAATACGAAGCTACGTCAGTCCGCTGACACTCCTGCGACAGTCACGCCACAGTCCAGGCACCCCATGGCGGAAGCCACGATTTCCGGGGGTAGGCTTCGCCCCCGGGGGCCGCCATATGGACAGGGCCTGTGCCGGGCCGACTGAGCCGGGCCGCACCTGTTCCGATCCGCACGGAGGGGCTGACAAACACGTGAACCTGCGCGAAAACCTGCGCCGTCTGCTGGTCAGGTTCTATGCACGCAGGGTGGAAGGCCACCTCGACCACGACCAGGTGCCCAAGCACATCGGGGTCATCATGGACGGCAACCGCCGCTGGGCGAAGGCGGCGGGTTCCACCACCGCTCAGGGCCACCGGGCCGGCGCCGACAAGATCGAGGAATTCCTCGGCTGGTGCTCCGAGACCGACGTCGAGGTCGTCACCCTCTGGCTCCTGTCCACGGACAACTTCGACCGTCCCCAGGAAGAGCTCGTCCCGCTCCTGGAGATCATCGAGAACACCGTCCGCGCCCTCGCCGCCGACGGCCGCTGGCGCGTGCACCACGTCGGTACGCCGGACATCCTGCCCGCGCATGTGCAGTCGGCCCTCAAGGAGGCCGAGGAGTCCACGGCGCACATCAACGGGATAGTCGTGAACGTCGCCATCGGCTACGGCGGCCGCCAGGAGATCGCCGACGCCGTACGCTCCATGCTCCTCGACGCCGCCGACAAGGGCGCCTCGATCGAGGACATCGCCGAGTCCGTCGACGTGGACCTCATCGGCAAGCACCTCTACACCAGCGACCAGCCCGACCCGGACCTCGTGATCCGTACGAGCGGTGAGCAGCGGCTGTCCGGTTTCATGCTGTGGCAGACCGCGCACTCCGAGTACTACTTCTGTGAGGTCTTCTGGCCGGCCTTCCGCAAGGTCGACTTTCTGCGCGCCCTGCGCGACTACGCGGCGCGACACCGCCGTTACGGAGGCTGAACCCCAGCACCCCCGAGGGATGCACGACACCAGGAGTTAACGAACGCGCCGTCATATGCCCTGGCATGGCGGCGCCTGTTCGAGGGCATAAGCCTTCCAGGTCGACACCCGAACCACGGGTGTCGTATCTCAGCGGGCGGCACGGGGCCGTCCGCCCGGGAGGCCCTTTGCACCAGCCCGATCGTGCGGTCACAGCACGGACGAAGCGGAGGGCCGGTTCTCGGCCCGCGCACGGCGGCCGTCGACCGGTCCAGATCTCCTTCGTCGCTCCCCGACCTCATCCGAGGGGGTACGTCCTTCCGTGGTGACCAGCACAAAGCGCCGTATGCCAGACCGGCGCACCTATGTTCTCGACACCAGCGTCCTGCTGGCCGACCCGAACGCTCTGAGCCGCTTCGACGAGCACGAGGTAGTGCTTCCGATCGTCGTGGTCACGGAGCTGGAGGCCAAGAGGCACCATCCCGAACTCGGCTACTTCGCCCGGCAGGCCCTGCGCCTGCTGGACGAGTTCCGGGTACGGCACGGCCGCCTCGACGCCCCCATCCCCATCGGGGAACTCGGCGGGACGGTACGCGTCGAGCTCAACCACTCGGACCCCAGCGTGCTGCCCAGCGGCTACCGCCTGGGGGACAACGACTCCCGCATCCTCGCGGTCGCCCGCAATCTGCAGGCCGAGGGGTTCGACGTCACGGTCGTGTCGAAGGACCTTCCGCTCAGGATCAAGGCCTCCTCCGTCGGTCTCCTCGCCGAGGAGTACCGCGCGGAACTCGCCATCACGGGCTCCTCCGGCTGGACCGGAATGTCCGAACTGACCCTCGCGGGCGAGCAGGTGGACATCCTCTTCGAGGAAGGACACGTATATATCCCCGAGGCGGCCGAGCTGCCGGTGCACACGGGCCTGACGATCCAGTCGGAGCGCGGCAAGGCGCTCGGGCGCGTCACGTCCGAGGGCAACGTCCGTCTCGTGCGCGGCGATCGGGAGGCGTTCGGCATCAAGGGCCGCAGCGCCGAGCAGCGCATCGCGCTCGATCTGCTGCTCGACCCGGACATCGGGATCCTGTCGATGGGCGGCAGGGCCGGCACCGGAAAGTCCGCGCTCGCGCTGTGCGCGGGTCTGGAGGCCGTGCTGGAGCGACGCCAGCACCAGAAAGTCATGGTCTTCCGACCGCTGTACGCGGTGGGCGGGCAGGAGCTGGGCTATCTGCCGGGCTCCGAGGCCGAGAAGATGGGTCCCTGGGCACAGGCGGTCTTCGACACGCTCTCCGCGGTCGCCAGCCGCGAGGTCATCGAGGAGGTCACCTCGCGCGGGATGCTGGAGGTTCTCCCTCTCACGCACATCCGCGGCCGTTCACTCCACGACGCCTTCGTGATCGTGGATGAGGCCCAGTCGCTCGAACGGAACGTACTGTTGACCGTTCTGTCCCGAATCGGCGCCAATTCACGGGTCGTTCTGACCCATGATGTCGCGCAAAGGGACAATCTGCGTGTCGGTCGGTACGACGGTGTCGTCGCCGTCGTCGAGAAACTGAAGGGGCATCCGCTCTTCGCGCATGTCACCCTGACCCGCTCCGAGAGGTCCCAGATTGCGGCCCTTGTGACCGAAATGCTGGAGGACGGGCAGATCTGACCCCCATGTGCAACTTGGGGTAGCTACCAGCAAGTTGGCGCCGTCCGGTAAAGGCCAAGAGCCTAGCCGGGCGGCGTCTTGGCGTGTGCTCGTTTCCGCAAAACTCCTGGGGCAAACGGGGTGTGAGCTTTCACACGCAACACAGAATTGCCTCGCGGCGTCGGGTTACGGCAGAGTCTCACTCCTGTCAGGCCCCGCATACGACACATCTGTACCCCCAGCGGTACGGCACCACAAGAACCTCAGAACTCCATACAGCCGTCGTATGCCGCCCGTGCACCACGCGGCGCTCCCCTCGGGGGAGTTGCCCACCGGGCCCGCGCCTCCCGTGACCCCGCAGTTGGGAGGCCAGTGTCAGGGGCACGATTGCGTCCGCCAGGGTCACCGAAGCGGGCGATGCTGGAAGGAAACCGTGTGAGCCGGATTTCGGTCCGGGGATTCGCAGTGGCCTCGGCCACCGCGGTCACCGCCGTCGGAAGCGTCGTCGGAGTTGCCTCGGGCAGCACCGCCCAGCCCTCGAACGACGCCGAGGCGACGGCAAGCGACTCGACGCTCCTCGCGGACATACCCGCGGGCCAGCAGGCCCAGGTCCAGATCGCATCCCTGACGCAGCAGGCCGACTCGCAGGCCATCGCCGCGGACGCCAGTGCGAAGAAGGACGCGGAGGCGGCTGCCCGTAAGCAGGCAGCCGAGGACGCGATCTCCAAGCAGAAGGCGGCGGAGAAGGCCGAAAAGGCCGAGAAGGAAGCCAAGGAGCGCGCGCAGGCGAAGGCGGCGGCCAGCCGTTCCGCGGACCGCGACCCCTCCAGCTTCCCCGTCCAGACCTCGTACTCCACCGCGCAGATCCAGGCGATGGCACGCCAGATGGTGCCCAGCGGCCAGTTCTCGTGCTTCAGCAACATCGTGGACCACGAGTCGAGCTGGAACTACCAGGCGGTCAACGCCTCCTCCGGTGCCTACGGCCTCTTCCAGGCCCTGCCCGGCTCCAAGATGTCGTCCGTCGGCTCCGACTGGCAGACGAACCCGGCCACCCAGATCAAGTGGGGCCTCAACTACATGGACAGCCGCTACGGCAGCCCGTGCGAGGCCTGGTCGTTCTGGCAGGCCAACCACTGGTACTAGAGCCCACGCCGCTCGCGGCCGCTCAACCTTCCAGAGCCCCTCACCGTCATAACGGTGAGGGGCTTCGGCCATGTACGGTCGGAACCGACGACTCCAGGGGGGAGTGGTGGGGAGCAACGGGGGAAGAGGACGGATCATGTCGCGAGTGCCAGGATTGCTCGGTCGGCTCGGCGCCGGACTGACCGAGATGGGGGCGCGGTTGGACGAACGCCGCGCGGAGGTGGAGAGAGAGTCCCAGGGTCCGGCGGACCCGGCGGACTCCGAGGCCGGTCCGTCCACCGGCGATGGCCCGCCCTCACCTGCTGTCGACGGCTCGGGCCGCTCGGACGCCGCTGACTCCCCGGCCGCGGCGGACCCGTCGGACTCGACGCCGGATTCCAAGGCCTCCCTCGACGACCGACGGCCGGCCCCTTCCGGGCAGGCACCCGCTGCCGCCCCCGCCGCTCTTCCCAACCCCTCCGCGGCCGTGCCGTGGGGTGTACGGGTCGCGGCCGAGGCCGGCTGGCGGCTGCTCGTTCTCGCGGGCACCGTCTGGGTGTTGATGCGGGTCATCAGCGCCGTACAGCTGGTGGTGCTCGCATTCGTCGCGGCGCTGCTCATCACGGCACTGCTGCACCCCACGGTGGCGCGGCTGACGAAGTGGGGCGTGCCCCGCGGAGTCGCGACCGCCCTCACCGCGATCCTCGGCTTCGTCGTCATGGGCCTGGTCGGCTGGTTCGTGGTCTGGCAGGTCATGGAGAACATCGACAACCTCTCCGGCCAAGTCCAGGACGGCATCGACGAGTTGCGCAAGTGGCTCCTCAACAGCCCGTTCCATGTCACGGACAAGCAGATCAACGAAATCGCCAAGAACCTGCGCGCGGCGATCGGAGCCAACACCGACCAGATCACCTCCACGGGTCTGGAGGGCGTGACGGTCATCGTCGAGGCCCTCACCGGCATCCTGCTGACGATGTTCTCGACGCTGTTCCTGCTCTACGACGGCAAGCGCATCTGGGAGTGGTCGCTCAAGCTCGTCCCGGCGGCGGCCCGTCCGGGTGTCGCGGGCGCGGGTCCGCGGGCCTGGCGGACGCTGACGGCGTACGTCCGCGGCACGGTGATAGTGGCCCTGATCGACGCGATCTTCATCGGCCTCGGCATCTACTTCCTGGACGTCCCGATGGCCGTCCCCCTCGCCGTCTTCATCTTTCTGTTCTCCTTCATCCCGCTGGTGGGCGCGGTCGCCTCGGGGGCGCTGGCGGTCGTGGTGGCGCTGGTCACCCAGGGCGTCTTCACCGCCGTGATGACCCTCGCCGTCGTCCTCGCCGTCCAGCAGATCGAGGGCCACATCCTGCAGCCGTTCATCCTGGGACGGGCGGTGCGCGTGCATCCGCTGGCGGTGGTGCTGTCGGTCGCGGCCGGCGGCATGATCGCGGGGATCGGCGGAGCGGTGGTCGCCGTACCGCTGGTGGCGGTCACCAACACGGTGGTGGGGTACCTGCGGTCGCACTCCGGCGGGGCCGCCCCCTCCGTCGAGCAGGCCGAAGAACGCTGAAGCCCCGCCCACCGCAAGGGTGGACGGGGCGTCGAAGCACGCGGCGAAGAGAGAACTACTCCGCGATGACCGCCTCGGCGTCCAGCGTGGTGCCCACCGCCTGGATCACCGACGCGATCTTGACCGCTTCCTGGATCGTCTCGCGGTCGACACCGGCCTTGCGGAGCACCTGCTCGTGGGAGTCGAGGCACTGCCCGCAGCCGTTGATCGCCGAGACCGCCAGCGACCACAGCTCGAAGTCGACCTTCTCGACACCGGGGTTGCCGATGACGTTCATCCGCAGACCGGCCCGCAGCGTGCCGTACTCCGGGTCGGAGAGCAGGTGGCGGGTGCGGTAGAAGACGTTGTTCATCGCCATGACGGCGGCGGCCGACTTGGCGGCGGTGTACGCCTCCGGCGAGAGGTTCGCCTTCGCCTCGGGCTCCAGCTCGCGCAGCACCCGCGGGGAGCGGGACGCGATCGCGCAGGCCAGCACCGTGCCCCACAGCTGCTGCTGCGGGAGGTCGCTGTTGCCGATGACCGAGCCCAGGTTGAGGCGCAGGTCCTTCGCGAAGTCCGGTATGGCCGACTTCAGTTCATCGAGGGCCATGGAAGGTCACTCACCCGCCAGCAGGGCCACCGGGTCCAGGGTGGTCTCGCCCTTGGTCCAGTTGCAGGGGCAGAGCTCGTCCGTCTGCAGGGCGTCCAGCACCCGCAGGACCTCCTTGGGGTTACGGCCGACGGAACCGGCGGTCACCATGGAGAACTGGATCTCGTTGTTCTGGTCGACGATGAAGACGGCGCGCTTGGCGAAACCGTCCTCGCCCTCGATGCCGAGGTCGCGCATGAGCTCGTGCTTCGAGTCGGCCATCATCGGGAACGGCAGGTCGCGCAGGTCCTCGTGGTCCTTGCGCCAGGCGTGGTGCACGAACTCGGAGTCGCCGGAGAAGCCGAGGACCTGGGCGTCACGGTCGGCGAACTCGTCGTTCAGCTTGCCGAAGGCGGCGATCTCGGTGGGGCACACGAAGGTGAAGTCCTTGGGCCACGCGAAGACGACCTTCCACTGACCCTCGTAGGTCTTGTGGTCGATCTGCTGGAACTCCTTGCCCTTCTCCAGCGAGACGCAGGCGGTCAGATCGAACGGGGGGAACTTGTCACCGACAGTGAGCACGCGCTCTCCTTGCAGCGAGGAAACTCCCTTTTTGGGGGTGTTTCCCATGGGTTGGACGGTGTTGATGTTGGCACAGGGTGCATTGATTAGGGAAATCGCTACACTCGGTGTTGTTGATCGAATGTGGCTATCAGTCACCGTAGGCAAGGAGTACGGCCATGGCGAGTGCCCAGGGCATCAAGGCGAACGGGCGGCGCCAGCCCAGCCTGGCCCAGCTGCGCGCCTTCGCCGCCGTGGCCGAGCACCTGCACTTCCGCGATGCCGCCGCCGCGATCGGCATGAGTCAGCCCGCGCTGTCCGGCTCGGTAGCGGCGCTCGAGGACGTTCTCGGCGTGACGCTCCTTGAGCGGACGACCCGCAAGGTGCTGCTCTCGCCGGCCGGTGAGCGTCTCGCCGTACGCGCGAAGGCGGTACTGGAGGCGGTCGGGGCGCTGATGGAGGAGGCCGAGGCGGTACGTGCGCCGTTCACCGGTGCCCTCCGGCTCGGGGTCATCCCGACCGTCGCGCCGTACCTCCTGCCCACCGTCCTCCGGCTCGTCCACGACCGTTATCCCGACCTCGACCTCCAGGTGCACGAGGAGCAGACGGCGAACCTCCTCGACGGACTGACCAGCGGCCGCCTGGACCTGCTGCTGCTCGCGGTCCCTCCCCCAGCCTCGAACAAGCTCGGCCGGGGGGACCCCCATGGCATGCCCGGCGTCGTCGAACTCCCGCTGTTCGACGAGGACTTCGTGCTCGTCACCCCGCTGGACCACCCGCTCGGCGGCCGCGAGGGCATCCCGCGCGAGGCGTTGCGCGAGCTGAACCTGCTGCTCCTGGACGAAGGGCACTGCCTGCGAGACCAGGCCCTGGACATCTGTCGTGAGGCGGGCCGCGGAATCAAAGGGGCGGGGCAAGGCCCCTCGGTTGAGGGTGGTGGTGGGAGACGGGCGGGCGGCCCTGTCACCACCACCGCGGCCGGACTCTCCACCCTCGTCCAGCTCGTCGCGGGCGGCCTCGGCGTGACGCTGCTGCCGCGCACCGCCGTCAAGGTCGAGACGACCCGCAGCAACCAGCTCCTCACCGGGTACTTCGAGGACCCGGCGCCGACCCGGCGGATCGCCCTCGCGATGCGTACGGGCGCCGCGCGCGGAGCGGAGTACGAGGAGCTGACGGCGGCCCTGCGCGAGGCCCTGCGACCGCTGCCCGTACGGGTGTTGGGCCAGGGCGACTGAGGAGGGCACCTCAACGGCCGTACGAATGCGGTCGGTTGGGGATCGGAAAGACTCTGGTTGAGCGGGCGGGTATTTCATATTCCGTCAACTGAAGCCATGTGCGTAACCCTTGGCTGAAATATGCGCCTGGACTGATACACATACTCCCTCAGTGCTACGCGTCGGGCGTATGTACGTAATGGCACCTGCGTGTCCTGCCAAGGGGAGTGATGTCAGGCATTCGCGATTCCCTTGGCCGGGTCGGATACGACCTGTTGTCGCGCACGCTCTCCGAGTGCGGGCGCGAAGAGGCCACCGGGAAACTGCGGGTGTCCGGGAAACCCGGCGGCGTCTTCCATCTGCGCGGCGGACTCGTCATCGCCGTGGAGAGCCCCGGCGCTCCGGGCCCCGAGGTCCTGCTGCTGCGCACCGGCCGGATCAGCGGCGAGCAGTGGACGCGGCTCCTCGCCGAGACGCGGGAGGCACGCTGGCCGGAGGCGGCGATGATCGCGCACGGCTGTGCGGGGGCCGCTCAGCTCAGGGTCATCTGCATGATGGCGATGCAGGACGCCGCTTTCGCCGTCGTCGCCGGCCGGGTGGACGGCTGCGGTCCGCTCGGTCCGTCCGTGCCGTGCGCGTCGGTCGAGGTGGGCGAGACACCGGGGCGGCTGCTCCAGGGGGCGGTGCGGAAACTGACCGCCGTCGCCACCTTGCCGCGGCCCGTGCGGCCGGACCGCGAACGGCCCGTGCTCGCCCCCGGAGCCGACCCGGAATCGGATCAACTTTCCCTGGCTCAAAGGGAGTTGCTGTCGCACGTCGACGGGCGGCGCACCGCCCGTGACCTCGCCTTCCTGGTCGGCCGGGGCGTCTACACCGTGACCGTCGAGGTGGCCCGGATGCTCGGCGAGGGCCTGCTGGAATGCGCCGAGGAGGCGGACGCGGTACCCGTCGCGATCCCCGTCCGGGCCCAGGCCGTGGGAGCACTCCGGCGCGTGGCACAGCCTGCGCCCCCTGCGCCTGCAGAGAAGGCCCCGCCCTCGCACCCGGCCCTCGATCCCCCCGATTCCACCGATTCCACCGGCCCCTCGGAACTCCCTCGCCGGGACCCCGGGGCGAGTGGGATCACCGAAACTCTCGCCCCGGAAAAGAACGGAGCGAGTTGGAAAGGGTTCTTCCGTCTGCGCCATCGGATCTGGACTCCGGATTCCGGTACCTGACATTCCTGGAGAACCGTGAAATGAATCAGCGCTCTTGAGTGCGAGAACGAACACATGTGATCAGCCGTCAGGGAGTCCAGGGAGTTCAGTACATGGATCACAAGGCATTGGCCATGGAAATGAGAGGCCTGCGGGAGCAGGTGACGGGAATTACCGATACGGCGGTGGCGGCCGCCGACGGACTGCTCATAGCGGCGGACACCGCCGACACCATCGATCCGGAGGGACTCGCCGCGATCGCCGCGGCGGGCCTGGGCATCGCCCGCCGTACCACCGAGGCGACGGGCCGGGGAGCCCTCCGGCGGACGGTGGCATACGGCAGCCACGGCTGCGCCGCCTTCTACGCGGTCGGCGACACGGCGCTGATGGTGGTCCTGGGAGACGAGGGCATCGACCTGGACCGGCTCCACCAGGAGACCCAGCCCACCCTGCAACGCATCGGAACGATTCTCACCGCACCGGACCCGGCCGAATCGGACCTCACCGAACCGGTCCCCACCGAACCAGACCTCACCGAGCCGGACCCGACCGAATCGGCCCCGACCGCAACCGAGCTCAGCGCAACCGAAGGAGTGTGACCGTATGGCGACGAAGCGGATGACGTCGGGGTTCTCGGACCAGGTGATGGCCCTGGTCAAATCGCTCCGCAACGAGGCACCGGAGTGTGTGGCCACCGGAGTGGTGGACATGGCGACCGGCATGCTGCTGGCCTACGAGACCCTGGACAACCACCCGCCGGAGGTCATGGACCTGCTGGCGGGCGCCACCCTCGACCTGTTCCAGGGCCGTACGGTCGTGATGATCGAGGACGTCTTCAAGGAGCGCCGGGGCGTCAGCGACGACCAGCACTTCTTCCAGGAGATCCTGGTCAACAGCGACAACCTGACCCACCTGTTCGTCCGCCTGAACGAACGCCAGGACGTCGTCGCGGTGTGCGTCTGCCGCAAGTCGGTGAACGTCGGCATGCTCTTCGCCCAAGTCAGGCGCGTCGTACGGGAGTACAGCATCTGAGGAACGAGCCGGCCGGCCCTTCCCCGGGTGGAGGAAGGGCCGGCCGGCTCGCGAGGCTCGCGCCCGCTACTCCGTACGCAGCCCGTCCGGCCGCATCAGCCGCAGCAGCGGCGGCAGGCTGAACGCCGTCACCAGCAGGACGACGCCCGCGCCGATGCCGGTCATCGCCACCACGCCCGCCCAGTCCACCCGTACCGGGGTGTCCGTCATCTTCAGCAGCACCGTGCCCAGGGTCAGCCCCACCGCCGACGCCAGCGCGAGGCCGAGCGCGATCGGGATCGCCGTCTGCCACAGCACCGACAGGCTCAGCGTGCGGCGCCGGGTGCCGAAGGCGACCAGCGCGGACAGCAGCTTCTTGCGTTCGCGCAGCTGCTCCAGCTGGGAGACGAGCAGGCTCGCGCCGATCAGCATGAGGACGCAGGTGGCGCCGACGAACAGGCCGGTGCGGATGGAGGTGAAGCGCTTGGACTGCGTGGTGCTCGTCCAGGTCATGGGATCCACCAGCGGATTCACGTGCGCGGCGGTGTTGCGTACGTACTCGCGGACGTCCGGCACGGAGGTGTCGAGGCCCAGGAAGACCTGCCCGCTCACCGCCGCCTTCGCCTGCGCGGACACCGCGGCCGGTGTGGCGAGGACGCCCCAGCGCTCGTAGCCCGTGGGGTCGTTGCGCGACTTGGCCTTCCGAATGTTCGCCGGCACCTGCCAGGCGACCTCCTTGCCCCTGGGCTCGCCGTTGTAGGAGTAGTCGAGGTAGACCGTCCGGCCCGGCTTGATCATCATCGGGGTGTCGGTGTCCTCGGTGTGCCGGAGGACGAAGGTGTCGCCGTCGTGGCAGGAGGGCAGCCTGGCCACCTCGCGCAGCGCCCGGCAGTCGCCGATGGTCAGGTCCGAGGTGTGGCCGGGTTCCTTGGGGCGGTTGCCGAGAGAGCCGGAGGACAGCGCCGTCACATGGCGCACGCCCTTGGTCCGCGCGAGCTGCCGGGTGGCGTCGGACAGCGAGACGCCGTTCGGCACGTTGACGGACATCTGGGCCCGCGAGAGGTCCTGAGTGGTGTCCTTCGTGTAGTCGCCCTCGACCCCGGCGAAGAGCATCTGCAGGGCGATCGCACCGGCCACCGCGACCGCGATGCCGTTCACCATGCGGGCCGCCGTGCCGCTGCTCAACTGGAGCCTGCGAATGGCCAGTTGCCCGGCGACGCCGCCGGGGTTCAGCCGGGCGACCACCGCTTCGACGACCCACGGCAGCAGCGCGGTGACGCCGACCAGCAGCAGGATGACACCGCCGGTGACCATGTACTGGTTGAAGTCCCCGTTGTCCCGGCCCTTGCCGATCATCGGGTAAAGCAGCCCGAGTCCGCCGACCGGCAGCAGCAGCCGCCACCACAGCCGGCGCCGCGAGGGCTTCGCCGTGCGCACCACGCCGAGCGGTTCGATGACGACACCGCGCAGCGCGAAGAGCGTCACCGCGACCGCGGCCGCCGGGACGGCGAGGGCGATCAGCGCGGCCAGCGCGGGCGTCGGGTTGAGGTCGCTCGGGAACACACTGATCTCGAACACCGTGATCTGCCCGGCGAGTTGACGCCCGAGCAGGAAGAACCCGGCGCCCAGCACAAGGCCCAGCACCGCTCCGGCCATCGCCTCGCCCGCCGCGATCCGCCGCGCCATCCCGCCGTCCGCGCCGACCAGCCGCAGCGCGGCGAGCCTGCGGTCGCGCCGCTCGCCGCCGAAACGGACGGCCGCGGCGATGTAGACGCCGACCGGCATCAGCAGCACCACGAAGACGATGAGGATGAGCAGCAAGAGGATCGGGTCCATCGGCTCGGACTCCGGCTTGGAGCCGAAGGAGTCGATGCGCTCGGTCCGCCCGCTGTCCGAGCGTGGGTGCAGATCGGCGCTGCCCGCGTAGTAGGCGAGTTCGTGCGGGCCGATCAGACCGGCGTCGGCGATGGTTCCGGTCACGCGATAGGTGATCCGCTCACGCAGCAGCTTGCCGTCGGCGGACTTCAGCAATCGGTCGAGCGCGGGGGAGACGACCATCTCCCCGGGCGCGGGGAGCTTGGACACCCCCGGCGGCATGGGCGGCCGGCTCCCCTCGGGCTCCAGCAGCCGCCCGCGGACGTCGAGGTCGCGGAAGGAGGTCTCGGTGCTGGCGACGAGCAGCGTGCGGTCCGACTTCTTCTTGACCACCGAGCTGTACGTCATGTCGTTGCGGGCGCGCTCGCGGTCGTGCCGCGACTGCAGCGCGCTCGGTATCGCCGTGGTGAGCAGCAGCAGCGCCACGCCCAGCCCGACGCCGACCGCCGTGAGCACGGCCCGCACCCATCCCTCGCGGCCCCCGGTGAACGCGAACCGCACGCCCATGGCCAGATCGCGAGCCCCCTGACGTGCACTCATACGATGCGCTCCATGTCCCGGGACTTCCCGTCGCGTACGACGATCTCGCGGTCGGAGTACGCGGCAACCCGCGCCTCGTGCGTGACGAGCACGACGGCGGCGTTGGTGGACCGGGCGGCCTCCGTGAGCAGCTCCATCACCCGTTCGCCGTTGAGCGAGTCGAGGGCGCCGGTGGGCTCGTCCGCGAACAGCACCCGCGGGCTGGTGACCAGCGAGCGGGCCACGGCCACGCGCTGCCCCTGACCGCCGGAGACCTCGCCGGGCCGCTTGCCCTTCAGGTCGTCGACCTCCAGGCGCTCCATCCACGAAAGGGCGGTGCGCTCGGCCTCCTTGCGCCCGGTGCCGTTCAGCCGCAGCGGCAGCGCGACGTTCTCGACACAGGTCAACTCCGGGACCAGCTGCCCGAACTGGAAGACGAACCCGAAGTCGCTGCGCCGCAGCGCACTGCGCTCCCGGTCGCTCATCCCGGCCATCTCCCGGCCGTTGTACATGATCGAGCCCGAGTCGGGCGGCACGATCCCGGCGAGGCAGTGCAGCAGGGTCGACTTGCCGGAGCCGGAGGGGCCCATCACCGCGACGACCTCGCCGGGGTGGATGGAGAACTCGGCACCGTCGAGCGCCAGCGTGGGCCCGTAGGCCTTGCGCAGCTCCGAGGCGGCGAGCAGCGAACCGGCGGGATGCGTTGTCATCGGACCACCACTTCGGCGAGCTTGTCGAGACGGGCGGCGGTCAGTTCGAGCCAGCGCAGGTCGGCCTCCAGGTGGAACAGGGCGTGGTCGCAGATCAGCTGGTCCGCGAGATCGCCCTTGCGCTTGCGGTCGGTGAGGATGCGCATCATGCGCAGGTGTTCGGATCGCTGCGTGTCGAGGATCCCGGACGCGTCGCGGTGCGTGAGCAGCGCGAGGACGACCTTCGTGTAGAGCGTCGACTGCAGATACGGCTCGGGCTTCTCGGGCGTCGCCAGCCACCGCTGTACGTCGGTGATGCCGGCCTCGGTGATGGCGTACCGCTTGCGCTCGGGCCCGCCCCCCGCCTCTATCCCGTCGACCTCGACGAGACCGTTCTTCAGCAGTCGGGACATGGTCGAGTAGACCTGGCCGTAGTGCAGCGGCCGGTCGTGACCGAACTTTTCGTCGAAGGCCCGCTTGAGGTCGTAACCATGTCGGGGCCCGGACTCAAGGAGCCCGAGAAGAGTGTGACCGATGGACATGGGAGCACTGTACACACGGCGTATACACCTGGCGTATACACACCGCGAATAGACGGTGGCGGAGGGTGCGGGAGGGGTGCGGGTGCGCAGGCCAGGACCGATTGTCACGGTTCTGCTACTGGGCCTGGCGGGGGTTATTCAGCCCGTCGTGGGGGTCCCCCCGCTCGAGCGAAGCCGAGAGTGGGGGAGTTTGAGGACGAGGCCGTTCAGGCCGATGGCGGGGGAGAGGGGGCGCAGCCCCCAGGATGACGGGCAGGGTAGGGGCGGAGGGGGCGAAAAACCCGCACAGCCGCCTAGTCCCCGGGTTCCTCCGAGGCGGGCGGCCGCCCCCGGCGAGCGATCGGCCCGGCCCCGCCGGGAAGCCGCCCCGCTTCGCCGAGGGCCCGCCGCAGCAGGAACTCGATCTGCGCATTGGCGGACCGCAACTCGTCCCCCGCCCAGCGGGCCAACGCGTCGTAGACGAGCGGATCAAGCCGCAGCAGCACCTGCTTGCGCTGCTGCGGCCGCCGCTGGGGCTCGGAGGCCGACCCCTCGGAGGGTGCCGTCACTGGTAGAGGGTGCCGGTGTTCAGGACGGGCTGCGGTGCGCGGTCCCCGCACAGCACCACCATCAGGTTCGACACCATGGCCGCCTTCCGTTCGTTGTCGAGCTCCACGATGTCCTGCTCGGTGATCCGGGCGAGCGCCGCCTCGACCATCCCGACCGCTCCGTCCACGATCTGCCGCCGTGCCGCGACGACCGCCCCCGCCTGCTGCCGCTGGAGCATCGCGGAGGCGATCTCGGGAGCGTACGCGAGATGCGTGAAGCGGGACTCGATGATCTGCACACCGGCGGCCTCCACGCGCGCGTGCAGTTCGACGGCGAGCTTCTCGGTGATCTCCTCGGCGTTGCCGCGCAGCGAGAGACCGCCCTCGTCGTGGGCGTCGTAGGGGTACTCGATGGCGATGTGCCGCACGGCCGCCTCGGTCTGCGTGGCGACGAACTCCAGGAAGTCGTCCACCTCGAAGGTGGCCTGCGCGGTGTCCTCGACCTTCCACACCACGACCGCGGCGAGCTCGATCGGGTTGCCGTAGGCGTCGTTGACCTTGAGGACGGCGGTCTCGTGGTTGCGGACGCGGGTCGAGACCTTGGTGCGCGAGGTGAAGGGGTTCACCCAGCGCAGGCCGTCCTGTCGGATCGTCCCCCGGTAGCGCCCGAAGAGCTGGACGACTCGGGCCTCGCCCGGGGCCACCGTGTTGAGCCCGCGCATGGCGATGACGGCGGCGAGGAAGACGAGGATGCCGCCGACGATCAGCGCGGCCTTGGCGCCCGGCGCCGTGACCGCGGAGGCGGATGCGAGCAGCCCGACGGTGGCCAGCAGTCCGAGCAGGCCGAGGATGAGGGCGAGCCCGCCGCCGATGCTGTGCGCGGCGAACTCGCGGACCCGCGGGGCGGGCATCTCGGGTACGTCGGCGGTGGGTGCGGAGTCGTGATCGGAGTCGTGCGTGGGCATGGTGGTCCCCCGTTTCGATGGCGGCGTCCCGATGCGGGCGGCTTGGTGCCGACGTCTCGATGGCCGCTAGCAACTGTCTAGCTAAGTGATATCACTTTACCCGCCCTGGCAACCTTCGAAGCCCGTCGATCGTCGGATTCTTGGGGGGCTGGAGTGAGGGCAGCGGCCGGTTGCCCTGAAAGCGGGTGCTGATTCTCACGTCCGTAAAAGACCGGATCGGCAGCCCTTTGTCATATCGCGCGGTGTTAGTTTTCTGAGCTGACCTGAGCGACGAACCTGTGTGACGCACAAGGACGCACGCGACACGAGATCGCGACACGAGGACGAAGCGGAGCGGATCGGACCCATGGGACGAGCGGAAGACAGACGAGCGCGGCAGCGCGGTGGCCGCCGCGCGGCGCCCAAGCGCTCGTCCGGAACCGGAACCGGAACCGCAACCGGAACGGGAACCGCAACCGGAACCGGAGCGACAACCGGAACCGGCAGCGTGACCGGGACCCGAGCCGAAGCTCGTGCCGCGGCGGGCGGCAAGGCAGGTCGCAAGGCGGGCGGCAAGGCCGGTGCGAAGACGGGCATACGCCGGTTCTTCACCTGGAAGAAGGTCGTCGGCACGATCTTCGGCATGATCCTGCTCGGTATGGCCGCCTTCGTCGGGCTGTACCTGTGGATCGACATACCCAAGGGCAACGCGGCCGCGCAGCTGCAGAGCAACGTCTACAAGTACAGCGACGGCTCGACCCTCACCCGCGACGGTGACGTCAACCGCGAGATCGTCGACCTGGACAAGATCCCGAAGAAGGTCCAGCTCACCTATGTCGCCGCCGAGAACAAGTCCTTCTACAAGGACTCCGGCGTCGACTTCAGGGGAACGGCCCGCGGTCTGATCAACACGCTCTCCGGCAAGGGCAAACAGGGTGGTTCGACGATCACCCAGCAGTACGTCAAGAACTACTACCTCAGCCAGGACCAGACCGTCACGCGCAAGCTGAAGGAACTGGTCATCTCGCTGAAGGTGGACCGCCAGAAGTCCAAGGACTACATCCTCGCGGGGTACATCAACACCAGCTACTACGGCCGCGGCGCGTACGGCATCCAGGCCGCCGCCCAGGCGTACTACGGCGTCGACGCGAAGGACCTCAGCGTCGCGAAGGGCGCGTACCTCGCGGCACTCCTCCAGGCCCCCAGCCAGTACGACTGGACGTCCGCCACGCCCACCGGCAAGAGGCTGGTGAAGGCCCGCTGGAACTACGTCCTGGACAACATGGTCGAGGAGGGATGGCTCAAGCAGTCCGACCGCCAGGCCATGCAGTTCCCGAAGCCCAAGGACCCCAAGGGCTCGGCCGGCATGGGCGGCCAGATCGGCTACCTGGTCGACGCGGCCAACAACCAGCTCGCGAAGCAGCTCGTGAGCGACGGCACGGCCTCCGACATCAACGACGCCAAGGCGCTCGTCGACAAGGGCGGCTGGACCATCACCCTGAACATCGACAAGAAGAAGCAGGCGCAGCTCGAGAAGGCCGTCAAGACGAAGCTGGCGAGCAAGCTGAACGGCAAGAAGCGCAAGGTCGACGACGCCGTCCAGGCGGGCGCCGCCTCCGTGGATCCGAAGACCGGCAAGGTCGTGGCGATGTACGGCGGCACGGACTACCTCAAGCACTTCACGAACAACGCGACCCGCCGGGACTACCAGCCCGCGTCCACCTTCAAGCCGCTGATCTTCGCGGCGGCCCTGGACCAGGACGCCAAGACGCAGGACGGCCGGTCGATCACGGCGAACACGATCTACGACGGCACGAGCGGCCGCTCGGTCAAGGGCAGCGACATCGCCTTCTCGCCGCCCAACGAGGACGACCGTGACTACGGCAACGTCACCGTCCAGCGCGCGATGAACGCGTCCATCAACTCCGTCTTCGCGCAGATGGGCGTCGACGTCGGCATGGACAACGTGCTGAAGACCGCGGGCAACCTCGGCCTGGACGTCGACGGCCTTCAGGCGGTGCCCGCGCAGACCCTGGGCACCATGGGCGCGAGTCCGCTGGAGATGGCCGGCGTCTACGCGACGCTCGACAACCACGGCAAGAAGGTCACCCCGTCCATCCTCGCGTCGGCCGAGCACAAGGACTTCTCGGTCACCGTCCCGCCCCCGATCGGCGACCAGGTCATCAGCGAGGAAGCCGCCGACACGGTCACCTCGGTGCTGACCGGCGTGGTCAACGACGGTACGGCGCAGCAGTCGGTGTCCCAGGCGGCCAACCGGCAGGGCCAGCACGTCGCGGGCAAGACGGGTACGTCCGACAACAACAAGTCGGCCTGGTTCACCGGCTACACGCCGAACCTGGTCACCTCGGTCGGCCTGTTCGGCGAGAACCCCAAGTCGCACGCCCAGGTCTCCCTCTCGGGCGCGACCGGGCTCCTGCCGGGTGTGGGCCGTATCAACGGTGGTGGCTACCCCGCCCAGATCTGGGCGGCGTACACCTTCAGCGCGGACACCAAGTCCACCAAGTTCGTGCTGGACACCAAGCAGGGCGCGGCCGTCGAGCCCACCGAGACGCCGACGTTCACCGAGAAGCCGAGCGAGACGCCGTCGTCGACGCCGACCTCGGCGGAGCCGACGACCGAGTCGCCGACGCCCACGAGCGAGTCGCCCACGCCGAGCGAGACGCCGACGACCAGCAGGCCCACCAGGACGCCGACGAGGACACCGACGTCCACGGCGACCGACGGGATTCCGGAGGATCCGGTCCAGCCGAACCTGCAGTGAGCGCGTGAAGAGGGCGCCCGGTACTTCACCGGGCGCCCTCTTCACGTTCGTACGTCCGCTGTTCCTAGGGGCGGTTCAGCTCGAACCAGACGACCTTCCCCGTGCTCAGCCGCGTCGCGCCCCACCGTCTGGCCAGTTTGTTCACCAGGTACAGCCCGCGTCCGCCCTCGTCCGTGGCGCGCGCCTGGCGCAGCCGCGGCAGCTGCGGGACGTCGTCGCCGACCTCGCAGCGCAGTACGTCGGTACGGAGCAGGCGCAGGGTGACCGGCCGCGACGCGTAGCGCACCGCGTTGGTCACGACCTCGCTGATGAGCAGCTCCACGGAGTCGCTCATCTCCTCGAGTCCCCAGCGGGACAGCGCCCGGCGGGCCAGTTTCCGGGCCCGGCCGGGGGCCGCGTCCTCCGGTTCCAGGAACCAGTACGCGACGTCGCTCGGCGCGATGCCGTCGAAGCGGGCGGCGAGCAGCGCGATGTCGTCGTCCCGGTCGCCCGGGCCGAGCATGTCGAGCACCTCGTCGCACAGCGCTTCGAGCGGCGGCGGATGGTCGGGTCCGGTCAGCTGCGCGGTGGCGGCGAGCTTCTCGCGCAGCTGCTCTATCCCGGTCCAGACGTCCCGCAGCCGGGACTCGACCAGACCGTCGGTGTAGAGCAGCAGGGTGGCTCCGGCGGGCGCGTCCAGTTCCACGGCCTCGAAGTCGACGCCCCCGACACCGATCGGCGCACCCGGCGGCACCCGCAGCACTTCCGCACGGCCGCCCAGGTGCAGCAGGACCGGTGGCGGATGGCCGGCGTTGGCGATGGTGATGCGGTGCGAGACCGGGTCGTAGACGGCGTACAGGCAGGTCGCCATGCGGTCGGTGCCCAGGCGCTGGGCCTGCTCGTCGAGGTGGTGCAGCACCTCCTGCGGCGGCAGGTCGAGCCCGGCGAGCGTCTGCGCCGTGGTGCGCAGCTGACCCATGATCGCGGCCGAGGTCATGGAGTGCCCCATGACGTCGCCGACGACGAGGGCGACGCGGCTGCCGGGCAGCGGGATCGCGTCGTACCAGTCGCCGCCCACCCGGGCGGTCTCGGCGGCCGGGAGGTAGCGCGAGGCGAGCCGTACGCCGGTCGGGCGCGGCAGGGTCTCGGGCAGCATCGTGCGCTGCAGCTCGTCGGCGATGTACGCCTCGCGGCCGTACAGCACCGCCTTGTCGATGCCGAGCGCGCTGTGCGTGGCGAGCTGGGCGGCGACCAGCAGGTCGTCGGTCTCGAACGCCAGCCGTTCCGGGCGGCGCAGGAAGAGCGCCGCGCCGATCACCCGGCGGCGGCCGCGCAGCGGCGCCAGGATCGCGCGCTGGCCGTCCGGCACCGACAGCTCGTCGCCGAGCAGCTCGGGCAGCGCGGCCCGGGCGCCGGGCGCGTCCGCGAACACCGGCCGTACACCGCGCAGCACCTCGGCGAGTGCCCCGCCGGGCCGCACCTCGCACAGCTCGGCGGTGAGCGCCGACAGCTCGGAGTGCTCGGGCTGGACCTGGAGCGCGGGCATGAAGCCGCCCTCCGTGTCCCGCTCCTCGGGGATGCGGTCGGTGCGCCGCAGCCGCAGCACGACGGGCCCGGTGGGCCGTTCGTCGCCGACGGGCAGCGGGTCGCGCAGATAGACGAGGATCGCGTCCGAGAATGTCGGCACGGTCGCGCGGCACAGGCCCATCACGATCTCGTCGAGGTCGATGCCGCGGGCGATCCGCCGGGTCGCGGCGCCCACGAAGCGCAGCCGGTCCCCGTCGCGTCGCATCGGCATCGGGCCGCCGGGCGGCAGCCCCTGGCCGGTGCGCCGGTCCCTGCCGCTGTTGCCGCCCGTGCCGCCGGGCGACACGGGCGGCCGCTCCGGCTCGGAGCCCTGCTGGATCGGGATGCTCTCCGGAGCGGGGCGCGGGCGGTGCGGGTCGGGCTCGGTCGCCGAGGGCTGGGAGTGTTCCGCGGCGGGGGCGGGGGCGGGAGCGGGTGTGGGCGCGCCGGTGTCGGAGGCGCGCTTGCCGCAGGGCGTGGTGGTGCCGGGGGCGCCCGGGGCGTCGCCGGTACGGGCCTGGGGCGCCGGGGCGTCCCCGGCGCGTGCCTGCTGGGGTAACGCGGCTGCCCCCGGGATCTGCGACGGCTGTTCCGGGGTACGCAGGAGCGCCCCGCGGGGGTCCGCGGGGGCGGCGGGTCGGCCGGCGCCGGGCTGAGGGCGCTCGTGCGCTGTGGGGTGCTCCGTCACGCGTGTCGAATCCGTCCGTCAGGGGCTGCGCGCCTGGCGCACAGTTCGTCCCGCAGCCCCGATACCCGGAATGTGTGCCCCAGGAACGGAATCTGCGCCTCGGCACTTACGCGGCCGGCTCTCGGCGGCGCGGATGCCGTCCTCGGACCGGACACCGGATCGGCGGTCGGACCGGACACCGGCGCGGGCCGGTGCGGCCCGCCCGGCCGTGTGCGGGCCGTGCCGCCGCGGCCCTCGTACCCCTCGCTCACGTCCTGCCGCCCCTCGGTGACATCTGGTCAAGCTCAGCGCATGCTGCGGGAGTTGCTCCTGTGCGCCCTTGCGGAGGACGATCCTACGGTTCTCCCACGGGGGCGCATCAAGGGTCTCATGAGGACACGTGCGCGGGCGTACGGTCCCAGTCGTCCGGCAGGGACGGTACAGGCCAGGCGGGATCCGGGCGCCAGTGCTGCCAGCCGTCCGAGAACGGCGGGCCCCAGGCGCGGATCACCTCCACGGCCGACTGCCCCGCTTCCCTTACCCGCCGGGCCAGTTGAGTATCCATCAGTCCGGCCCGCTGTGCCTGCGCGAACTCGTCCTCGTCGAGCCAGCGCCAACTGCGGTCGGGGGCCACGGCGATGTCGAGGAAGTGGTCCTCGGAGTCGACGCCGCCGTCCCAACGCGCGCGCGGCGCCTCAAGGTTCACGTACCAGTTCTTGAAACGCCAGCCCGGCTCCCAGAACAGCCACACCGACCACGGTTCGCCGGGCCGCGCCAACTTCAGTACGCCGGTGCCGAACCAGCGGTCCCGCTGCACGGTGCGAGCCTTCGTGTAGCGGGACTCCAGCGGTTCTCCGTGCACGGGTGTACCGTCGGCGAGCACCGGCTTCACGCACTCGGTGCCGGGCGCCATCCAGACCGCGAGCAGTTCCTCGTCGTCCTGCACGACGGTCACGGGACGGCAGATGTGGACGCGCTCGCCGGCGTTCTCCCGGTACCGCCACAGGATGTGACTTCCGGGGGCCCAGTACGCCGCCGACCCGCCCGCTTCCACTCGACTCACCGCTCCACCGTCTGTCATGGCCAGATATTAGGTGCCCCGGGCATACGACGCTGCGGTGCGCGTCACGGTTGCCGCCCGGGGACGAATGACGTTACGGGTGCGTCATCCGCAGGACATCAAGGGCCTCGTCGAGCTGGAGTGCGGTGAGGTCGCCGCGCTCCACGTACCCGCCCTCCAGGACGACTTGGCGGATCGTCTTCCGCTCGGCGAGCGCCTTCTTGGCGACCTTGGCGGCCTCCTCGTACCCGATGTACTTGTTGAGCGGCGTGACGACGGAGGGCGACGACTCGGCGTACTCGCGCGCCCGTTCGCGGTGCGCGACGATCCCGTCGACGGTCCGGTCGGCGAGCAGCCGCGAGACGTTGGTGAGGAGCCGGATGGATTCGAGGACGTTCTTGGCGATGACCGGCAGCATCACGTTGAGCTCGAAGTTCCCGGCGGCTCCGGCGGCGGCGACGGTCGCGTCGTTGCCGGTCACCTGGGCGGCGACCATCAGCACGGCTTCCGGGATGACGGGGTTGACCTTGCCGGGCATGATCGAGGAGCCGGGCTGAAGGTCGGGAAGGCTGATCTCGGCCAGCCCGGTCCGCGGTCCCGAGGCCATCCACCGCAGATCGTTGGCGATCTTGGTCAGCCCGACCCCGATGGTCCGCAGCTGCCCGCTCGTCTCCACGATCCCGTCCCGGGCGCCCTGTGCCTCGAAGTGGTCGCGCGCCTCGGTGAGCGGCAGCCCGGTGGCCCGGGCGACCTCCGCGATGACGGCCGCGGAGAACCCGACCGGGGTGTTGATCCCGGTCCCCACCGCGGTCCCCCCGAGCGGCAGTTCGGCCAGCCGCGGCAGCGAGGCGGTCAGCCGCTCCACCCCGTACCGCACCTGCGCCGCGTACCCGCCGAACTCCTGCCCGAGCGTCACCGGCGTGGCGTCCATCAGATGCGTACGCCCGGACTTGACGACGTCCGCGAACTCCGCCGACTTCCGCTCCAGCGCGGCCGCGAGATGCTCCAGCGCGGGAATCAGGTCCCGGGTGACGGCCGCGGTGGCCGCGATGTGAATGCTGGACGGGAACACGTCGTTGCTCGACTGCGAGGCGTTCACATGGTCATTGGGGTGCACGTCCCTGCCGAGCCGCTCGGTGGCGAGCGTGGCGATGACCTCGTTGGTGTTCATGTTCGACGAGGTCCCGGACCCGGTCTGGAACACGTCCACGGGAAACTCCGCGTCCCACCGCCCCTCGGCCACCTCCGCCGCCGCCTCCTGCACGGCCTCGGCGACGTCCTCGCCGAGCACCCCCAGCTCGGCGTTCACCTTCGCGGCAGCCCCCTTGATCCGCGCCAGCGCCTCGATGTGCGCGCGCTCCAGGTGCTGCCCGGAGATCGGAAAGTTCTCGACAGCACGCTGGGTCTGGGCCCGCCACTTGGCGTCGGCGGGGACACGGACCTCGCCCATGGAGTCGTGCTCGATGCGGTAGTCGGTCATAACGGATACAGCACACCCCCGAGCTGATCTATTTCAACCCGGGGGTGCGCCGACAACGCGGGCGGAGCAGTGGTGACTAGGCCAGGCCGGGGCCTCGTACCGGAATGTGCGTGAACGTCGGCTCCGGCGCAGGGTTCTGGAAGAAGTCGTTGCCCTTGTCGTCGACGACGACGAACGCCGGGAAGTCCTCGACCTCGATCTTCCAGACCGCCTCCATGCCGAGCTCCTCGTACTCGACGACCTCGACCTTCTTGATGCAGTCCTGGGCGAGGCGGGCGGCGGGGCCGCCGATGGAGCCGAGGTAGAAGCCGCCGTGGGCGTCGCACGCGTCGGTCACCTGCTTGCTGCGGTTGCCCTTGGCCAGCATCACCTTGGAGCCGCCCGCCGCCTGGAACTGCTCGACGTAGGAGTCCATGCGCCCGGCGGTGGTCGGGCCGAAGGAACCGGACGCGTACCCCTCGGGCGTCTTCGCCGGGCCCGCGTAGTACACCGGGTGGTCCTTCAGGTACTGCGGCATCTCCTCGCCCGCGTCGAGCCGCTCCTTGATCTTGGCGTGCGCGATGTCGCGGGCCACTACGAGCGGGCCGTTCAGCGACAGCCGGGTCTTGACCGGGTACTTGGTCAGCTCGGCGAGGATCGACTCCATCGGCTGGTTCAGGTCGATCCTGACGACGTCGCTCGCCTCGTCGAGGTGCTCGTCCGTGGTCTCCGGCAGGAAGCGCGCCGGGTCCGTCTCCAGCTGCTCCAGGAAGACGCCCTCGGCGGTGATCTTCGCGACGGCCTGGCGGTCGGCGGAGCAGGACACGGCGATCGCGACGGGGCAGGACGCGCCGTGGCGGGGGAGGCGGACGACCCGTACGTCGTGGCAGAAGTACTTGCCGCCGAACTGCGCGCCGATGCCGATCTTCTGCGTCAGCTCGAAGACCTTCTGTTCGAGGTCCTTGTCCCGGAAGCCGTGGCCCAGCTCGGAGCCCTCGGCCGGGATCTCGTCCAGGTAGTGCGCGGAGGCGTACTTCGCGGTCTTGAGCGCGTACTCGGCGCTCGTGCCGCCGACGACGATCGCCAGGTGGTACGGCGGACAGGCGGCCGTGCCCAGCGAGCGGATCTTCTCCTCCAAGAACTTCATCATGGAGCCCTCGTTGAGGACCGCCTTCGTCTCCTGGTAGAGGAAGGACTTGTTGGCGGAGCCGCCGCCCTTGGCCATGAAGAGGAACTTGTAGGCGCCGCCGTCGGTCGCGTACAGCTCGATCTGCGCCGGCAGGTTCGAGCCGGTGTTCCTCTCGTCCCACATGGTCAGCGGGGCCATCTGCGAATAGCGCAGGTTCAGGTTCTGGTACGCGTCGTAGATACCGCGCGACAGGGCCTTCTCGTCCTCACCTTCGGTGAGGACGTGCTGTCCGCGCTTGCCCATGACGATCGCCGTGCCGGTGTCCTGGCACATGGGGAGCACGCCCGCCGCCGCGATGTTCGCGTTCTTCAGCAGGTCGAGGGCCACGAACTTGTCGTTGTTCGACGCCTCGGGGTCGTCGATGATGCGCCGCAGCTGCGCGAGGTGCGCGGGGCGCAGGTAGTGCTGGATGTCGTGGATGGCCTCCGCGGCGAGCTTGCGCAGCGCCTCCGGCTCGACCTTGAGGAACGTGCGCCCGTCGGCCTCGAAGGTGGAGACACCCTCGGAGGTCACCAGCCGGTAAGGGGTGGTGTCCTCTCCCTGGGGGAGCAGATCGGTGTACGCGAACTCAGGCATCTCGCCCATTCCTCACTCGACAGAGACAGCGGCTGGCAGTCATTGGCAGCGCTCACCAGCGTAGAACCTGCGGGGGAGGGCGAGCTTGTGAGGTAAGGCTCAGTTCGCCGTGCAGGGGCCCGCGGTTTCGTCCTCCACAGTTGTCCACACCCCTAGTCGCGATCTATCGCGTTTGGGTACGCTGCTGCCGTGGACCTTCACAAGAGCCCCGCCCCGACCGACAGCCGCCCCGACCCGTCGGCCGCAGGCAGGCCCGTCGCGCCCGCCGAACCCGCCGAGCTGCGCTGCTCCGACGCCGACCGCGACCGCATCGCGGACATCCTGCGTGACGCTCTCGCCGAGGGCCGGCTCACCGCGGAGGAGCACTCCGAGCGGGTCGAGGGCGTGCTGGCCGCCAAGACCGTGGGCGAGCTGGAGCCGTTCGTACGGGATCTGCCCGCCGCCCACACCGGCCGCGCGACCCCCGAGTACGGGGCCGTGCCCAACCGCCCCACCCCGGGCGCGATCCCCGTCGAGGCCGACGAGAACGTGGTGGCGGTGTTCAGCACGGCGATGCGCAAGGGCCGCTGGCGTGCCGGCCGCCGCATCCACGCGTACGCCGTGTTCGGCAGCGTCGAGATAGACCTCAGCGAGGCGATCTTCGAGTACCAGCAGGTCGTCATCAAGGCGATCTCGGTCTTCGGCAACGTCGAGGTGCGCGTCCCGGAGAACGTCTCGCTGCGCGGCAGCGGCGGCGGTGTCCTCGGCAACTTCGAGGTGGACACGCTGGACTCGGGCGACCCCGAGGCACCTGTGGTGTACGTGGACGGACTGGCCGTCCTCGGCAACGTCGAGGCGAAGCCCAAGCGGGGCAAGCTCGTCGCGGACATCCTCGACCGTGTCGCGGACCGCGTGGACCGGAGTTTGCGCAAGCACCTGGACCGTTGACGCTTGTGAATCCGGACGGCGTCGGGAAGATGTCCGGGCGACAACCGGAGTGCGCGCTGCCGCCTCAGGCCCGGTCCAACGGGCCCGGATTCGAATGAGTCGCTCCGCTCTTCGGAACTCAGTGCATAGGCGCGCGCACAGCGGGTAGGCCTTGCTGCATCGTCTCTTGGAGGGCGCTGTGGGAATTCCACCGCGCCCGGCACGCTCGCTAAGCCGTCGTCAGGAGTAGACCGTGCTGCAACCGCCGCATCAGTCCCTGCAGGTAGCTGCCGTTCCGGCCCAGCGGGCGCCAGTGCGGGACAGGGATCAGGAAGCGCCATGGCACACGGAGGCCGTGTGCCGACGCGACGAGGCCGGCCTGTTCTTCGCCCCTTCGAAGGAGCCCACCGCGGCCCGCCTCTCCCGCGAGGAGGCGGCGAAGCGGGTCTGTGCCCGCTGCCCGGTGATGGTCGAGTGCCGCGAACACGCGCTGCTGCAACCCGAGCCGTACGGAGTGTGGGGCGGTCTCACCGCCGCCGAGCGCCGCGTCGTGCTCGCCCGTCGGCGCCGCCGCGACCTGGAGCTGCAGAAGGCCGCCCGCACCACCGGCCAGATAGCAGCGGCCGGATAGTCCGTACACGAGTGGGGCGCCCCCTCCGCACAGGGGGCGCCCCACTCGCGTACGACCACGGCCTCGAACCCGGCCGCGACCGTGCCTACTTGTTCCGTGCGTACTTGGTCCGTGCCTACTTGGCGCGGTCGAAGTCGATCGCGCTGTACGCGCGCAGCTTGCTCAGCCGGTGCTCCGAGGTGATCTGGCGCACCGTGCCCGACTTGGAGCGCATCACGATCGAGTCGGTCGTGGCGGTCTCGGCGCGGTAGCGCACCCCGCGCAGCAGCTCGCCGTCCGTGATGCCGGTCGCGACGAAGAACACGTTCTCGCCGGAGACCAGGTCGTCCGTGTAGAGCACGCGGTCGAGGTCGTGGCCCGCGTCGATCGCGTGCTGGCGCTCCGCGTCGTCCTTGGGCCACAGCTTGCCCTGGATGGTTCCGCCCAGACACTTCACGGCGCAGGCCGAGATGATGCCCTCGGGCGTACCGCCGATGCCGAGCAGCAGGTCGATGCCCGTGCCCTCGCGCAGCGCCAGGATGGAACCCGCGACGTCGCCGTCGGAGATCAGCTTGATACGGGCGCCGGTCTCGCGGATCTCCTTGATGATCCCCTCGTGGCGCGGCCGGTCGAGGATGACGACCGTGACGTCCTCGGGCGAGGACTTCTTGGCCTTGGCGACCCTGCGGATGTTCACCGCGACGGGCGCGTTGATGTCGACGAAGTCCGCGGCCTCCGGGCCGGTGACCAGCTTGTCCATGTAGAAGACGGCGGACGGGTCGAACATGGTGCCGCGGTCGGCGGCCGCGAGCACGGCGATCGCGTTCGTCATGCCCTTCGCGGTGAGCGTGGTGCCGTCGATCGGGTCGACGGCGATGTCGCACTCGGCACCGGTCCCGTCACCGACGCGCTCTCCGTTGAAGAGCATCGGGGCCTCGTCCTTCTCACCCTCACCGATGACGACGACGCCGTTCATCGAGACGGTGGAGACGAGGGTCCGCATGGCCCGTACGGCGGCGCCGTCGGCGCCGTTCTTGTCCCCGCGGCCCACCCAGCGGCCCGCGGCCATGGCGGCGGCCTCGGTGACGCGGACGAGTTCCAGGGCGAGGTTGCGGTCGGGGGCCTCGGGGGAGACCTCAAGTTCGGACGGCAGCTGATGATGCTCGGTCATCGAGACGCACCTTTCTGATACGACGACGGCCGGATGAGGGTGATGCCCCGACTCTATCGTTAGGCAGACAAAATGAGCAGGGGGCCCCACGGATGAGCGGGCCACTGCACCTGCGACGATAGGGGCGTGGCAGGTACGAAAGGCAAGCAGAGCGTCCGGAACATGATTCTCTCCCTGGGCGTGATCACGCTCATGGCGAGCGTCATCTACCTCTTCATTCCGCACGGTGAGGGCGGGACGCCCGACGTCAAGCGTGTCGACTACCGCGTCGAACTGCTCACGGCGCGCCGCGCGGCTCCCTATCCCGTGGCGGCACCCGAGGGCCTGCCCAAGACGTGGAAGGCGACCTCGGTGCGGTATGACGGCTCCGCGTTCGACGCGTGGCACCTGGGCTTCCATGCTCCCGACGGCGAGTACGTCGCGATAGAGCAGTCCACGCAGAAGCCGGCCGTGTTCATCGACACGGCCAGCGGGGGCGCCAGGGAGACGAAGGCCACCGAGCGGATCGGCGACCGGACGTGGCAGCGCTACGAGGGCGGCCGGTACGACGCCCTCGTCCTGAAGGCCAAGGGCTCGACCACGGTGGTGGCGGGCACGGGCTCGTTCGCGCAGCTGGCGAAGATGGCGCAGTCGCTGAAGGCGGAGTCCACGAAGACGACGTGACACCTCGCGCACGCCCGTAAAGACGAGGAGGGCCCCCGGCGCGATGCCGGGGGCCCTCCTCGTGCGTGTAGGCGGGTGACTCAGACCGTGGTGACGACCTGGTCGAAGTCCAGGCGCGGGGAGCGCGGGAACCAGGCGTCCTCGCCCGGCTTGCCGATGTTGATGACCATCAGCGGGGTGTGGTCGCCGTCCAGGAACTCCTTCTGGACGCCGGCGAAGTCGAGGCCGGTCATCGGGCCGGCGGCGAGGCCGGCGGCGCGGACGCCGATGATGAAGTACGCGGCCTGGAGCGCGGCGTTCAGGGCGGCGGCACCCTCACGGGCCGGGCGCTCGGCGAAGAACATGTCCTTGGCCTGCGGGAAGTGCGGGAAGAGCGCCGGGAGCTCCTCGTGGAACTCGTTGTCCGCGGAGAGGATCGCGACCAGCGGGGCGGTGGCCGTCTTCGGCTGGTTGCCCTCGGCCATGTGCTGGACCAGGCGCTCGCGGGCCTCGGCCGAGCGGACCAGGGTGATGCGCAGCGGGGACTGGTTGAAGGCCGTCGGGCCGTACTTGACCAGGTCGTAGATCGCCTGCACCTGCTCCTCGGTCACCGGCTCGTCGGTGAACGTGTTCGCGGTGCGGGCCTCGCGGAAGAGCAGGTCCTGGGCGGCGGGGTCAAGAACGAGAGACATGAAACAACCTTCTCGGGATGTGCGTCGGATCCGGGGGGATCGGCTGACAACGACGACAGTACGTGAATGAGGTTTAACCTTCAACCAAAAGCGGCCGATGGTGATCCGCTTCACAGACCCGGGGACGGCGAAATTCACAGACCCAGCGACGGCGAAACGTCAGGGACCGAGGAACGGCGAAACGTCAGGGACCCAGGAATGGCGAAAGAGGCCCCGCAGGGCCCCTTCGCGTCGACGGCGGCGGCTCCGAGGGCCGCTCGGAACTACTCGGAGTCGTCCTCCTCGCCCTCCGGCTCCTCCTCCGCCAGCGCCGCGTCGAGCCGCGCCCGCGCGCCCTCCAGCCAGCGACGGCACACCTTCGCCAGTTCCTCGCCGCGCTCCCAGAGGGCGAGGGACTCCTCGAGGGTCGTGCCGCCCGCCTCCAGCCGGCGTACGACCTCGATCAGCTCGTCCCGCGCCTGCTCGTACCCGAGCGCCTCGTCCACCTTGCTGGTCATCCGCCCACCCTATGCATCTGCTCGTACAGTGAATTCACCCTCGGCGACCCGCGCCCTGAGCGGCTCGTCCGGTGCCACCTCGGCCGGATCCCGGACCACGTGACCGTCGGCCTTCTGGAGCACCGCGTAACCCCGCTGGAGGGTCGCCGCGGGAGAGAGGGCCACCACGCGCGCGTGGGTGTGCGTCAGCTCGGAGTCGGCGCGGTCGAGCAGGTGCCCGAGGGTGCGCCGACCGCGGCCCAGGAGGGACGCGACATGGTCCGCGCGCTCGTCGACCATCCGGTGCGGATCCTCTATCGAGGGGCGGGCCAGCGCGTGCGCGAGACCGCGCTCCTCGCGGTCGATGAAGGCCCCGACGCTCCGCCGCGCCCGGTCCCGCAGGAACCGCACCCGCTCGAACTCCTCGCCGACGTCCGGCACGACCTTCTTGGCGGCGTCGGTCGGCGTGGACGCCCGCAGGTCCGCCACATGGTCGAGCAGCGGGTTGTCGGGCTCGTGCCCGATGGCCGACACGACGGGCGTACGGCACGCCGCCACGGCCCGGACGAGCTGCTCGTCGGAGAACGGCAGCAGGTCCTCCACGCTGCCGCCGCCGCGCGCGACGACGATCACGTCGACCTCGTCGAGCGCGTCCAGCTCCTTCACCGCCTGCACGACCTGCGGCACCGCGTGCACACCCTGCACGGCGACGTTGCGCACCTCGAAGCGGACTGCGGGCCAGCGGTGCCGGGCGTTCTCCAGCACGTCCCGCTCGGCCGCGGACGCGCGCCCGCAGACCAGCCCGATGAGCTGCGGCAGGAAGGGCAGCGGCTTCTTGCGCTCGGGCGCGAACAGTCCCTCGGCGGCCAGCGACTTCTTCAACTGCTCCAGCCGGGCGAGCAGTTCACCCACACCCACCGGCTTTATCTCGGCGGCCCGCAGTGACAGCTGCCCCCGCGGCGCATACCACTCCGGCTTCGCGAGGACGACGACCCGGGCGCCCTCGCTCACCACGTCGGCCACCGCGTCGAACACCTGCCGGTAGCAGGTCACGCTCACGGAGATGTCGTACGACGGGTCGCGCAGCGTCAGGAACACGACGCCCGCGCCCGGACGCCGTGACAACTGGGTGATCTGCCCCTCGACCCACACCGCGCCGAGCCGGTCGATCCATCCCCCGATGAGCCGCGACACCTCACCGACGGGCAGCGGGGCGTCCGCGGACGTGTTGAGAGCCATGCGCCGAGCGTAGTGGCCGCCACCGACAGGAGGGGGTCTCGGCCCGTCGGGGGAGTTCGAGGACGAGGCCGTTCAGGCCGAGACGGGGGGTGCCGGTCGCCCCCGCTGGACAACCAGCACCCCCACCCCCACCGCGAACCAGATCGCGCCCACCACCTGGGCCGTGCCCGAGGCCTCCACGATCACGGCGACGGTGATCGCGGCGCCGAGGACCGGGACGAGGACGTGCCGCCACCACACCACCGGCCCACCCCGGCGCCGTACGGCGAACCACCCCACCACGCTCGCGTGCAGCAGCGTGAAGGCCGTCAGCGCGCCGATGTCGACCACCGACACCAGGTGGTCCATGCCGTCGTCGCGCCGCGCCGCCCACACCGCGGCGACCAGCGTGATCACCGCCGCCGTCAGCAGCGCGGCCCGCGGCACCCCGGAGTCGGTCCTCGACAGCGCACGCGGCAGCCGCCGGTCGCGGGCCATCGCGAAGACGAGGCGCCCGGCCGCGGCCTGTCCGGCGAGCGCCGCGAAGGCCGCGCCGATCGCCTTGCTGACGGCCACCAGATCGTGCAGCCAGCCGCCGACGGAGGTGTCCACCGCGTCGTAGAACGCCGACCCCTGCCTGACCGGCTCGGCGGCGAGCCGCGCCGACGACAGCGGCTCCAGAAGGGCGATCAGATACGTCTGGGCCACGAACAGCACACCGGCCAGCGCCAGGCAGAACAGCACCGCCCGCGCCACCTTCTCCGAGCCGCCGGTGACCTCCTCCGCGAACGAGGCGATCGCGTCGAAGCCCAGATACGACAGCACGGCGACCGAGACCGCGGCGATGACCGCCGACAGGGCGAACGCCCCCTGCGAGCCGTCCCCCGACAGGGGCGACAGCCAGCCGCGCTCGGCCCCGTCGCGCGCGAGCACCACGACCGCCGACACGACGAAGACCACCAGGACGACGATCTCCATCGCGAGCACCAGGAAGCCCACCCGAGCGGCCATCCGCACGCCCCACAGGTTCAGCACCGTCGTGACGACCACCGCGAGCGCCGTCCACACCCACCGCGAGACGCCCGGGACCAGGGAGTTCATCGCGATCCCGGAGAAGAGGTACGCCACCGCCGGGATGAGGAGGTAGTCGAGCATCGCCATCCATCCGGCGACGAATCCGGCCTCCCTGCCGAGCGCCACGCGCGCGTAGGCGAACACCGAGCCGGCCTGCGGGACCACACGGACCATCTGCGCGTAGCTGAATGCGGTGAACGCCATGGCCACCGTGGCGACGACGTAGACCAGCGCCACCGCCCCGTGCGACTTGGCGTCCAGCGTCCCGAAAACGCCGACCGGCGCCATCGGCGCGATGAACAGCAGCCCGTAGACGACCAGGTCCCGGAAGCCGAGGCTGCGCCGCAGTCCGCGTTCCGCCCCGGACTCGTCTGCCGTACCGGTGGCGGTCTCCGTCTCGGACATCCATGGCCTCCCGCGCGTCGTCCCTGGCCCCACCTCTCCCCATCCCTCCCCGCTCCTGCCCAGTCTTCCCGCTCTCTCCCGAGGAGGTGATCTTTGACCCGCCGGGCGCGGCCTTACGATGGATCGCATGACTGCTTCGCCTGGCCGCCGTGTCCTGCTCGCCGCCCCCCGTGGCTACTGCGCGGGTGTGGACCGCGCCGTGATCGCCGTCGAGAAAGCCCTGGAGCAGTACGGGGCCCCGATCTATGTCCGCCACGAGATCGTCCACAACAAGTACGTCGTGCAGACCCTGGAGAAGAAGGGCGCCATCTTCGTCGAGCGGACGGAGGAGGTCCCCGAGGGGTCCATCGTGATGTTCTCGGCGCACGGCGTCGCGCCCGTCGTCCACGACGAGGCCGCCGCCGGGAAGCTCGCCACCATCGACGCGACCTGCCCGCTGGTCACCAAGGTCCACAAGGAAGCCGTCCGCTTCGCGAACGAGGACTTCGACATCCTGCTCATCGGCCACGAAGGCCACGAGGAGGTCATCGGCACCTCCGGCGAGGCACCCGACCACATCACGCTGGTCGACGGCCCCGAGGACGTCGCCAAGGTCGAGGTCCGCGACCCCTCCAAGGTCGTCTGGCTCTCCCAGACCACGCTGTCGGTCGACGAGACCATGGAGACGGTCGACGCCCTGAAGGAGAAGTTCCCCCAGCTCATCTCCCCGCCCAGCGACGACATCTGCTACGCCACGCAGAACCGCCAGGTCGCCGTGAAGAAGCTCGCCGAGGACGCCGAGCTGGTCATCGTGGTCGGCTCCAAGAACTCCTCGAACTCGATCCGCATGGTCGAGGTCGCCCTGGACGCGGGCGCCCCCGCCGCCCACCTGGTGGACTTCGCGGCCGAGATCGACGAGGCCTGGCTGGAGGGCGTCACCACGGTCGGCCTGACCTCCGGCGCCTCCGTCCCGGACGTCCTCGTCGACGGCGTACTGGAATGGCTGGCCGAGCGCGGTTACGGCGACGTCGAGACGGTGAAGACGGCCGAGGAGTCCATCACCTTCTCGCTGCCCAAGGAACTCCGCCGCGACCTGCGCGCGGAGGCGGCGGCCCTGGTGGCCGAGCGCACGGGGGCGGCACCCTCCGGAGCGTGACCGTCAGTCCCACGTCGTAACGTGGAGCCATGCAGATCTTCGGTGTGGACATCGGCGGATCCGGGATCAAGGGCGCCCCTGTGGACCTGGACCGCGGCGACCTGGCGGAGGAGCGCTTCAAGGTGCTCACTCCGCACCCGGCGACCCCGGACGCGGTGGCCGACGGCGTGAAGGAGGTCATCGGCCACTTCGGCTGGGCCGGCCCGGTCGGCATCACGTTCCCCGGAGTGGTCACCGGCGGCTCCACCATTCGTACGGCCGCCAACGTCGACAAGGGCTGGATCGACACCGACGCGCGTGCCCTGCTGAGCGAGCGGCTCGGCGGGCTCCCGGTGACGGTGCTCAACGACGCGGACGCGGCGGGCGTGGCCGAGATGCAGTTCGGCGCCGGCCAGGGCCGCAAGGGCACGGTCCTGCTGCTCACCTTCGGCACGGGCATCGGCAGCGCCCTCTTCCTCGACGGCGAGCTGGTCCCCAACACGGAGCTGGGCCACCTGGAGCTGCACGGCCACGACGCGGAGACCCGTGCCTCCACCAAGGCCAAGGACGACCACGAGCTGACCTGGGAGCACTGGGCGCGCCGCGTCACGAAGTATCTCGCCCACGTCGAGATGCTCTTCTCCCCGGAGCTCTTCATCATCGGCGGCGGCGTCAGCCGCAAGTCCCAGAAGTTCCTGCCGCTGATCGAGGGCATCAAGGCGGAGATCGTCCCGGCCCAGCTGCAGAACAACGCGGGGATCGTGGGGGCGGCGATGCGGGCGGCGCGGAAGGCGTAGCCGACGGGTTCGGGGCTGCCGGCGTTCTCAGAGCGGGCGTCGCCGCGGTGGCTCGGCGACCTGCTGCGCCCGGCGCCGGTCCGCCCGGCGGCTCATCAGCCGCACCTTGCGCACGGTCACGAGGAGCCCGGTGACCAGTGTTCCGCCGTACAGCCAGCCGGCCTGCGTGGCGAGCGCGGTGACCAGGCCCATCGCGCGGCCCCCTAGCCCGCCGCCCCCGTCGGCGACGGGCAGCAGCCCGAAGGCGAAGGCGATCGGGACGACGACCGGCGCCGTCACGAGGTCCGCGCGTCGCACCCAGAGGCCGGCCAGCGCGCAGACCGGCAGGAACAGCACCCCGTACGCGGTGAGCGACGCCCCGAACAGCAGCTGGTCGAGGCAGCCGAGCACGAACATCACCGCCCCGCAGAAGAGTCCGCTGCCCAGCCCGGTCAGCCGCGGATTCGGCATCCGCCGCACGGCCTGGACCAGCGGCGGCGCCGACCGCCGGGCAGCCGACGCGCCTCGCCGTACGCCGACGGCCGCCCCTCGCCCGGCCTGCGCCGGAAGAGGCGCGCCGCGTCGGGGTCTTTGCTGAGGGGGTCGCGTCCTGTGTTGCTCCACTGGACCAACTTAGGTCGTTTTATGTGTCGAATAGGCCTTCAGACACGCCGTTGGGCGGACCTTGGTCAACCTTGGCCATGCGTTCGATACCTCGCCGGTGCGGGGCCGCGCACGCCGTAGACTGGGGGATCGGCCCGTACAAGGAACCTGGATCCGGGCCCACGCAGTCCCAGCCCAGCCCTCATCCTCTCGTACGGGAAGTCGCAACGTGTCGCTCACGATCGGAATCGTCGGTCTGCCCAATGTCGGCAAGTCGACCCTGTTCAACGCCCTGACCAAGAACGACGTGCTGGCGGCCAACTATCCGTTCGCCACGATCGAGCCGAACGTCGGCGTGGTCGGCGTCCCCGACGCCCGCCTCACCAAGTTGGCCGAAATCTTCGCCTCGCAGAAGATCCTTCCCGCCACCGTCGACTTCGTCGACATCGCGGGCATCGTGCGCGGCGCCTCCGAGGGCGAGGGCCTGGGCAACAAGTTCCTGGCGAACATCCGCGAGTCCGATGCGATCTGCCAGGTCATCCGCGCCTTCAAGGACGAGAACGTCGTGCACGTCGACGGCAAGGTCTCGCCGAAGGACGACATCGAGACGATCAACACCGAGCTGATCCTCGCCGACCTCCAGACCATCGAGAAGGTCCTGCCGCGCCTCCAGAAGGAGTCGCGCATCAAGAAGGACGTCGTTCCGAAGGTCGCGGCGGTCGAGGCGGCCAAGGAGATCCTGGAGAAGGGCGACACCCTCTTCTCGGTGGGCATCGCCCAGGGCTCCGGCAAGGAAGAACTCCTCCACGACCTGCACCTCCTCACCACCAAGCCGTTCCTCTACGTCTTCAACGTGGACGAGGACGAGCTGACCGACGAGGAGTTCAAGGCCGAGCAGCGCGCCCTGGTCGCCCCCGGCGAGGCGATCTTCCTCAACGCCAAGCTGGAGCAGGACCTCGCCGAGCTCGACGAGGAGGACGCCATGGAGCTGCTGGAGTCCGTCGGCGCCGAGGAGCCGGGCCTCGCCACCCTCGCCCGCGTCGGCTTCAACACCCTCGGCCTCCAGACCTACCTGACGGCCGGCCCCAAGGAATCCCGCGCCTGGACGATCAAGAAGGGCGCCACCGCCCCCGAGGCCGCCGGTGTCATCCACACCGACTTCCAGAAGGGCTTCATCAAGGCCGAGGTCATCTCCTTCGCCGACCTCGTGGAGACCGGTTCGGTCGCCGAGGCCCGCGCCAAGGGCAAGGCCCGCATGGAGGGCAAGGAGTATGTGATGCAGGACGGGGACGTCGTCGAGTTCCGGTTCAACGTCTGAGCGAGTCCTACGTGAAGCGGGACCCGTCTGCTTCTCCACGAGGGTGGAGGGGCGGACGGGTCCCGCTTTCACGTGTCCCGGGGCGGTCGGGGGGCGAGGCGGGCGGTGGCTCGTCGGTGGGCGCGGGCGATCATGTGGTGGCCTCGGGTCCGGCCCAGGGGGCGGAGGGCTGTCAGGGCCTGGGCGGGGCGGGGCCGGCGGAGGCCGCCGAGTACGGCGAAGCGGGTCCCGGAGCCCTCCGGGACGGCTGCCATGCCGCCGATCACATAGCGGCTCTGCATGAGGCACCAGCCCGGCTGCAGGACCACGTCGAAGAAGGCGCGATGCCCGAAGGGGCCGTAGGCCCAGGCGTGTTGGCGGGTCTCGGAGGCCGGTGACGTGACGAAGGCCCGCAACGTCGGCACCAGGTGCGGGAGTTCGCCCTCCAGGTCGCTCGCCACCGCCCAGACGTCCGGGTAGGGGATGTCGAGGTGGGCGTCGGCGTACATGACGGCGTTCAGGCCCGCGGCCATGACGCGCAGCCGCCGTACGGGGTCGAGCTCGATGGCCGGCCAGTCGACGTTCATCGCGCCCACGCCTTTCGGAAGCTGTGACGGGCGCGATGCAGCCGCGACTTCACCGTGCCGCAGGAGATGTTGAGGAGTTGGCCCGCCGATCGCTCGTCGAGTCCTTCGAGTTCGCGCAGCACCAGGATCGCGCGGTGCTCGGTCGACATCCGACGCAGTACGTCACGCACATCCGCGGCCACCTCGGGGCTGTGTGACGAGGGGACGTCGTCGAACTCGCCCACCGGGGTCTCGTGTTCGGCGCGCCGCGCCACGCGCACGGCCTCGCGCACGGTGATCGTGCGCACCCATGCGTACAGGGCGCGCGGATCCTTCAGCCTGGGCAGCCCCTGGAAAACCGCGATGAGCGCCTCCTGGACCGCGTCGGAGGTGTCGGTCAGCGCGATCGGGCGGCACAGGCGGCTGACGTACGGCGTCAGCAGGTCCAGCAGGTCGTTGAGGGCCAGGGCGTCACCGGACTGGGCGGCCCGTACGAGCAGGGCCGCCTTGGCCCACGGATCCTCGTCCGCCGGCTGCCGGGCACCCGGCCCGGGTCGCGGAAAGCCTGTGTCGGCTTCGGTCATGCGTGTTCTCCTCCCTCACGGATCGACGCTCCGCACGCATCGGGGGCTGCGTCGGTGGAGCTTCACAGGGACAGAGGGGCGCTCTCGGGCGCGTACTCCCGGGGTTGCGCAACTGGCCGGAACTGACATACGCGCCGGTGCGGAGAAGTGAGGGTCCCGGCCCCGGAGTTCTCCCGGGCAACTGTCTGAATTTCCATATCCGGTGCTAGGGTTGCGCCTGGCGTGTGGGAATTCAATTCGCCGTCGACGGGGGTCGGTTATTCGTGTTCCGGGGTTCTCCTCGCGAAATTGGAAGACATAATTCCGTTTCGGTTCCGCGTACGGTCCCACAGGCGTCGGAGGCGCGGTGACCGGGACGGGCGGAGCGAGCGCGACCAGGTGGGATCCAGAGGTGCTGGCCCGCCTGGTGGAGGGAGCACAGCGCGGCGACGCCCTGGCGATGGACGAACTGCTCGGCATCCTCGCCTCGTACGTCGGCCGGATCTGCGGACCCGTGGCCCTACAGGACGGGGCGGATGCCGCTCAGGACGCGCTCATCGCCGTATTCCGCAACCTGCGCCAGCTGAAGACGCCTGCGGCGCTGCTCGGTTGGGTGCGTTCCATCGCGGTCCGTGAGGCGGTGAAATACGCCAAGCAGCGGCAGCGGCGCAGCACCATACCCGTGGAATGGGAGGACAAGCCCATCGCGGGGGATGTGCAGCTCGCCTCGGACATAGCCGACGCGATGGCGAGACTCGCGCCCGAGCACCGGGTCGTGCTGACCCTGCGGCATGTCGAGGGGCTGAGCGAGCAGGAGGTCGCCGGACTGCTGGCGGTCCCCGTGGGAACGGTCAGGTCCCGGCTCTTCCGGGCCCGACGGTCGTTCCGCGCTGCTTGGGACTGACGTTCGCACCGGGCCGCCTGGGACTGAGGGTCGTTCCGGGTCGCCTGGGGCTGACGGTCACTCAGCCTTGCCCGGGGCCGACCGGGTCTCCAGCCGCTGCTCCAGGCGGTCGAGGATTTCCTCGTGCCGCTGCGCCGATCCTGTGCGGCGCACCCGGTCCAGCGCCTGGCCGCCGGGCAGGCGCAGGCTGCTGAAGAAGGCGAAGCGGCTGCCGCCTGCGTCGGGCATCGCTGCCATGCCGCTGGTCAGGATCTTGCTCTGCATCAGGCACCAGCCGGGGCGCAGCACCACGTCGAAGTGCTCACGGTGGCCGAGGGCGCCGACCGCCCGCCCGGACAGCCGGTCGCCCTCGGACGACGTGATCGTGAAGGAGCGCAGCCCCGGGACGAGATGGGGGAGTTCCTGCTCCAGATCCGAGGCGACGGACCACAGTTCATCGAACGCCGCACCGAAGTGCCGTTCGGCGAAGGTCGGGTGCTTCGTGGCGGCCGCGATGACCTTCAGTCGCCGTACGGGATCGAGTTCGACCGTCGGCCAGCCGCTGTGCGCAGCGTCGGTCATGGCTGGTGCTCCCCCCGTGTGATGTGCGGAGAGATTCGCATCGTTGCCTTGCGCAGTCAAGCGCCGGTCAACGATTTGTGAAGCAAATAGCGGAGCCGCTCGGTAAATTAACGGCAATACTCGTGAACGGAAATACTCATGAACGCCGATACTCATGAAAGGCGATACTCATGAACGGGGAAGGAAACACCGAGCATTCCAGTGGGACGCCCTCACCCCGCCGCGCCCCTTCCGGAGGCGTTCCGGCCAGTCGCGCGGAACCTTTGCGCCGAACGCGTCCTCCTGACAGGCCGACAGACACGTCGAGCCCCAGGAGTTTCCGTGGAGAACCACACGCCGCCCATGCCCGAACTGAAGGCCGTACGGCACGGCTACGTCGAGGTACGAGGGGTGCGGCTGCATGTCGCGGAGGCGGGGGAAGGGAAGCCGGTGATCCTGCTGCACGGGTTCCCCCAGCACTGGTACGGCTGGCGGCGGCTCGTCCCGCTGCTGTCCGGCGAGTACCGGCTGATCTGTGTGGACCAGCGCGGCTTCGGCTGGTCCGAGGCACCGGCCAAGGGCTACGACACCGACAGCAGGGTGGCGGACGTCCTCGCGCTGATGGACGGACTCGGCCTGGACAAGGCCCGGTTGATCGGGCACGACTGGGGCGCCTGGACCGGATTCCACCTGTGCCTGCGGGCCCCCGAGCGGATCACCCACTTCCTGGCCCTGAACATGCTGCACCCCTGGCCGCAGCACCGTCGGCTGATGCCGCAGGCCTGGCGCTTCTGGTACACCGCGCTGCTCGAACAGCCGCTGCTCGGCCGCTGGTTGCTGCGCCACAGGCCCGGCTTGACCCGCTATCTGATGCGCAAGGGCGTGGTCGAGAGGGCGGTGTGGACACCGGCCGCCATGAACGAGTTCGTCCGCTCCAGCCAGGAACCCGCCCGGGCGCGGGCCGGGGAGGCACTGCACCGCGCCTTCGCGCTGCGGGACATCGCCAGGCTGGTGCTGGGCCGCTACAAGAAGCTGCGCCTCACCACGCCGACCGTGATCCTCGCGGGGGAGCGTGACTTCATGCTGCCGCCCGGCGTGCTGTCCGGCGCAGACCGCCACGCGGACGACCTGAGCGTGGAGGTGGTGGCCGGCTGCGGGCACTACCTGCACGAGGAGTGCCCCGACCTGGTGGCGAAGACCGCGCGCGAGCTCTTCTCCCGCGGCGGCTGAACCAGGGGCCGCGCGGCTACGCGCTCGCCAGTCCCGTCTTCAGTCCCGCCCCGCACAGCGGTACGACGGCGCTGCGCTCCCCGAGCGAGCCGTCCCGTACGGCCGCCCAACAGGCAACTCCCGTCGACTCGACGTACAGCCCCTGCGAGGCCAGGTCCCGTTGAGCGTGCCGGATCTGATCCTCCGTCACGGTCAGAAAACCTCCGCCGGACTCCCGCACCGCCCGCAGGATCTGCCGGGCTCGCGGCGGACGCGGGATGGCGATGCCCTCCGCGAAGGTGGGCGCCATGGCCGTGACGCCGACCAGGTCGTCCGCCCCCGCGTCCCAGGCCCGGGCCAGCGGGGCGACGGCGGCGGCCTGGACGGCGTACAGGGCGGGCCGCCGGTCGATGAGCCCCGCCGAGTGCAGCTCGGCGACCGCGAGCGCCGCGCCCAGCAGCAGGGTGCCGTTGCCGACGGGTACGACGATCACGTCGGGGAGCCGTCCACCGAGGTCCTCCCACAGTTCGTGGACATACGTCTTCGTGCCGTGCAGGAAGTACGGGTTGAAGACGTGCGAGGCGTAGAACGTGCCCTCCTCGTCGGCGGCCTCCCGCGCCGCACGCGCTGTCGCCTCACGGTCGCCGTCCACGACATGCGTGCGGGCCCCGTGCGCCTCGATCTGCTCCAGCTTCTTCGGGGACGTGCCGTCGGGGACGTAGACCGTGCAGGGCAGCGTGGCCCGCGCACAGTACGCGGCGATCGCCGTGCCCGCGTTGCCGCTGCTGTCGGCGATCACCCGGCGGGGGCGCAGCCGCAGCGCCAGCTCGGCGAGCAGCACGGCGCCGCGGTCCTTGAACGACAGCGTCGGCATCAGGAAGTCGAGCTTGGCCGAGATGCCGTCCTTGAGCGGGACGAGCGGGGTCCGCCCCTCGCCGAGGCTGACCGTGGGCGAGGCGAGCGGCAGGCACTCCGCGTAACGCCACAGCGAGTTGACCCGTCCGGCCAGGGACTTCAACGGCGCCGGCGTGGGGGCGAAGTCCAGATCGAGCGGGCCCCGGCAGGCCGGGCAGCACCAGGCGAGCGAGCCGGCGGGGACACGGGTGCCGTCGGCAGGACAGAAGCAATCCGGCAAGGGAGTCATGTCCGCAGGGTAGATGCGCCGGTTTCCGCCCGACGCGGTTCCGACCGCGGGTCAGCGACTCTCCTCGACCTCCTCCGTGGCCTCGCGATCCCCAATCGTCCTGTTCGTCACCCGCATACCGCCCCCGCCCGCGCCGCGCTTACGATGCGCCCAGCTGTACCGCATTCGTACGCCCGTTCTGCCCCATCCGGACTAGGAGCAAGGTACCCGTGGCCATACCCCCGCCGCCCGGGCCGCAGCAGCCCGAGGGCTCGTACCCGCCGCAGTACCCGCAGTACCCGCAGTACCCGCAACACCCCCAGGGCGGCGGCCCGTACCAGCAGCCGTACGGCGCGCCGTATGCTCCCTGGGGTCAGGGGTACTCCCCGTTCAACCGGCCCGTGCCCGTCAACGGGCTCGCGATTTCCGCGCTGGTGCTGGGGATCCTGTGCTTCCTGCCCGCCGTCGGGCTGGTCCTCGGGGCGGTCGCGCTCCGGCAGATCAAGAAGCGGGGCGAGCGCGGCAAGGGGATGGCGGTGGGCGGCATGGTGATGTCGTCCGTGGGTGTCGTGCTGCTCGCCGTCGCGTTGGTCACCGGCGGTGCGCGCGATTTCTGGGACGGCTTCCGGGACGCGGCGGACGACTCGCGCGGCAGCGGCGGCACCGCCTTCTCGCTCGACAAGGGCGAGTGCTTCGACGCACCGGGCGACGCCCTGGAGGGCACGGCGTACGACGTCGACTCGGTGCCGTGCAGCGGGCGGCACGACGCCGAGGTGTTCGCTAACTTCAAGATGAGCGGCGGGAGTTACCCCGGCGACAACGCGGTCACCGACGCCGCCGACGACAAGTGCTACGCGCTCCAGGACACCTACGCGATGGACCTGTGGGCCCTCCCGGGCAACGTGGACGTGTACTACTTCACGCCCACCCGGCAGAGCTGGCGCCTCGGCGACCGCGAGGTCACCTGCATGTTCGGCAACACCGACGAGCAGGGCTCGCTCACCGGCTCCCTCCGCAACGACGCCACCCGGCTCGACGCGGATCAGGTCGCCTATCTTCAGGCCGCCCACATCCTCAACTCGGCGATGAACTCGGCTCCCGACGAGGAGTACGTCGACGACGACCTGCCCGGTCACAGGAAGTGGGCCACCCGGATGTCGGACGCGCTCACCCGGCAGACCGGCGCCCTGCGCGGCCACAGCTGGCCGGACGCCGTCGGCGAGCCGATGGCCGCCCTGGTGAAGAACATCGAGCTCGCGCAGGGGGAGTGGGCGAAGGCGGCCGACGCCAAGGACCCCGACGCGTTCTACGCCCACTACGAGAAGGCCATGAAGTACATCGACCCCAGGAACACGGTCACCACGCGCAAGGCTCTGGGCCTCACCACCACCCCGCCCGCCGACGACGGGGACGGTGGAGATCAGGACAGCGGCGGAGGCGACACCGGTATCGAGGTGTGACGGCGTCCATAGCGGGGAGAAAGTGCCTGCGTAAAGCCCCCCGTGGGAATAAGTCATCACTTCGAGTGATTCTCTGGCCTTTGCTTGCATGGCACAACCCTCGGTTGCCAGGCTGTTGCTGTCTGTACAACCTGATGGGAGCGGCCAGTGACTTTCGGTGAGCAGCCGGCGTACCTGCGCGTCGCGGGTGATCTCCGCCAGAAGATCGTCGATGGCTCGTTGCCACCGCACACCCGGCTCCCGTCACAGGCCCGCATCCGCGAGGAGTACGGCGTCTCGGACACGGTCGCCCTGGAGGCGCGCAAGGTCCTGATGGCCGAGGGACTGGTCGAGGGCCGCTCCGGCTCGGGGACGTATGTGCGGGAGCGGCCCGTGCCCCGCCGCGTCGCCCGCTCCGGGTACCGGCCGGACAGCGGGGCCACCCCGTTCCGGCAGGAGCAGGCCGAAGGCGCGGCGCGCGGCACCTGGGAGTCGCACAGCCGGCAGGTCGAGGCGAGCGGCGCCGTCGCCGAGCGACTCGGCGTCCAGCCCGGCGACCGCGTGATGTGCACGCAGTACGTCTACCGGGACGGCGGCGAGGCGATGATGCTCTCCACCTCCTGGGAGCCCCTCACCGTCACGGGCCGTACGCCGGTGATGCTCCCCGAGGAGGGCCCGCTCGGCGGCATGGGCGTGGTCGAGCGCATGGCCGCCATCGACGTGGTCGTGGACAACGTCACGGAGGAGGTCGGCGCCCGCCCCGGCCTCGCCGAGGAGCTCCTCTTGCTGGGCGGCGTACCGGGGCACGTGGTCCTCGTCATCCAGCGGACGTTCTTCGCGTCCGGGCGACCGGTCGAGACGGCCGACGTCGTCGTCCCGGCGGACCGGTACCGGATCGCGTACCACCTGCCGGTGAAGTAGCGCACGCCTCCACGGCGGTTGACCCGGCTCCGGGCCAACCGCCGTACCTTCGCGCGGCGTTGGAATCTGGCCGTTCTCACAGGTCCCGCGTTCTGGCCGGTTGCGTACCTCTTTGTGAAAAGCCGTGTTCGCTGCGTAAAGGTTAGGCGTAGGCTCGGGCATATGCGGATTGCGGTTTCCTTAGCGGGTGGGGCACGGCCAGAGCCGCGGGCGGGAAGTGGAGGGGCGCGATGAACGACGGCACGATCACTCTTCCCTGGCTCGTCATACGGCAGGACGACAACGGCAATCGCTACCGCGTCGGCAGGTACGCGACCAGGGCCGAGGCCCAGAAGATCGCGGACAGCCTCGACGACCGCGGACACAAGCAGCTCTACTGGGTCGAGCGGATCGCCCAGAACGGCAGCGGCGCCGGCAGGTGATCCGCAGCGGTGCGGCCGGGTGGTCCACCGCCTCCGGCGCCCGGTGGCGCTCCCGTAGGCTCCGGCGCATGACCGAACCGATCGTGGTCGTCGCGGCCGCCCTGCTCGACGGCGAACGCCTGCTGGCCGCCCGCCGCAGCGCACCTCCCGAGCTGGCCGGACGCTGGGAGCTGCCGGGCGGCAAGGTCGAGCCCGGCGAGGCCCCCGCAGCCGCCCTCGTGCGCGAGCTGAGGGAGGAGCTGGGTATCGAGGCGGAGCCGGTGGAGCGCGTCCCCGGCGAATGGCCCCTCAAGCCGGGGTACGTCCTGCGGGTGTGGACCGCCCGGCTGCTCACCGGCGACCCGCGGCCCCTGGAGGACCACGACGAACTCCGCTGGCTGACCCCGGACGAGATCTGGGACGTCGACTGGCTCGACCAGGACGTACCGGCGGTGAAGAGTGTGCTGTTGAGTCGAGGCGCGTAGCTGAGCCGTGGCGCGCAGGCGGGTTGGGGTGTGCCGGCGCGTCGGAGTGCGCAGGCGTGGGACGCGTAGGCGCTGCCGTACGCGGGCAGGCGAGGGGATCTCGTACGCCGTTCGTGCCACAGTGCGCCCTCGTGCGCGGTAAGGCCTCCCCTATATCGGGTATGTGCCTATTAACCCCACGAAACCGGACATGGGTGTGCTCCTGGCCTGGGAAGTGATCGGCGTGTTCGACACCGAAGGCAACTGCGCCGAGTGGACTTTTCCCGCGGAGCCCGGTGCCGTCCGCACCGCCCGTGCCGTCGTCCGGGGCCAACTGCGCACCTGGGGCCTCGACTGCGTCGGCGATGTCACCGCGCTGCTGGTCAGCGAGCTGGTGACCAACTCCCTGCGGCACGCCACCGGTCCCATCGGTGTCCGGCTGGTGCGGCCCGCCGGGATGCCGGACACCCTGCTGGTGGAGGTCTCCGATCCGCTGCCCGACCCGCCGTGCGAGCGGGCCGCCCACCCCGACGACGAGAGCGGCCGAGGCCTTCAACTCGTGGCGCGCTCCTCGCTGCGCTGGGGCACCCGGCCCGGAGACACTGGCAAGACGGTCTGGTTCGAGCTGGCCGTGCCGAGCTGACCGAGCGGTTCAAGCCAGTAGGGACAGCCGGAGTCTTTGGTTCGACGGGGCGCCACCTGGTTAGAAGACTGGGAGTATGTCGCGGCCGGTCCAAAAATCATCGGGACCGTGCTGTGATCGTGAACACCGTGTTGTGCGGCACCGTAGTGCTGGATACTGCGGGCAGCCGCCCCCGGTGACCGGTGCCGGACGCGGTGAGCTGGAGGGGACGGTTCGCGTGAGCGAGATACCAGCGAAGGCCACGGAGTCCGAGGACCCGTCGGACGGCGCGAGGGCTGAAGCGGCGATGAGTTCCGCCGCGCACAGCTCCGCGGACGCCACGGGCGAGGCGATGTGGCAGAGCAGCCCACCCGGTTCGATCTACGACTACATCAAGGTCGCGTCGTTCTCCATCGGCGCGGACGGCCTCGTCGACCAGTGGAGCCTGCGGGCCGAGCAGGTCTTCGGCATCCCCGCCGAGCGTGCTGTCGGCATGGACCCCATAGAGACGTTCGTAGCCCCCGACCAACGCGAGCGCGGCCAGCGCAAGATGGCGGAGATCCTCGACGGCCGGGAGTGGACCGGCGTGGTCCCCTTCCGGGCGCCCACCCCCGAAGGGGGGGAAGGGCTCGCCGAGGTCTATGTGATGCCGACCACAACGGAGGACGGCGAGCGAGCCGCTGTGTGCATCGTCGTCGACGTCCGCACGCTGCGCTCGATCGAGACCGACCTCGCCGCCTCGCAGGCGATTTTCGGTCAATCTCCGTTCGGCTTCCTGCTGATCGACCCCGACCTGCGGATCCGTCGCGCCAACGAGCGGTTCGCCTCGGTCTTCGGCGGGACCGTCGAGGACCACCGCGGCCGCACCCCCGGCGACTACCTTCCGCGCCCGGAGGCCGAGCGCATCGCCGCGACACTGCGCCGCGTCCTGGAGACCGGCGACTCCATCACGGACATGCACGTCACGGGCTTCGTGCCGGGCTCCGAGGAGCGCCGCCACTGGTCCATCAACCTCTACCGCGTGCACAGCGGCACCGGCCGCCCCATCGGGATCGCCTGGCTCGGAACCGACATCACCGCCCGCCGCACCGCCGCCCGCGAGGCCGCCTCCGCCCGGCGCAATCTCGCCCTCCTGAACGAGGCGGGCGCCCGCATAGGCAACTCCCTCGACCTGGAGACCACCGCCCGCGAACTCCTCGACGTCGTCGTCCCCAACTTCTGCGACCTCGCCACCGTCGACCTCTACCAGGGACTCCTGGCCGGCGACGAGACACCGCCCGGGCTCGCCGACGGCAGCGCCGAGCTGCGCCGCGTCGCGTTCGCCAGCGCCGTCTCCGACGCGCCCTTCATCGGCGGGCCCGCGCCCGTCGCCCCCGGCACGGTCCACCACTTCCCGTTCAACTCGCCCTGCGCGGACGCCCTGCGCACCGCCCGCCCCCAGTACCTGCCCGCCGAGGAGGGCGGCCTCGTCCAGTCCACGCTCGCCGTGCCGATGGTCGCCCACGACACCGTCGTAGGGCTTGCCCAGTTCTCCCGTACGAAGGGCAGCGAGCCGTTCGGTGACCGGGACCGCGCCCTCGCGGTGGAGCTGGCGGCACGCGCCGCGGTCTGTATCGACAACGCCCGCCTCTACCGCCGTGAGCACGAGCGCGCGCTGATCCTCCAGCGGTCGCTGCTGCCCCCGGGCGACCCCGAGGCCTCCGGCCTGGACATCGCCTGCCGCTACCTTCCCGGCAACGCGGCCACCGAGGTCGGCGGCGACTGGTTCGACGTCATCGAACTGCCGGGCCACCGAACGGCGTTGGTCGTCGGCGACGTGATGGGCCGCGGTCTGCGCGCTGCCGTCGCGATGGGTGAACTCCGCACGGCCGTACGCACCCTGGCCCTGCTCGACCTCGAACCGGCGGAAGTCCTCTCCGCGTTGGACGAGATCGCCCGCGGCCTCGGCACCCCCGGCGGCGTCCAGCAGGCCACCCGCACCGCCCGCCAGCCCCGCGACGCCGACCTCTCCGAGGTGTACCTCGCGACATGCGTGTACGCGGTCTACGACTCGGTGACCCGCAGGTGCACCTTCGCCAACGCCGGCCATCTGCCGCCCGTCCTCGTCGAGCCCGGCGAGAGCGCGCTGATGCTCGACGTGCCGCCGGGCATGCCGCTCGGCGTGGGCGGCGAGCCCTTCGAGGAGGTGGAGGTCGAACTGCCCGAAGGTGCGCTGCTCGCGCTCTACACGGATGGACTCGTCGAATCCCGCGACCATCCCCTCGACGAGGGCCTCCAGGCCTTCGTGGGCGCGCTGACGGACCCTTCCCGACCCCTGGAGGACGTCTGCGACCACGTCCTCAACACCCTCGACACCCACCACGGCGAGGACGACATCGCGCTGCTGATGGCACGTGTCCAGGGGCTGCCCGCCGACTCCGTCGGCGACTGGACCCTCCCGCGCGAGCCGCGCAGCGTCGGCAAGGCCCGCGAGTACGCGCGTGCGCAGCTCGTGTCGTGGGGCCTCGAACCCCTCGTCGACACCACGGAGTTGCTCGTCAGCGAGCTGGTCACCAACGCGCTGCGCTACGGCGAGGGCGAGATCAGACTCCGGCTGCTCCTGGACCGCACGCTGGTGTGCGAGGTCTGGGACGCGGGGCTCGTGCAGCCGCGTCGGCGCCGGGCACGCGACACCGACGAGGGCGGGCGCGGACTGCAGCTCGTCGGACTGCTCTCCGCCGCCTGGGGCTCCCGGCGTACGCCCCGCGGCAAGACGGTCTGGTTCGAACTCCCGCTGCCGGACGGGGAGACGGGGCTGATGGATCCCGCGGAGGCGTTGCTGAGCCTGTTCTAGGGGTATGAGGGCTCCTTGTGCGTGGGGTGTGGGGCGTGCGGTTCAGAAGCGTCCGCCGCCGCCCCTGCGTCCACGGGTCCCGCCGCCGCCGAAGCTTCCGGGCCCGCCCCCTTGCCCGGCATGACCATGACCGGCGCCCCCGGGCCCGGCGCCGCCGCCGAGGATGATTCCACCGAGCACGGCACCGCCCATCCCGCCGCCGCCATGCGCTCCCGCCACCGTCCCGCCGTCGTACGGATTGCCGTACGCCCGTACGTCCCGCTCGGCGAGCCGCAGCGCCTCCCGGGCCAGACCGTCGGCCTGCTGGGCGTCGGCGAGGGCGGCGGGGCCGGGGGAGAGGGTCTGGCCGGTGGTTCCCGGGGTCTCCGCCCGGGCCAGCCTGCGTGCCGCCTCCGCCAGCCGGGTGCGGGCCTCGCTGCCCACCGCTCCCCGGTGCGTCGTGACGAAGTCCGTCGCCGTGGCGACCGCGCTGCGGGCGGTGAGGAGGGACTGGTCGAGCAGGGCGAGCGCGCGCCGGTCGGCGTCCTCGCGGGAGCGGGCACCGGCGAGGGCCTCGTCGAGCGAGGCGTCGGCCTGCTCGACGCGGCGGAGGGCGTCGATGGGGTCGTAGGGCCCCGCGGACATCTCCCGGCGTACGTCGGCGGCGACCGACTCGGCCCGGGCGATCCGGCCCTGGAGGTCGCCCCTGGGGACGGTGAAGGCCGTGCCCTGGAGCAGGCCGCGGGCGTCAGCGAGGTCCGTGTCCGTCCCGGCGAGCGCGGCGGGCAGCTTTCCCACGGCGGCCGCGAGGTCGGCGGCCAGCCGGTCCACGGCATCCACGAAGGTGCCCGCCTGGTCGACGGCGCCCTCCGCGGCGCGCAGATGGACGGCTGCCGGCCCTTGATCGTCCAGGTCGACGGACTGCCGGGCCTGGTTGAGGTGGGTGGTGGCGAACACGAGCCGGTCCTTGGCCTGTTCGGCGTGGCCCGCGACGGTCGCCGACGCGGAGAGGGCGTACCGCTTGCGCAGATCCGCCAGCGCTGCGTCGGCGGTTCCCGTGCGCGTCGTCAGCTCCCGGAACCGGGTCTCCGCGTGCTCCAGCGCCCTCGGTGCATCCCGCTCCAGGGCGCGCAGTTGGTCGAAGCCGGCCGCCTCCGCGTCCAGCCGCCGCTGCGCGTCCGCGCACCGCGCGACGATCTCCTCCAGCAGCCGCCGCTTGTCGCTGTCGTCCTCGGCGAAGGCGTCGTCGAGCTGCTGGCGCAGCCGGAAGGCCGCCGTCAGTTCGGACTTCGCGTAAGCGAGCGCGCCCGCGTACGGCTCGACCGCCTCCGCGCCGGCCTGGGCGGCGGCGAAGCCGAGTTCCTCGGTGCTGGTGCGGACCGCGTCGTCGGTCTCGACCAGCGATGTCCGCGCCTGCCGGTCGAGTTCGCAGAGGGAGGCGACCGGTGGGATGCCGAGGTCCCCGCCCGGGGTCGTCCGGGTGCTCGCGCGCCGCTTCCGCCGTGTGTACGTGAACGCCGCCGCGGCTCCGGCGGCGCCCACCAGCGCCACGGGCAGGACCAGGTCGGAGGCGGACGTCTCGTCCTCACCGGGGTCGGCCTCACCGGGGACGACCGACGGCGAGCGCACGGGCTGTCCGGCGGCGACGGTGTCGATGCCGCCGGGCGCCCCGGTCGCGGTGATGGGCAGCACCAGCCAGCCGAGGGCCAGCAGCCCCCCGAACACGGCATGCGCCACCCGCCCGGCTATGTGCGACGGGGCTCGGCGCGACCGGCTTCGGCTCAGGGGCGACGTCACATTTGGGAGCGTATGGCCGCATGCGTGGCCGCGCGAGCGGGGTGCGCTGTCGGTGGGGCCGCTTAATGTACGAGGGGTACGGGGGACGTGGGAGGGAGTACGGGGGATGGACGTGGGGCGCGCGGAAACCGGGACGGGTACGGGTGCGGGCGGCGAGCCGGGGGAGGAGACGGCAGCGCGGACGGAAACCGCGGAGGCCATCGACGCCGAGGAAGCCGCTGACACCGCTCAGGTGTCTCAGCCCTCGCGAGAGCGTCCCCGCCGCACCCCCGGCCGGCTCCGGCCCGTGGCCCGCGTCTGGCGGAACCCCCGCCTCCGCTGGCCGAAGCGCATCGCGCTCGTCCTCGCCCTGGTGCTGATCGTCCCGCTGCTCGCCGCCGGAATCGCCCTGCGGGTGAACTACGCCGGGGACCCGGGCCCCGGTACGCACACCAGGAACCGTGACGCCTTCTGGCTGGGTCACGCCTGGGTCGACGGGCGTAAGCGCGACGCGGACGTGAAGGCGCTCGCCGAGCGGCTGCGGAGCACCGGCATACGCGACCTGTACGTGCACGCGGGCCCACTGGAACACGACGGGACGCTGCCCAAGTCGGACTATCCGAGGGCGCGTTGGTTCATCTCCGCCGTGCGTGAGGAGCTGCCCGGCGTGCGCGTACAGGCCTGGCTCGGGGACGAACTCGCGAGCGAGGGGCCGACCGGGCTGCGCCTGGAGCGCCCGGCGACCAGGGCGGCTGTCGTCCGCTCCACCCGGCAGATCCTGGACGCGGGCTTCGCCGGCGCCCACTTCGACCTGGAACCCCTGCACTCGGAGAACCGCGACTACCTCTCCCTCCTCGACGACCTGCGCCGCGTCACCCGGGCAGCCGGAGCCCAACTCTCCGTCGCCGCCCACCAGATCGATCCGCTCCCGGCCGCGAACTCGATCCGGGGCGCGCTCAGCGGACACCCCAAGTGGTGGTCCCAGTCGTACTTCGGGCAGGTCGCGCGCCGGGTCGACCAGATAGCCGTGATGTCGTACGACACGGCCATGCCCCTGGAGAGCCTGTACGGCGGATACGTCGCCCAGCAGACCTCCCTCGCCCTCGAAGTCACCCCGAAGTCCACGGACCTGCTGATGGGACTGCCCTTCTACTACGAGGACAACATGGCCCACCACGGCTCCGCCGAGACGGCCCGGGCAGCCGTCCGAGGCGCCCGCCTCGGCCTCTCCCGCACCGACCGCACCCGCGAACACTTCGGCGTCGCCCTGTACGTCGACTTCGCGGCCCGTGAGTCGGACTGGGCCGCGTACCAGGCGGGTTGGATGTCCTGACCGGGCCCCGTTCGGGCCGTGATCACGCCGTGACCGGCCTCATGCACGACGGACAGCTTCGCGTGTCATCATCGCTTCCGCGCGCGTGCCGCTGCGGCAGGCGCCGGGGGAGTGGGGGCACTGATGGACTGGATCACCGTGGCAGCGGTGTTGGTCGTCGCGACGCTGGGAGTGCTGGGCGCGGTGACCCTGGTGACGGGGTGGGTGGCACCGTGGGCGCGCAGCCGGGTGCTGCGGCCGAACCTCTGGGGCATCGGGTCGGTGATCAGCGCCGTCGGCATGGGCGTCTTCATGTTCACCGGACCCTTCCACGGCCTTCCCGACCCCGCGCTCTACCCGTACACGATCACCGGCTGGCTCGTCTTCTTCGCGGGCCTGGCCTTTCAATGGCGGGCCCAACGACCGGGCAAGCTCTGAGAGTTGGCGCCGGGCGTCGAACCCGTTACGACTCGCGCCTCCTGATCTTCGACCCCAGCCACACCAGCGGGTCGTACTTGCGGTCGACCGCCCGTTCCTTCAAGGGGATCAGCGCATTGTCCGTGATCTTGATGTTCTCGGGGCAGACCTCGGTGCAGCACTTGGTGATGTTGCAGTAGCCGAGGCCGTGTTCGTCCTGGGCGGTCTTCTTGCGGTCGAGTCCGCCCTCGGCCGCCGCGTCCAGCGGGTGCATGTCCAGCTCGGCCACCCGCATCAGGAAGCGCGGCCCCGCGAACGCCGGCTTGTTCTCCTCGTGGTCGCGCACGACATGGCAGGTGTCCTGGCACAGGAAGCACTCGATGCACTTGCGGAACTCCTGCGAGCGGTCCACGTCCTCCTGCATCATCCGGTACTCGCCGGGAGCCAGGTCGGCGGGCGGCACGAAGGCCGGGACCTCGCGCGCCTTGGTGTAGTTGAAGCCGACGTCCGTCACCAGATCCCGTACGACCGGGAACGCGCGCAGCGGTGTGACGGTGATCGTCTCCTCCTTCGTGAACACCGACATGCGCGTCATGCACATCAGCCGGGGCCGCCCGTTGATCTCCGCCGAGCACGAACCGCACTTGCCCGCCTTGCAGTTCCAGCGCACGGCGAGGTCGGGGGTCTGGGTCGCCTGGAGGCGGTGGATGATGTCCAGCACCACTTCGCCGTCGTTCACCTCGACCGCGAAGTCCTTCAGGCCGCCGCCCTTGGTGTCCCCGCGCCACACCTTGAAGCGGGCCTCATAGCTGCTCACTCGTAGAGCTCCTCTTCGGCGAGGTACTTGACCAGCTCCTCCTTCTCGAAGAGGGCGAGCAGGTCGGGGCGGATGGGCTCGGTGGTCTCCCGTACGAGGTCGATCTGGCCGCGTACCGGGTCGGTCGCCGCCAATCCGCCCGTCGGGTCGGTCAGTTGGCAGAGCAGGTTGACGCGGCGCCAGGCGCGGTCCATCGCCGGATGGTCCTCGCGGGTGTGGCCGCCGCGTGACTCCGTGCGCTCCAGGGCGGCGCGGGCCACGCACTCGCTGACGAGCAGCATGTTGCGCAGGTCGAGGGCCAGATGCCAGCCGGGATTGAACTGGCGGTGGCCCTCCACCCCCGCCCGGCGTGCCCGCACGCGCAGGTCCGCGAGCTTCTCCAGAGCCTGCTCCACCTCGGCCTCCCGGCGGATGATGCCGACCAGGTCGTTCATGGTCTGCTGGAGTTCCTGGTGGAGGGTGTACGGGTTCTCGGGCGGGCGGCCGTTCTCCATGCCGGGCTCCGGGCCCTCGGCCGAGAAGGGCCGCAGTGCCTCCGCCGCCGCCGTGTCGACGTGGATGTCGTCGACGCCGGGGCGGTCGGCGGCGTCGATCCCCGACGCGTACTCGGCGGCGTGCCACCCGGCCCGCCGCCCGAAGACCAGCAGGTCGGAGAGCGAGTTGCCGCCGAGCCGGTTGGAGCCGTGCATGCCGCCGGCGACCTCACCGGCCGCGAACAGGCCGGGCACTCCGCGCGCGGCGGCCGTGTCCGACTCGACCGCGATGCCGCCCATCACGTAGTGACAGGTCGGCCCGACCTCCATCGCCTCCGCCGTGATGTCGACGTCGGCCAGCTCCTTGAACTGGTGGTACATGGACGGCAGTCGGCGCCGGATGACCTCGGCGGGCATACGCGTCGACACGTCCAGGAAGACGCCGCCGTGCGGGGTGCCGCGGCCCGCCTTGACCTCGGAGTTGATGGCGCGGGCGACCTCGTCGCGGGGGAGCAGCTCGGGGGGACGCCGGTTGTGGTCCGGGTCCTCGTACCAGCGGTCGCCCTCCTCCTCCGACTGCGCGTACTTCTCCTTGAAGACGTCGGGGATGTAGTCGAACATGAACCGCTTGCCCTCGGAGTTCCGCAGCACCCCGCCGTCGCCGCGCACCGACTCCGTGACGAGGATGCCCTTCACCGACGGCGGCCAGACCATGCCGGTCGGGTGGAACTGCACGAACTCCATGTTCAGCAGCGGCGCCCCGGCGAGCAGGGCCAGCGCATGACCGTCCCCGGTGTACTCCCACGAGTTCGACGTCACCTTGAAGGACTTGCCGATGCCGCCGGTGGCGATCACGACCGAGGGCGCTTCGAGGACGAAGAAACGGCCGGATTCCCGCTCGTAGCAGAAGGCGCCCGAGACCCTCCGCCCGTCCTTGAGGATCCGGGTGACGGTGCACTCCTGATACACCTTCAGACGGCTCTCGTAGTCGCCCGTCTCCCGCTTGTCCTCCTGTTGCAGCGCGACGATCTTCTGCTGAAGGGTGCGGATGAGCTCCAGGCCGGTGCGGTCGCCGACGTGTGCCAGCCGGGGGAACTCGTGGCCGCCGAAGTTGCGCTGCGAGATCCGCCCGTCCTTCGTGCGGTCGAAGAGGGCGCCCCAGGTCTCCAACTCCCATACACGGTCCGGCGCTTCCTGCGCGTGCAGCTCGGCCATCCGCCACTGGTTGAGGAACTTCCCGCCCCGCATGGTGTCGCGGAAGTGGACCTGCCAGTTGTCCCCGGAGTGCACATTGGCCATGGCGGCCGCGATGCCGCCCTCGGCCATCACCGTGTGCGCCTTGCCGAACAGCGACTTGCAGATCACCGCCGTACGGGCGCCGCGCTCCCGGGCCTCGATGGCCGCGCGCAGTCCGGCGCCCCCGGCGCCGACCACGACGACATCCCACTCCTGCCGCTCGACCACGGACATCAGAACAACCTCGGATCGTCAAAGGCGCCGGAAGCGACCAGGTACACATAGAAGTCGGCGAGCGCCACGCTCACCAACGACACCCAGGCCAGCAGCATGTGACGGGCGTTCAGCTTCCCGACCCACTGCCACATCCGGTAGCGCACGGGGTGCTTGGAGAAGTGCTTCAGCTTGCCGCCGACGATGTGCCGGCAGGAGTGGCACGAGATGGTGTACGCCCAGATCAGCGTGATGTTGACCAGGAACACCAGGGTGCCCAGGCCCATGTGGCCCCAGCGGTAGTGCTCGTCGCGGAAGGAGAGCACGGTGTCGTACGTCAGCACGCCCGCGACCAGGATCGCCGCGTAGAAGAAGTACCGGTGGATGTTCTGCAGGATCAGCGGGAAGCGGGTCTCGCCGGAGTACTTCTTGTGCGGTTCGGCGACCGCGCAGGCCGGCGGGGACGCCCAGAAGCCCCGGTAGTAGGCCTTGCGGTAGTAGTAGCAGGTCAGCCGGAAGCCGAGCGGGAAGATCAGGATGATGATCGCGGGGGAGATGCCCCACCAGCTCCCGAAGAGGTCCGCGTTGGGCCCGGCGTGCATGGTCCGGCACCGCTCGGCCAGACAGGGCGAGTAGAACGGCGAGACGTACGGCGCCGCGTAGTAGTTCGTGTCCGCGAACGCCCGCCACGTCGAGTAGACGATGAAGGCCAGCAGCCCGGCCGCGGTGACGGCGGGCGCCAGCCACCAGCGGTCGGTCCGCAGATGCGGGGCGGCGATCGCGGCGCGCGTACCGGTCCGTACGCCGCCGCTGTTCAGATGGGGTTCCGTACCAGTGGCCAACGGGAGACTCCGGTCGGGTTCAGGGGGCGTGCCGGTCTCGGGCGCCGAGTCCCTCGTCGTCCGAGTCCGTCCACAGGCTGTTGTCGTACGGGGTGTCGGGGATGGACAGGAGGTCGGGACGCCGGGGCTGGGTCAGCACCGGGGCGGCCTCGCGCAGCAGCGCGAGACTCTCCCGCAGGTGATCGGCGTCGGCGCGCACCCGACGCATCTCCAGGCTCGCGCCCAACTGCTGTTCCAGGCGTCCCACCGACCTGGCCAGGTCGTCGAGGCAGCGCTGGACTGACGTCAACTCATCGTGCACGGACATGACTTGCCCTCACTTCCGCGGACCCCTCGGCCCAAGGCGGCAACGTTCATGCGCCTGCGAGTGTCGCGCGTCACACCTGCCGGTGGGAAGCGGTGTGCATGGATTGGCCGGGGTGCGCTGGTGCGCGCCCCCGGCCCCTGTACCTGGGGGCCGCGCCCCCAGACCCCCGCTTTCGGCCTGAACGGCCTCGTCCTCAAACGCCGGACGGGCTAAAACTGCCCCTCTGTTGCGCCGCACGGGTGGGGTTCGGTGCCGTCCACGCCGTGTCGGCGCTCCGAAGCTCCGTCCCTCCCCTTCAGTGGCCGCATACATCTGATCAGCTCCATATACCGCCAATCGTGATCAGAACCGGCCCAGCCCCGGAGGTTGCAGTGATGTCCCACGACGGCGTCGGACTGCGCGCGGTGATGCGCTCGGTCGCCTTCCTCACCGCGGGTGCGCTCGCGGTACCCGCCCTCTCCGCGTGCAGCGCCGAGGATCAGGCGGGCAAGCCCCTCGCCGGGCAGGACATCGCGCCCGCCGTACGCGACCTGGTCGCCGACGGCGGCACACTCCGCTGGGCCGTCGACGCCGTGCCGGAGACCCTCAACACCTTCCAGTCGGACGCCGACGCGGGCACCTCGCGGGTCGCGGGCGCCGTCCTGCCCTCCATGTACCGGCTCGACGCGACGGGCCGCCCGCAGCGTGACGCCGACTTCCTGGAGTCCGCGAAGATCGTCGACCGTGAGCCCAAGCAGGTCGTGCTCTACAAGCTCAACCAGCAGGCCGTGTGGAGCGACGGCCGCGAGATCGGCGCCGCCGACTTCGCCGCCCAGTGGCGCGCCCTGTCAGGCAAGGACACCTCGTACTGGACCGCCCGCAACGCCGGCTACGAGCGGATCGAGAAGATCGAGCGCGGGAAGAACGACCTGGAGGTCAAGGTCACCTTCAGCAGGCCGTACGCCGACTGGAAGTCGCTGTTCTCGCCGTTGTACCCGAAGGACGTCATGGGCACCCCGGACACCTTCAACGACGGCGCGCGCCGCAAGCTGAAGGTCACCGCCGGTCCCTTCGCGCTGAAGAAGGTCGACCGCAAGGACGGCGAGGTCACGCTCACCCGCAACCCCCGCTGGTGGGGCCGCCCCGCCAAGCTCTCCGAGCTGGTGCTGCGCGCCGTACCGCGTGACGAGCGGGCCGCCGCGCTCGCCGCCGGAAAGCTGGACCTCGCCGAGATCGACCCCAGCGAGGCCGAGCGGATCACCCTCGCCGCCCGCGACAAGGGCAGCCGCCCGTTGCAGGGGCCCGGCGCCGCCGTCCCGCCGGCCAAGGCACTGCGGTCCTGGGCGCTCGCTCACGGCTCCGACGAGGAGGCCGCGGACGACGAGAACAGCGCACGCAAGAAGCGGCAGAAGGCGATCACGAAGTACGCCGAGGAGCAGTCGGCGCTGCGCGGCTTCGTGATCCGCAAGTCCTTCGAACCCGCGTACACGCAGCTCGCCCTCAACGGCGCCGAGGGGCCGCTCGCCGACGAACGGGTCCGCCGGGCCGTGGCCCGCGCGCTCGACCGCAAGGCCCTCGCCGGTGTCGTACTGAAGCCGCTGGGACTGCCCGCCGTCCCCGTCGGCAGCCACCTCGCGCTCGCGGGGCAGCAGGCGTACGCCGACAACAGCGGGGCTCTCGGCGGCCAGGACACCGCCGAGGCGCAGGCGCTGCTCGCCGACGCCGGGTGGGTGCCCGGCGGGCCGCTCAAGGACAAGGCCAAGGACAAGGCCAAGGACTCGGCCAAGGCCGGGAAGTCGGCCGGATCCAAGGCCTCCGGCAGCAAGAACGCCGACGACTCCTCCGGCGACGACGGGACGTACATCGTCGGCGAGGACAACAAGCCGTTCGAGGCCGACCGGGAGAAGAAGAAGGACCCCAAGGACCACACGAAGAGGCACACCGGGAAGCACGGCGCGAAGCACTCGGGGCAGCATGGCGCCGAGGACCAGGCGGGCAAGCAGCTCGACGGCAAGCAGTTCGCGCACAAGCCGCTCAAGCAGGGGGGTGCGCCCGGGGCGTACGCCCCCAAGGGGACGGCTGCGCCGGGAGGTGCGGCGGCCGGGGTGCTCGCCAAGGACGGCAAGCCGCTGACCCTGCGGTTCGTGCTGCCCTCCGGGCCCGGGTCGGAGTCCCTGCGGGCCGTCGCCGACCGCATCACGCGGATGCTCCAGCGGATCGGTGTCCGTACGGAGATCTCCAAGGTCTCGGACGACAGCTACTTCAAGGACCACATCGCGTCGGGGCAGTACGACCTGGCGTTGTACTCCTGGCCCGCGTCCGCCTTCCCGGCGACCGATGCGCGGCCGATCTTCGCGAAGCCGGTGCCGGCGGCGGACGGATCGCTGAGCGTGGAGCAGAACTACACGCGGGTCGGCACGGATCAGGTGGATCAGCTGTTCGATCAGGCGATTGCCACGCTGGACGAGGACGAGTCGCGGGCCCTGGTCCGCAAGGCCGACGCCCGCATCTGGGCCGCCGCCGGCTCCATCCCCCTCTACCAGCGCCCCCAGCTCACCGCCGCCCGCCCCAACCTCGCCAACGCCGGCGCCTTCGGCTTCCAGACCCCGGTGTATGAGGACATGGGCTTCTTGAAGAAGGCGACGAAGCCTTCGGCGAGCGCTTCACCGAAGTAGAGGGTGGGTCGCGCAGCCCGGGGCTTGCAGGGCGCCGCCTGCGCCCACCCGTGCCGCCCCAGCGGCACGATTGCCCGCAGTGACGCGGCTACGCCGGCCACCCGGCGCTGCACCCGGACGCGCAGGTGAGCGGCGGCTTCGCAGGCCCCCCGGCAAGGGGCGGCGGACCCCTCTGCAGGCCGCCCGGAGGGCCCTGCGGAGGCCGGGTCCGTCAACGCCACGTACCATGGGGTAAGGCCGTGGCGTGTTCAGCCCGGCAGGCCCCGCGCAGCGGAGGCCGTCCACTCACCCCGGGAGAAGCGCCGCAATATGGCCACGCGCCACGACATCCGCAACGTCGCCATCGTCGCCCACGTCGACCACGGCAAGACGACACTGGTCGACGCCATGCTGAAGCAGGCGGGTGCCTTCGCCGCGCACGCCGCCGAGAGCCTCGACGACCGCATGATGGACTCGAACGACCTGGAGCGTGAGAAGGGCATCACGATCCTGGCGAAGAACACGGCGGTCAAGTACCACCCGAAGGATGGCGGCGACGTCATCACGATCAACATCATCGACACCCCCGGCCACGCCGACTTCGGTGGTGAGGTCGAGCGCGGTCTGTCGATGGTCGACGCGGTCGTTCTGCTGGTCGACGCGTCCGAGGGCCCGCTGCCCCAGACCCGCTTCGTGCTGCGCAAGGCTCTCCAGCAGCGTCTGCCGGTCATCCTGTGCATCAACAAGACCGACCGCCCGGACTCCCGGATCGACGAGGTCGTCAACGAGACCTACGACCTCTTCCTGGACCTGGACGCGGACGAGGAGCAGATCGAGTTCCCCATCGTCTACGCGTGTGCGCGTGACGGTGTCGCCTCGCTGACCAAGCCGGAGAACGGCACGGTCCCGGCGGACAGCGACAGCCTGGAGCCGTTCTTCTCCACCATCCTGCAGAACGTCCCCGCCCCGTCGTACGACGAGGCGGCGCCCCTCCAGGCGCACGTCACCAACCTGGACGCCGACAACTTCCTCGGCCGTATCGCGCTGCTCCGCGTCGAGCAGGGCGAGCTGCGCAAGGGCCAGACCGTCACGTGGATCAAGCGCGACGGCACGATGTCCAACGTTCGTATCACCGAGCTGCTGATGACCGAGGCGCTCACCCGCAAGCCCGCCGAGATGGCGGGCCCCGGTGACATCTGCGCCGTCGCCGGTATCCCGGACATCATGATCGGTGAGACCCTCGCCGACCCCGAGAACCCGATCGCGCTGCCGCTCATCACGGTCGACGAGCCCGCGATCTCCATGACCATCGGTACCAACACCTCGCCGCTGGTCGGCCGTGGCGGCACCGGCAAGGGCGCCACAGCCAAGGCCGCGGTCAAGGACCGCAAGGTCACCGCCCGCCAGGTCAAGGACCGGCTGGACCGCGAGCTGATCGGTAACGTCTCCCTCCGTGTGCTCGACACCGAGCGGCCGGACGCCTGGGAGGTCCAGGGACGCGGTGAGCTCGCGCTCGCCATCCTGGTCGAGCAGATGCGCCGCGAGGGCTTCGAGCTGACCATCGGCAAGCCCCAGGTGGTCACCCAGCAGATCGACGGCAAGACGCACGAGCCGGTCGAGCGCATGACGATCGACGTCCCCGAGGAGCACATGGGCGCGGTCACGCAGCTCATGGGCGTCCGCAAGGGCCGCATGGACAACATGTCGAACCACGGTTCCGGCTGGGTCCGCCTGGAGTTCGTCGTCCCCTCCCGCGGCCTCATCGGCTTCCGTACGGAGTTCCTGACGGGCACGCGTGGCACGGGCATCGCCCACTCCATCCACGAGGGCCACGAGCCGTGGTTCGGCGAGCTGAAGACCCGTAACAACGGTTCTCTGGTCGCCGACCGCGCCGGTGCCGTCACCGCGTTCGCGATGACGAACCTTCAGGAGCGCGGCGTGCTGTTCACCGACCCCGGCACCGAGGTGTACGAGGGCATGATCGTCGGCGAGAACTCGCGCGCCGATGACATGGACGTGAACATCACCAAGGAGAAGAAGCTCACCAACATGCGCTCCGCCGCGGCGGACACGTTCGAGGCGATCGTCCCGCCGCGCAAGCTCTCCCTGGAGCAGTCCCTGGAGTTCTGCCGCGACGACGAGTGCGTCGAGGTGACCCCGGAGGCCGTGCGCATCCGCAAGGTCGTCCTGGACCAGAAGGAGCGCGGTCGCACCGCGAGCCGCGCCAAGCACGGCTGATCCACCGTCAAAAAGCCCGGGTCTCCCCACGGTGGGGAGACCCGGGCTTTTTGCAACCGGTTTTTCGGCGGCCCTCCGCGCCTGGTGTCCGAAATCCGGTGAACCATGCTCGATACCCAGGCAACACGTCCGTTTCGCGGGCATCCGGCCCGGATCTCCGTGTCCGGATCCCGGAAGGTGCCCGGCTCAGCCGTGACTGAACCGAGACCTCACGGCTGTGGTCGGTCAACGGCTCATGTCCGATAGTTAGCCGCGTAACGCTCGGGTCAATGGGTCACGCGCTGCTGGGACAGCGCCGACTCACGAGCACAGTGGGGTGTTTGGCCCTCCGTCAGGGGTGTCGGAGGTCCGCCATGGACCCCTCGTCGTCCGTGCACCGGTTGAGTCATGAGGAGGCACCAATGCCGACTACGCGTGTCCATATGCGAGTTGTGGCTCAAGGCGCACTGCCCCACGGCGACCGATAGGCCTCCGTCTCTCCTGATCCGCATGGTCCGGCCCGCGGCCGTCCACATCCGGTGGCAGCCGTCGGCTCGGCGTACCCGTGAATGGACGCACCATGACGAGTCCGATCGAGATCGAGGGCGCGGAAACACCGGCCGGGGCGGACCGGAAGGCCGATACGAAGGCCCCCGAGCCGCCCGAGAAGCCGGCCGGCCGCTCGCCCGGCCAGCTGATGTGGCGCCGCTTCAAGCGGGACCGCAGCGGGGTGGTCGCCGCGTACGTCGTGCTCTTCTTCTTCCTGGTGGCGGCTCTCGCGCCGCTGATCTCGAAGCTGTACGGCAAGAACCCGTACACGCTCTACGGCCAGGACGACCCCACCCTCCTGAACGACTTCAACATGCCCTCGGGTCCCAACGGCGGCATCACCACCGAGTACTGGTTCGGGATCGAACCCACCCTGGGGCGCGATGTGTTCACGCAGCTGCTGTACGGCATGCGCACCTCGCTGTACACGGCGCTCGCGGCGACCGTCGCGATGGTGGCCATGGGCATCGTGATCGGCCTGGTCGGGGGCTACTTCGGCGGCAAGGTCGACTACTGGCTGGGCCGGTTCACCGACTTCCTGCTCGCGTTTCCGCAGCAGCTGTTCCTGATCGCGGCGATGCCGGTGATCACCGCGGTGTTCGTCGCCCCGGACGAGGAAACCCCCACCTATGTCCACGCGTTCGCCATCATCGGCGTGCTGTGGTTCCTCGGCTGGATGGGGCTGGCCCGGCTGATCCGGGCGGTCACCCTGTCGCTGCGCGAGCGGGAGTTCGTCGACGCCGCGAGGGTCGCGGGCGCCTCGCCCTGGCGGGTCATCCGCAAGGAACTGCTGCCCAACCTCGTCACACCGATCCTGGTCCAGGGCACGTACATGCTGCCCAACACCATTCTCTCGGTCGCGTTCCTGTCCTTCGTGGGCGTCGGCTACACGGAGCCGACCCCGGACTGGGGACGGATGTTCGCCATCGGTTCGAACATCTACGAACAGGACCCGGTCTACATGTTCTTCCCAGGTGTCGCCATGGTCGTCTTCGTCGTGGCGTTCAACCTCCTCGGTGACTCCGTCCGGGACGCCTTCGATCCCAAGACGGGCCGCTGACTCACCGTCACTACACACAGGCAGGTGAACTCGACGCCATGAGCATTCTCGGTTCCCGCACCACCCGGACCGCCGTAGTCGCCGTGGCGGCCGGCGCCCTGGCGCTGGCCGGCTGCAGCAAGAGCGACAACGGCAGCGGCGGTGACAAGAGCAAGAACAAGAAGGAGGCCGCCTCGCAGGCGGCCGCGGTGAAGATGGGCACCGCACAGGACTCCACCGGACCCGCCGAGGAGGTCGCGGGTGCCAAGCCGGGCGGCACGGTCCAGGTCTACGAGGAGGACGACTTCTCGCACCTCGACCCGGGCCAGATATACGTCAGCGACGCCGGTCTGCTCTCCAAGCTCATCTTCCGAGGCCTGACCACCTACAAGGAGGACGCCAAGGGCAACCTCACGGTCGTCGGCGACCTCGCCACCGACCCCGGCAAGGTGTCGGACGGCGGCAGGACCTGGACGTACACCCTGAAGAGCGGGATCAAGGACGAGAACGGCCATGTGATCGACTCGGCCGACATCCGGCACACCTTCGAGCGGCTCTACGACCCGTTCATCACCGACGGCCCGACCTACATCCAGCAGTGGCTGTCGGGAGCGGGCACCACCTACCGCAAGGCGTACGGGGGCCCGTTCAAGGGCAAGCACCTGCCCGACACCGTGCTCGCGACCCCCGACGACAAGACCGTCGTCTTCCACTTCAAGGCGGCGCAGCCCGACCTGCCGCAGGCCCTGACCATGGGCGGCTACTCCGTGGTCCCCGAGAAGACCGACACCAAGGCGAAGTACGACACCAAACCGGTCGCCGTCGGCCCGTACAAGATCTCGGAGTTCAAGGCCGGCAAGAACCTGAAGCTGGTCAGGAACACCGACTGGGACGCCAGGACCGACCCGATGCGCCACCAGTACGTCGACGGCTTCAACATCGACATCAACCACGACGACGAGGACCAGACCAAGACGCTCCTCGCCGACCGCGGCGACGCCAAGAACGCCATCATGTTCACCGGCCAGGTGGCAACCACCCAGGTGCAGAAGGTCGTCGGCGACGCCGCGGCGATGAAGCGCACGGTCCAGGGCTATGCCGTCTACGTGTGGCAGATGAACTTCAACATGGACCGCATCAAGGACAAGCGGATCCGCGACGCGATCACCTACGCCATGCCGTCCGTCGCCATGTACAAGGCCGACGGCGGCGCGTACGGCGGTGAGGTCGCCAACAGCCTGATGGCGCCCACCCTTCCGGGCTACCAGAAGGACTTCGACCCCTTCGACCGCGCGGGGCACCCCAACGGTGACATCGCCAAGGCCAAGAAGCTGATCGAGGAGGCCGGCGCCAAGGGCAAGAGGATCGTCTACGGCTACTCCAACATCCCGGTCCGCCAGCAGCAGGCCATCCTCGTCGAGAACGCCCTGACGAAGATCGGCCTGGACGTCCAGAAGAAGGAGTTCGACAACGCCACCTGGTACGAGGAGATGGGCAAGGTCAAGAACGGCCTCGACATCTACATGACCGGCTGGGGCCAGGACTGGTCGTCGGCGTCCACCGTCTTCCCGCCCGTGTACGACGGCACGCAGATCCAGGACGGTTCGTCGAACTACTCGCACGTCAACGACGAGCACATCAACTCCGAGATCGCGCGCATCCTGAAGATCACGGACACGGCGGAGGCCACCAAGGCCTGGACCGCGCTCAACCAGTACATCAGCACCAAGGTGAACCCGGCCGCGCCGATCTACTACGTCAAGGTGTTCCAGCTCGCCGGCTCCAACGTGGGCGGCCTGCGCTACTCCTCGGTCATCAGCTACACCGACCCCACCCGCGTCTTCCTGAAGAGCTGAGCCGGCGGTCCCGGGGGCACGCCCTCGCGGGCGCGCCCCCGGGACCCGGGCCCCCGTCCCTGGCCGCCGTACCGGGAGCAGCGTTCACCATGCTTCGATTCATCCTTCGCCGGACGTTCGGCGCCGTGCTCATCCTCTTGCTGATCAGCGCCTTCACCTTCTTCATGTACTACGCCATCCCGCAGGACCCGGCGACGCTCGCGTGCGGCAAGAACTGCACACCGGACGCGCTGGCGATCATCCACAAGAACCTGGGGCTGGACCAGCCGGTCCCGGTGCAGTACTGGAAGTTCCTCGTCGGCATCTTCGCCGGACGCGACTTCGCCGTGGGGCACTGCGCGGCGCCCTGCTTCGGGGTGTCCTTCCGCGACCAGCAGATGGTCTGGGACACGCTCATGGACCGTTTCCCGCTCACGCTGTCCCTCACCATCGGCGGCCTGATCGTGTTCCTCGTCGTCGGCCTCGGCACCGGTCTCATCGCCGCCCGCTTCCGCGGCACCTGGCTCGACAAGACGTTCAGCAGCATCTCGCTGGTCCTCAGTTCGATGCAGATCTACTTTCTCGGACCAATCGTTCTTGGCATCTTCGTCTACAGCACCGGCTGGCTCGACAAGCCCAGATACGTGCCGTTCACGGAGAATCCGGCCCAGTGGTTCACGGGCCTGCTGATCCCCTGGCTGGTGATGTCCGTCATCTTCACGGCCAACTACACGCGGATGTCCCGCTCGGCGATGATCGAGCAGCTCCAGGAGGAACATGTGCGCGCCGCCCGCGCGAAGGGCATGACGGGGCGGTACGTCTTCTTCCGGTACGCCTGGCGCGGCTCCCTCATCCCCATCGCCACCATCCTCGGCATGGACCTCTCCGCGCTGCTCGGCGGAGCCGTCGTCACCGAGTACACCTTCGGGCTCGCGGGCATCGGACGGCTCGCCGTGGAGTCCGTCGTCGGCAAGGACCTGCCCAAGCTGATGGGCGTGATGCTCTTCAGCGCCGCGTTCATCCTGCTCCTCAACGTCATCGTGGACGCCCTGTACGCGGTGATCGATCCACGCGTACGTCTGTCGTAGCCGCGCGAAGGGCGTCACCGTGGAAGCAGCGACCACTTGACCCGTCTGGAGATGGCGCCGTGACCACACTCACCAAGCCGGAGGACGCGCCGGCCCCCACCGGATCCGACGCATTCCTCTCGGTGCGCGACCTGCGTGTGCGGTTCTCCACGGAGGACGGCGTCGTCAAGGCGGTCGACGGGCTCTCCTTCGAGGTGGAGCGCGGCTCGACACTCGGCATCGTCGGCGAGTCGGGCTCCGGGAAGTCGGTGACCAACCTGACCGTGCTGGGCCTGCACAACCCGATGACGACCACCGTGGAGGGCGAGATCGTCCTCGACGGCAAGGAGCTGATCACCGCCACGGAGAGCGAGCTCGAGAAGCTCCGCGGCAACAAGATGGCGATGATCTTCCAGGACGCGCTGACCGCGCTGTCGCCGTACCACACGGTGGGGCGGCAGATCGGCGAGCCGTTTCGCAAGCACACCGGCGCGTCCAAGCGGGAGGCACGCGAGCGGGCGGTCGAGATGCTGGCGAAGGTCGGCATCCCGCACCCCGAGCAGCGCGTCAACGACTATCCCCACCAGTTCTCCGGCGGTATGCGCCAGCGCGCGATGATCGCGATGGCCCTGGTCTGCAACCCGGACCTGCTCATCGCCGACGAGCCGACCACCGCCCTCGACGTGACGGTCCAGGCGCAGATCATCGACCTGCTCAAGGACCTTCAGCAGGAGTTCGGTTCGGCCATCATCATGATCACCCACGACCTCGGGGTGGTCGCCAACATGGCGGACGACCTGCTCGTGATGTACGCGGGCCGGGCCGTGGAGCGCGGCACCGTCCGCGAGGTGCTCAAGTCGCCCAGGCACCCGTACACCTGGGGGCTGCTGGGCTCCATGCCGCGTATGTCGGCGGACCTCGACGAACCCTTGACGCCGATTCCGGGCGCACCGCCCTCACTGCTGAACCCGCCCTCGGGGTGCCCCTTCCATCCGCGCTGCGCCTTCCGGCTGGAGGTCGAGGGCCCCGACCGCTGTGTGGACGTCCGCCCGGAGATCCCGCCGGGGCGCGGCTCCGCCTGCCATCTGACGCTGGAACAGAAGAACCGGATCTTCATCGAGACCGTCAAGCCGCGGCTGGGCTGAGAGGGCTGACTGTGAGCGAGAAGGACACCGCGGTGGTCGACGCGATCCCCGGGCAGCGGGACCAGGACGGGCAACCGGACGAACCCCTCATGAGCGTGCGCGACCTGAAGAAGTACTTCCCGGTCAAGGGCGGCTTCCCGATCCGCCGTACGGTCGGCGCCGTACAGGCCGTGGACGGCATCTCCTTCGACGTGTTCCCCGGCGAAAGCCTGGGCCTGGTAGGGGAGTCGGGGTGCGGGAAGTCCACGACGGGGCGGCTGCTGACCCGCCTCCTGGAGCCCACCGAGGGCACCATCGCGTACCGCGGGAAGGACATCAGCCGGGCGAGCCGCCGCCAACTGGCCCCGATCCGCTCCGAGATCCAGATGATCTTCCAGGACCCGTACGCCTCGCTGAACCCCCGCCAGACGGTCGGCAAGATCATCTCCGGGCCGATGGAGATCAACGGTATCCAGCCGCCCGACGGCCGCGAGGCCCGCGTCCGCGAACTGCTGGAGACCGTGGGCCTCAACCCCGAGCACTACAACCGCTTCCCGCACGAGTTCTCCGGCGGCCAGCGTCAACGCATAGGCGTGGCAAGGGCGTTGGCGCTGTCACCCAAGCTGATCGTGGCCGACGAACCGGTCTCCGCCCTCGACGTCTCCATCCAGGCGCAGGTCGTCAACCTGCTCCAGGAGGTCCAGCGCGAGATGGGTATCGCGTTCGTGTTCATCGCCCACGACCTGGCCGTCGTACGGCACTTCTCGCACCGGGTCGCCGTCATGTACCTCGGCAAGATCGTGGAGGTCGCGGACCGCACGTCGCTGTACACCCGCCCCCGCCACCCCTACACCCACGCGCTGATGTCCGCCGTGCCGGACGCGGACATCGACGCCGACAAGAAGGAACGCATCCGCCTGGAGGGCGACGTCCCCTCACCCATCGCCCCGCCGTCGGGCTGCCGCTTCCGCACCCGCTGCTGGAAGGCCCAGGCCAGGTGCGCGGCCGAGGAGCCCCCGCTCATCCGCCTCTCCGGCAACCACGAGGGCCACCTGACCGCCTGCCACTTCCCCGAGGACCCGACGATCGAGGCGCGCGCGGAGGACATCGTGCTGGACCCGGCGCTGGCGGCGCTGGAGGAGGAGGCTGCCCCAGAAGCGCCCTAAGGCCGGGCGTTGCCTGCCTTGCCGTAGCGGCGGAAGGCGCCGGTTTCCACCGTCCACGAGCCGAACGGCACGGTGTCGCCGAAGATGTACGGGTCCTTTTCCTGATAGCGGTCGCTGCACGGGGCGGAGTGCACTTCGATCGTGCCCGTGCGGGGGTCGACGATCATGTAGTGGGCGATGCCCATGGCCGGATATTCAGCGAGCTTCTCGCCGTAGTCGTTGTCCGGATTGGACGGGGAGACGATCTCGGGGCCGTTCTCGCAGACGTACCCGGGGTGGGTGGCCGGGAGCTGCGCATTGAGCTGGTTGCGGATACGGCGAACCGTCCCCTTGTGGCGCTTCGAAGGACTCGTCATGGCGAGGAAGGGGCCGGAGGGTCCGATCTCCACATTCCAGGACCCTTCGAGGCGCTCGGCGTACTCCGTGAGCTCCTCGGCGATCGCTCGCATCTTGGCGTAGTCCATGAACTGAGGGTAGCGAGGCCGATGCCCCAAGCCCGCGTCAAGGTGCAGGCCCGCATCCCGAAAGGGAAGCGGGCGATCGGGCTCGGGTCAGTGGCACGGCCCTCCCTGACGGTGCGGTCGAGGGACGTACCTCTCCCGGTGCTCTCGGCCATGACGCATGGCCGGGGAAGGGGCGAAGGCTGCCGCCATGCCGGAATCGCTGGCAGCCGCCCTGAAGACCATCGATGCGGACACTGCCGCGGCCTTCGTCCATCCGTCGAGGTGGGTGAGGTCGATCGCGAGGCTGCGGAAGTTTGCGCAGGCATGGTGCAGGCTTCTGGTGGCGGCCCTGCCGGTGTCCTCGCTGCAGGTCATGACGTGGGCGAAGTGCTGGGCCTCGACGCTCTATTGGTCGCCCAGGCAGAGGTCGACGAGGCTGAGTGGTAGGCCTGGACCGGTGGAGCCGGCGTGAAAGTGAGCGGCTCGACGTCAGACAGGCGACAGGCAAACGCGCGAAGGCCCGCACACCCCAAGGGTGTACGGGCCCCGCTTCCCCGGGAACTGGGCTTCGGCTCGGGTCAATGGGCCGGCGAAAACCAGTTCCGTCGGCCGTGGCTGACGGAAAGGGGTGTGTCAGGCCGCGGCCTCGGGGTCCTTGGAGAGGCGGTCCTTGGAGAGGCGGGGGGCCGGGACGGTCTCCGCGACTTCCGGGTAGTGGCACGCCGTGAGGTGACCCTCGCGGTTGCCCTCGACCTGGACCAGCGGCGGCGCGTCCGTGGCGCACTTCTCCGTCGCCTTCCAGCAGCGGGTGCGGAAGCGGCAGCCCGACGGCGGGTTGAGCGGCGAGGGCACGTCACCGACGAGCCGGATGCGGTCGCGGGCCGGGACGTCGTCCGCCGTCGCCTCGGGCACGGCGGACAGCAGCGCACGCGTGTACGGGTGGCGCGGGTTCTCGTACAGGTCGGCCCGGTCGGCGATCTCGACGATCTTGCCGAGGTACATGACCGCGACGCGCTGCGAGAAGTGCCGGACGATCGCGAGGTCGTGCGCGATGAACACGAACGCGATACCCAGGTCCCGCTGGAGCTCCTGGAGCAGGTTGACGACCTGCGCCTGGATGGACACGTCCAGCGCCGAGACCGGCTCGTCCGCCACGATCAGCTTCGGCGACAGAGCCAGCGCGCGGGCGACCCCGATGCGTTGGCGCTGGCCGCCGGAGAACTCGTGCGGGAAGCGGTTGTAGTGCTCCGGGTTGAGACCCACGGTCTCCAGCAGCTCGCGGACACGCTTCTCACGGCCGCCCGCCGGGTCGATCCCGTTGATCTCCATCGGACCCGCGATGATCTTGCCGACCGTCTGCCGCGGGTTCAGCGAGGCGTACGGGTCCTGGAAGATCATCTGGATCTCGGAGCGAATCGGCGCGAGCTGGCGGCGGTTCGCGTGCGTGATGTCCTGACCGCGGTAGGAGATGCTGCCCGCGGTCGGCTCCAGCAAACGCGTGATCAGCCGGCCCGTCGTCGACTTGCCACAGCCGGACTCGCCGACCAGGCCGAGGCTCTCGCCCTCGGCGACCTGGAAGTCGAGCCCGTCCACGGCCTGGACGGCGCCGATCGTACGACGGATCGGGAAGCCTCCCTTGACCGGGAAGTGCTTGGTCAGACCGGAGACGTCCAGGAGGGGATTGGTGCTGCTCATGGTGGTGAAGTCCCGTCTCTTTACGTCAGTTGGCCCGAGCGGCGGCGAACTCGGCGAAGAACTCGCCCTTCTGCCCGGCGCTGAGGTGGCAGGCGCTGCCACGTCCGTCCACGATCTCCAGCGCCGGCTGCTGCGTGGAGCAGAGCCCGTCCGAGACCTTCTCCGCGAAGGTGCACCGCGGGTGGAAGCGGCAGCCCGTGGGCGGGTTCAGCAGCGAGGGCGGCGAGCCCGGAATGGGTGACAGGGGCACGTCGACCGGCCCCTCCAGGCTCGGCATCGAGCCCAGCAGACCCAGCGTGTAGGGGTGCTGCGGCTGCCGCAGCACCTCCTTCTTGGTGCCGCGCTCCACGCACCGGCCGCCGTACATCACCAGCACGTCGTCCGCGATGTCGGCGATCACGCCGAGGTCGTGGGTGATGAAGATGATCGCGGTGCCGAACTCCTGCTGGAGGTCCTTGAGCAGGTCCATGATCTGGGCCTGGACCGTCACGTCGAGCGCGGTGGTCGGCTCGTCGGCGATCAGCAGCTCGGGGTCGCAGACCAGGGCCATGGCGATCATCGCGCGCTGGCGCATACCGCCGGAGAACTGGTGCGGGTAGTCGTCCACCCGGACGTCCGGCTGCGGGATCCCGACGCGGGTGAGCATCTCGATCGCGCGCGCCCGGGCCACCTTCTTGGACGCGCCCGTGTGCTTGCGGTACGTCTCGGAGATCTGCGCGCCGATCGTGTGGTACGGCGACAGGGACGCCAGCGCGTCCTGGAAGATCATGGACATCTTGTTGCCGCGAAGCTGCTCGAGCTCCCGCTCGGTGGCGGTGATGAGCTCCTTGCCGTCGAGCAGGATCTCACCGTCGAGCGCGGTGTTGCGGGGGTCGTGCAGGCCCAGGACCGCCATGTTGGTGACGGACTTGCCGGAGCCTGACTCGCCCACGATGCCGAGGGTCTTGCCCTTCTCCACATCGAAGGAGAGGCCGTCGACGGCCTTGACGACACCGTCCTCGGTGGAGAAGTGCACCTTGAGGTCACGGACGGAGAGGAAGGGAGTGCTCATGGTCTCTCCTTAAGCGAGGCGCACGCGCGGGTCGATGAGGGCGTACAGGGCGTCGACGATGATGTTGAAGACGACGATCGCGCCCGCGGCGACCAGGACGACACCGAGCAGGATCGGCAGGTCGTTGGTGCTGACCGCCTTGACCGAGAGCATGCCGAGGCCCTGGAGGCTGAAGGTCGACTCGGTGATGATGGCGCCGCCGAGCAGCACACCGAGGTCGAGACCGAAGATGGTGACGATCGGGCCCATCGCGCCGCGCCAGGCGAAGCGGAAGAAGACCGTACGGCGCGACATGCCCTTGGCGCGCGCGGTGCGGACGTAGTCCTCGCTGAGCACTTCGACCATCTGGGAGCGCGTCATACGCGTGTAGTTGGCCGTCCAGATCAGGGAGAGCACGATCCACGGCACCAGCAGGCCCTTGGCCCAGGCCGCGGGGTCCTCCAGGAACGGGGTGTAGCTGGCACGGTCGAGCAGGTGCCACTGGTCCACCAGGAGCCAGGTGGCGAGGACGCCGACGACGTAGATCTGCATCGAGGACGCGATCAGCGAGGCCGAGCTGGCGATCTTGTCCACGGCCTTGCCCTGCTTCACCGCGGCGAGCATGCCCGCGCCGATGCCGAAGACCAGGTAGATGGCCGAGCTGCCGAGCGACAGCGACAGGGTGGTCGGGAAGCGGTCCGCGATGGTGGCGAGGACCGGCTCGCGGTTCTGGAAGGAGTAGCCGAGGCACGGCGCCGGGCAGTGTCCGAAGGACGCGTAGTCGCGGCCTACGAAGATGCCCTTGAGCCAGTCCCAGTACTGGATGGGAAACGGATCGGCGATCCCCAGGTTCTTCCGCACCAGCTCCAGTGTCTCGGGGGTGCAGGCCTTGCCGCAGGCGATGCGGGCGGGGTCGCGCGGGGCGGCGTAGAACAGGACGAACACGATGGCGCTGATGATCACGAGGATCACCGCGGCGCCGAGGATTCGTCGAACAAGGAAGCGGAGCATGGCAGTGGGTTTTCCTGACGGATGCCGAAGGGGGAAGAGGGGCGGGGCGGCACGAGGCCGCCCCGCCTAAAGGGCCGGTCGTCAGGCCTTCACGAACGTCTTGTAGAGCAGGGTCGCCGAGAAGTTCGGGTCGAACTGGGCGCCGCCGACCTTGTTGCCGTAGACGTAGTAACGGCGCTGGTACATCTCGGGGATGATCGGAGCGACTTCCTCCATGATCCGCTTGTCCAGCGCGGCCCAGGCCTCACCGGCCTTCTTCTGGTCGCCGATGACCATGTCCTTCTGGACGCCCGCGTCGATCCACGGGATGTTGGTCTGCGAGACGTTGTACAGACCGTCGCCGATGTTGGCGCTGTCGAACAGCGGCTGGATCATCGTGTAGGCGGTCGGCCAGTCCGGGGACCAGCCGAACCACATGACGTCGTAGCTGTTGTCGACCTTCTGGACCTGGTCGTAGTACGTCGTCGAGTCGACGGGCTTGATGATCGGCGTGAAGCCGGCCGCCTTGAGCGCGTTCTCGATGACGACCTTGGTCTTGTTGTAGGTCGGGTCCTGCGGGAAGGCGTAGACGATCTTCATGCCCTCCTTGCCGGCTTCCTTCAGCAGCTTCTTCGCGGCCGCCGGGTCACCCTGCGGCTTCTTCAGCTTGCCGTAGACGTCGAACTTCTCGCGGCCCAGGATGTCGGGGCTGAGGATCGTGGTCGCGAAGTCGCCGGAGGACGGGCCACCGTAGATCTGCCGGATCTGCTGGAGCGGCCAGGCGTGGTTCAGTGCCTGACGGACCTTGAGGTCCGTGACGCGCTTGGTGTTGATCGCGTAGTAGTACGTGCCGGTGAGCAGACCGTTGAAGGTGCGCTTCTTGATCTCCGGGTCCGTGAGGACCTTCTGGATGCGCTCGGCGGGCACGCCCTTGTAGATCGAGACGGCGTACGCGTCCTTGCCCGAGGAGGCGATCAGGCGGTCGACACCGTCGAGGGTCTCGATGCCGAAGTCGAACTCGAAGCCGTCCGGGTAGGCGTTGCGGATCGAGTCCGTCGCCGGGTCCCAGCTCGCGTTGCGGACGAGCACCATCGACTTGTCGGTGGTGTGGCTCTTGATCTTGTACGGCCCGCAGGAGGCCGGGTTCTTGTCGTACTTCTCCTTGGTGTCGAACTTCGGGGACACCGCGGCGTACGAGTGCATCGCCATCGTGAAGTTGAAGTCCGGACGGGCCTCGGCCAGGTTGAACGTGATGGTCTTCTTGGCCTTGTCCGTCACGATCTCGCTGAGGTGCTTGCCCTTGTAGGGGCCCTCGTACGCGTCACGCCACTTGCCGCCCTTGCCCGTGAGGGCGATCTGGACGTAGCTGGCGGACTCGATGATGTACTTGGCCCACAGGCGCTCGATGCCGTGGCGGACGTCCTCGACCGTGAGCTCGGTGCCGTCCTGCCACTTCAGACCGTCCTTCAGCGTGAAGGTCCAGGTCTTGCCGCCGTTGGACATGGTGCCGGTGTCCGTGGCGAGGTCGCCGACCAGCTTCTGCTTGCCGGCCGAGTCGATCTTGTAGCCGGTGAGGCAGCGGTGCAGGAGCAGCGCGACGGTGGAGTTGTACGCGTAGTAGATGCGCCCCGGGTCGAGGTGCGAGAAGTCGTCGGGGGCCAGGCCGTAGATCGTGCCGCCCTTCTTCGCGCCCGCGATCTCCGGAGCCGGACCGGTCGAGTCGGCCTTGGTACCGACGGTGACCTTGGCGCCGGTGTACTCCGTGGCGCCGCCACTCGGAGTGCCGCTGCCGCTGCCGGAGTCGCCGCTGCTGCACGCGGACAGCAGCGTGGAGCCTGCCGCGGCGACAGACGTCGCTATGACGAAGTTTCTGCGGGAAAGAGACATGCCTGGCCCGTTCTTGTGGATGGGAGAGGTGCGGGGTGCACTCCGGCCGGGCCCCGTCGCCCGGGCCGGAGGGGGGAGATCAGCGCTTGGTCTTCGGGTCCAGCGCGTCGCGGACCGAGTCACCGAGCAGGTTGAAGGCCACTACGAAGATCACCATCGACAGGCCCGGGAAGAGCATGAAGGTGATGTCGTCCTGGTAGTACTTGGCGCCGAACTGGAGCATCACGCCCCAGTCGGGGGTGGGGTCCGTGAGACCCACACCGAGGAACGCGAGACCCGCTTCGGCCGTGACGTAGGCGGGGAGCAGCAGCGTGGACTGGATCAGGATCGGCGTCCAGAGGTTGGGCAGCAGTTCCTTGAAGATGATCCGCGCCGGTGAGGCGCCGGTGACCTTGGCCGCCTCGACGAACTCCCGCTCGCGCAGGGCGAGTACCTCGCCGCGCAGCAGACGGGCGATGGAGGCCCAGCCGAAGGCCGTCATCACGAGGATGAGGCTGGTGACCGTCAGCCAGATCGGGGTGTTCTCGTCCGGGGCGACGAAGATCGCCAGGACGACGGGCCAGAAGGCGATGAAGAACAGCGTCTGCGGGAAGGCCAGCAGGATGTCGATCACACGGCCGACGAAGTAGTCGGTCTTGCCGCCGAGGTAGCCGGCGGTGATGCCGATGACGACGCCGAGCAGGGTCGTCATCAGGGTGGCCGCGGTCGCGATGAGCAGCGAGTTGCGCATGCCGTAGAGCAGGAACGTCATGACGTCGCGCCCGAGCTGCGGTTCGATGCCGAACCAGAACTCGCTGCTGATGCCGCCGTTGGCCTTGATCGGGAAGTTGAACTCGTTGAGCAGGCCAGGGATGTTCATGCCGTACGTGGTGTACGGATCCTTGCCGTAGAGCTTGGAGATCAGCGGTGCGCCGATCGCCACGACGAAGAAGAAGATCACCACGTAGGCGGAGATGACACCCGAGCGATCCCGTTTGAAGCGGGTCCAGGCGAGTCGCCCGGGAGACTTGCTCTCACCGCCCTTGGGGGCGGGGGACTTCGTCTGTATCGCGGCGTCTTCGTCGGTCACCTCAAGTGGGGCGGCCGCGGACGGAGTAGGGGGTGTCATGGTGCTCCAGGCCCGGAGGGGTCAACGATTCCGCAGGGTTCGCCTACGGGCTACGCCGGACTTTTTCAACGCAATTCATTCAAGGTCAATAAATTCTCGCCGCCCTTGGTTTTGTCTTTACCTTCTTTACTTTTGTTTGACCTTAGCGTAACTACGCGTGTAGTGCTCTGTGGCCGTTCTGTGTCCGGATTCGGACTCAACTGGGCAAACCAGGCAAGAGGTTCGATATGCGGACGCGCGAGTCTCGGAATGCGTACATAGGGTGCACGTTTTCAAACGGTTCAGCATCGAATGTCGAAGATCCGTTGCGCCGCACTTCCGGGTCGCTCGGCGGCGCCCCGCGCACCCCCGAACGGGTGGCGTAAATGTGCGGTATGTGCTGGCTGCCCTGATATTGGCGAAAAGGCACAGCGCACTCTGAGGAGGCACTCCATGCGTGGAGCCACGCACGCCAAATGGGCCGCATGCGCGGCTGCGGTAGCCCTCGCGGCGACCGCCTGCGGAGGCGGAGGGGGCGACAGCGGCGGTGGCGGAAACGGCACCGGAGTCGTCGCTTCCTCCTGGGGTGACCCGCAGAACCCGCTGGAGCCGGCCAACACCAACGAGGTGCAGGGCGGCAAGGTCCTGGACATGATCTTCCGCGGTCTGAAGCGGTACGACGCCAAGACCGGCGCCGCCCAGGACATGCTGGCCGACAAGATCGAGACCACCGATTCGCAGAACTTCACCATCACCATCAAAAATGGCTGGAAGTTCAGCAACGGCGAGGCCGTCACCGCCAAGTCCTTCGTCGACGCCTGGAACTACGGGGCGAGCCTGAAGAACAACCAGAAGAACGCGTACTTCTTCGGGTACATCGACGGCTACGACAAGGTCCACCCCGACACCGGCAGCCAGAGCGCGGACACCCTCTCCGGGCTGAAGGTCACCGGCACCAACACCTTCACCGTCAAGCTCAACCAGAAGTTCTCGACCTTCCCCGACACCCTCGGCTACGCCGCCTACTCGCCGCTGCCCAAGGCGTTCTTCGACGACCACGCGGCCTGGGTGAAGAAGCCGGTCGGCAACGGCCCGTACACCATCGACTCCTACACCAAGGGCTCGAAGATGTCCCTGCGCAAGTGGGACGGCTACTCCGGTACGGACAAGGCGCAGAACGGCGGGGTGGACCTGAAGGTCTACACCGACAACAACACCGCCTACACCGACCTGCTCGCGGGCAACCTCGACCTCGTCGACGACGTGCCCGCCGCCCAGCTCAAGAACGCCAAGAGCGACCTGAGCGGCCGGTACATCAACACCCCCGCAGGCATCATCCAGACCCTGGCCTTCCCCTTCTACGACAAGAAGTGGAACGCGAGCGGAGTGGAGAAGGTCCGCAAGGGCCTGTCCATGGCGATCAACCGTGACCAGATCACGGAGACGATCTTCCAGAAGACCCGTACCCCGGCCACCGACTGGACCTCGCCCGTCCTCGGCGAGAAGGGCGGCTTCCAGGACGGCCTGTGCGGCGACGCCTGCAAGTACGACCCGACCGAGGCGAAGAAGCTGGTCCAGGAGGGCGGCGGCATCCCCGGCGGGCAGGTCAAGATCTCGTACAACGCGGACACCGGCTCGCACAAGGAGTGGGTGGACGCCGTCTGCAACTCCATCAACAACGCGATGGGCAACAACAAGGCCTGCGTCGGCAACCCGGTCGGCACCTTCGCCGACTTCCGCAACCAGATCGGGCAGCACAAGATGCCCGGTCCGTTCCGGGCCGGCTGGCAGATGGACTACCCGCTGATCCAGAACTTCCTCCAGCCCCTGTACTACACGAACGCCTCCTCCAACGACGGCCAGTGGTCCAACAAGGACTTCGACAAGCTGGTCAACCAGGCGAACGCCGAGACCGACCGCGCCAAGGCCGTGAAGCTCTTCCAGCAGGCGGAGGAGGTCGTGCGCGACAACATGGCCGCCATCCCGCTCTGGTACCAGAACGGCAGCGCCGGCTACTCGGACAAGGTCTCGAACGTGGCGCTCAACCAGTTCAGCGTCCCCGTCTACAACGAGATCAAGGTCAGCTGAGCCGCGGGGGCGGCCGCCGTGCGGCGGCCGCCCCCATCTACCCCCGGAGCCCCCATGGGACGGTACGTAATCCGGCGTCTGCTGCAGATGATCCCGGTCTTCATCGGCGCCACCCTGCTGATCTTCCTCATGGTGTACGTGATGGGCGACCCCATCGCGGGACTGTGCGGCGACCGCCAGTGCGACCCCGCCACGGCCGCGCAGCTGCGCAAGGAGTACAACCTCGACGAGAACGTGTTCGTTCAGTACCTGCACTACATGGGGAAGGTCTTCACCGGCGACTTCGGTACCGCCTTCAACGGGCAGGAGGTCACCGAGCTGATGAAGAGCGCCTTCCCGGTCACCATCCGGCTGACGATCGTCGCGATCCTCTTCGAGATCGTCATCGGCATCGTGCTGGGCGTCATCACCGGACTGCGCCGTGGAAAGCCCGTCGACACCGGCGTCCTGCTGCTGACCCTCGTCGTCATCTCCGTGCCGACCTTCGTCACCGGTCTGCTGCTGCAACTGCTGCTCGGCGTCGAGTGGGGCTGGATCAAACCGTCGGTCTCCCCGGAAGCCACGTTCAGCGAACTGATCGTGCCCGGCCTGGTTCTCGCTTCCGTCTCCCTCGCGTACGTGACCCGGCTGACCCGGACCTCCATCGCGGAGAACAAGCGGTCCGACTACGTCCGTACGGCCGTCGCCAAGGGGCTGCCCCGGCGCCGGGTGATCACCAAGCACCTGCTGCGCAACTCGCTGATCCCCGTGGTCACCTTCATCGGCACGGACATCGGCGCACTGATGGGCGGCGCGATCGTCACCGAGCGGATCTTCAACATCCACGGCGTCGGCTACCAGCTCTACCAGGGCATCGTGCGGCAGAACACGCAGACCGTCGTCGGCTTCGTGACCGTGCTCGTCCTCGTGTTCCTGATCGCCAACCTGCTCGTCGACCTCCTCTACGCCGTACTCGACCCGAGGATCCGCTATGCCTGAGCAGCCGCCGTACGAGCCAGAGGCGCACTCGGGGTCGGGACCCTTGCCCGCCAGGCCGGTAGGTCCTCCTCCCGACGACCTCGCCATCGCCCCGACCGGGATGGGAGGCACCATGGACCTCGGCAGCAGTGAGGCCGAGACGCTGGAGAAGACGCCCGGTGGACCGGAAGGCACAGGACCGCAGGAGAAGCCCAGGAGCCTGTGGTCCGACGCCTGGCGGGACCTGCGGCGCAACCCCGTCTTCCTCATCTCCGGGCTCGTCATCCTCTTCCTGGTGATCATCTCGATCTGGCCCTCGCTGATCGCCTCCGGGGACCCGCTCAACTGCAACCTCGCCAAGGCCCAGGAGGGCTCGCAGCCCGGACACCCCTTCGGGTACGACGGACAGGGCTGCGACGTCTACACGCGGACCGTGTACGGCACGCGCATCTCCATCAGCGTCGGCGTGTGCGCCACCCTCGGCGTAGCGATCCTCGGCTCGGTGCTCGGCGGGCTCGCCGGGTTCTTCGGCGGGATCGGAGACGCGGTCCTGTCCCGGATCACCGACATGTTCTTCGCGATCCCGGTGGTCCTCGGCGGTCTGGTCCTCCTCTCCGTCGTCACCAGTAATACGATCTGGCCCGTCATCGGGTTCATGGTGCTGCTCGGCTGGCCGCAGATTTCCCGTATCGCGCGCGGCTCCGTCATCACCACCAAGCAGAACGACTACGTCCAGGCGGCCCGCGCCCTCGGCGCCTCCAACTCCCGTCTGATGCTGAGGCACATCACGCCGAACGCGGTCGCCCCGGTGATCGTCGTGGCGACCATCGCGCTCGGTACGTACATCGCGCTGGAGGCGACGCTCTCCTACCTCGGCGTCGGGCTGAAGCCGCCGACCGTGTCCTGGGGAATCGACATCTCCTCGGCGTCCCAGTACATCCGCCAGGCCCCGCACATGCTGCTGTGGCCGGCCGGGGCCCTGGCGATCACGGTGCTCGCCTTCATCATGCTCGGCGACGCGGTGCGCGACGCCCTCGACCCGAAGCTGAGGTGAGCCACCGTCATGCTGCTCGAAGTGCGTGATCTGCACGTGGAGTTCAGGACCCGGGACGGTGTCGCCAAGGCCGTCAACGGGGTCAACTACAGCGTGGACGAGGGTGAGACGCTCGCCGTGCTCGGCGAGTCCGGCTCCGGCAAGTCGGTGACCGCGCAGGCCGTGATGGGCATCCTCGACATGCCGCCCGGGAAGATCACCAGCGGCGAGATCCTCTTCCAGGGCAAGGACCTGCTCAAGCTGAAGGAGGAGGAGCGGCGCAAGGTCCGGGGCGCCGAGATGGCGATGATCTTCCAGGACGCGCTGTCCTCCCTCAACCCGGTGCTCTCCGTCGGCGACCAGCTCGGCGAGATGTTCACCGTGCACCGCGGGATGTCCCGCAAGGACGCCCGCGCGAAGGCGATCGAGCTGATGGAACGGGTGCGGATCCCGGCCGCCGCCGAGCGGGTGCGCGACTACCCCCACCAGTTCTCCGGCGGCATGCGCCAGCGCATCATGATCGCCATGGCGCTGGCGCTCGAACCCGCGCTGATCATCGCCGACGAACCGACCACCGCCCTCGACGTCACCGTCCAGGCCCAGGTCATGGACCTGCTGGCCGAGTTGCAGCGCGAGCTCAACATGGGGCTCATCCTCATCACCCACGACCTCGGCGTGGTCGCGGACGTCGCCGACAAGATCGCCGTGATGTACGCGGGCCGGATCGTCGAGTCGGCGCCGGTGCACGACATCTACAAGGCGCCCGCCCACCCGTACACCAAGGGCCTGTTGGAGTCGATCCCGCGCCTGGACCAGAAGGGTCAGGAGCTCTACGCCATCAAGGGCCTGCCGCCGAACCTGATGCACATCCCGCCGGGCTGCGCCTTCAACCCCCGCTGCCCGATGGCCCAGGACGTCTGCCGGACCGACGTACCGCCGCTCGCGGAGGTGGACGAGGAACGCAGAAGTGCCTGCTTCTTCTGGAGGGAGTGCCTCCATGGCTGAGACGACGATGGAGAAGACGGCAGACACGACAACCGAGCTGCTTCTCGAAGTCAGCGGCCTGGTCAAGCATTACCCGCTCACCCAGGGGATCGTGTTCAGGAAGCAGATCGGCGCCGTCCGGGCCGTCGACGGCGTCGACCTCGAACTGCGCAAGGGCGAGACCCTCGGCATCGTGGGTGAGTCCGGCTGCGGCAAGTCGACGGTGGCCAAGATGCTGGTCAACCTGGAGAAGCCGACCGCCGGGTCGATCAAGTACAAGGGCGAGGACATCACCAAGCTGTCCGGCAAGGCCCTCAAGGCGGTGCGCCGCAACATCCAGATGGTCTTCCAGGACCCGTACACCTCGCTCAATCCCCGGATGACCGTCGGCGACATCATCGGGGAGCCGTACGAGATCCATCCCGAGGTCGCGCCGAAGGGCGACCGCAGGCAGAAGGTCCAGGACCTGCTGGACGTGGTCGGGCTCAACCCCGAGTACATCAACCGCTATCCGCACCAGTTCTCCGGCGGCCAGCGCCAACGCATCGGCATCGCCCGGGGGTTGGCCCTGCGCCCCGAGATCATCGTCGCCGACGAGCCGGTCTCGGCGCTCGACGTGTCCGTCCAGGCGCAGGTGATCAACCTGCTCGACAGGCTCCAGGACGAGTTCGACCTGAGTTACGTCTTCATCGCGCACGACCTCTCCATCGTGCGGCACATCTCCGACCGGGTCGGCGTGATGTACCTCGGGCGGATCGTGGAGACCGGCAGGGACGCCGAGATCTACGACCACCCGACGCATCCTTATACACAGGCCCTGCTGTCCGCCGTGCCCGTCCCGGACCCCGAGGCCCGCGAGCACCGGGAGCGGATCATCCTCACCGGCGACGTGCCGTCCCCGGCGAACATCCCGTCCGGGTGCCGCTTCCGCACCCGCTGCTGGAAGGCACAGGAGCGCTGCACGCTGGAGGTCCCGCTGCTCGCGGTGCCCGCGGAGTTCCGGCTCGTCCAGGGCCCGGCCGCGCACGACTCGGCGTGCCACTTCGCGGAGGAGAAGCAGGTCGTGCCGCCCGAGCAGGAGGAATAGCGGTACAAACCCGCACGAACTTGGTTTACACGCAGGCAACTTAGCGGAAGCGGTCCCGATATACGGACGCGTCAGGCTGTGCAGCGTACGGCCGTGCGGGTGCCGTAAACGGGCCGGGGCGCGCCATGTCGCTCCGGCCCGTTGCCGTGCTCAGCCCAGATGCAGGGCACGACGCAGGAAGTCCACCTGGAGCAGCAGCAGGTTCTCCGCGACCTGTTCCTGGGGGGTCATGTGGGTGACGCCGGAGAGCGGGAGCACCTCGTGCGGGCGGCCGGCGGCGAGCAGCGCGGAGGACAGCCGGAGGCTGTGGGCCACCACCACGTTGTCGTCGGCGAGGCCGTGCACGATCAGCATCGGGCGCGCGGGCTCGGCGGCCGTGACCAGACCGTTGTCGTCGATCAGCGAGTTCGCGGCGTACACCTCGGGCTGCGTGTTCGGGTCGCCGAGATAGCGCTCGGTGTAGTGGGTGTCGTACAGGCGCTGGTCGGTGACCGGCGCTCCCACGACGCCCGCATGGAACACGTCAGGGCGGCGCAGCACCGCGAGCCCCGCCAGATAGCCGCCGAAGGACCAGCCGCGGATGGCGACCCGGGTCAGGTCCAGCGGGAAGGTTTCCGCGAGGCTCTGCAGGGCGTCGATCTGGTCCTGGAGCACGATCGCGGCCATGTCGTCCTTGATCGACTTCTCCCAGGCGGGGGAGCGGCCCGGCATGCCCCGCCCGTCGGCGACGATCACCGCGAAGCCCTGGTCGGCGAACCACTGCGAGGTCAGGTGCGGATTGTGGGCGGCGACCACGCGCTGTCCGTGCGGGCCGCCGTAGGGGTCCATGAGGACCGGCAGCGGGCCCTGCTCCTCCCGGTAGTCCCGGGGGAGCAGCACGGCGCACGGCACCCTGCGTGCGCCCCCTTGGGTGAGGGTCATGCGCGGGGACATACCGGGATGTTCCGCGTACGACGCCACGGTCGCCGTCTTCCTGCCGTCGCGCAGCACCTGCACCTGGGCACCCGGCCGGTCGACCGTCGCCGAAACCAGCACGGTCACGCCCCCGGCGCGCACCGCGGAGTGCACGCCGGGCTCCTGCGAGACGCGCTCCACTCCGAGTTCGTTGACGCGATACACGTGCACCTCGCCGATCTCCGGGGCGGCCGCCGCCTCGCCCGCCGACGCCGAGACCAGCACGTTGTCGTCCGACACGTCGAGCACCGCGCGCAGGTGCAACTGCGGTCCCGTCAGCAGGCGTTCGCCGAACGCGAGGACGCGCGCGCCGCCCTCGTCGGCGATCCGCACGAGCTGTCCGCCGGGGCTCCAGCACGGCACGCCAGGGAAAAGATCAAGCCATTGTGGATCTTCGTCCGCGTGCACCATCCGCGTCACCCCGGTGTCCGGGTCCACGGCCAGGAAAAGCTGGCTGTGCTGGTCCCGCGCCTGCACCAGAATCAGCGGCGCCCCCGCCGCTGACCAGTGCACATGCGCCAGATACGGGTAGCGGGCGCGGTCCCAGGCGACCTCCGTGCGCGTCCCGTCCAGGCCGGTCACGAAGAGCCGTACGTCCGCGTTGGGGGTGCCCGCCGCCGGGTAGGCGACCTGCTGCGGATCGCGCTCCGGATGTGCGGGATCGGAGATCCACCACCGTCGCACGGGCGCGTCGTCGACCCGGGCGACCAGCAGCCGGTCCGACTCCGGCGACCACCAGAAGCCGCGCGAGCGCCCCATCTCCTCGGCTGCGATGAACTCGGCGAGCCCGTAGGAAACCGTCTCCGACTCCGGCTCCAGCAGCGCCCGTTCGTCCCCGCCCTCGGCGCCGACCACCCGCAGGGCGCCGCCCGCGACGTACGCGACGAACCGCCCGTCGGGGGAGGGGCGCGGGTCGATCACCGGCCCGCGGACGCGCAGTTCACGCGCCGTGCCGGCCCGCAGCTCCGCCGTGAAAAGCCGCCCCGACAAGGCGAAAGAGGCCAACTCCGCTGCTGCGTCGGTGGCATAGCCGACGACTCCCGCACCGCCCTCCCGGCTGCGCTCGCGGCGGGCCCGCTCCTGCGCGGACAACTGCTCGTCGGCGCTTCCGAGCAGCGCGAGCGGATCGGCGGCGACACGCTCGGCGCCGTCCGCGACATCGAGGACCCACAGCAGATTCGCCCGGTCCGTACCGGAGCGGGAACGCAGGAACACGACACGGGAACCGTCGGGGGCCACGGTGAACGCGCGGGGCGCGCCGCAGGTGAACCGCTGCGTACGCGCGTACAGGCGCGGGAAGGAGAGAGGCTCGGTCGTCATGCCCCGACCATATTGGCCATGCGCCCCCTTGTGCGGCCGTGCGCCGATCGATGCGCGCGTACGGATAGTTATGATCACTAGCGCTGTGTGGGTATGAACCTGCTGGCTGCTGTATGGATTTGCCGTCCCCGTACGACCCCCCGTTCGACCCCTGGTCCCTGGGTTATTGGAGGTGAGCCGCCGTGGCACTCTCGATCTCGGCGGTAGTGCTGCTGGCGATCATCGTCTTCATCCTGGTCAGAAGGTCAGGGTTGAAGGCCGCGCACGCGATCGTCTGCGTCCTGCTCGGCTTCTACCTCGCCTCCTCGACGATGGCTCCCACGATCAGCGAGCTGACGACGAACATCGCGGGGATGATCGGCAGCATCAAGTTCTGACGGGTACGAGCTGGGGTGACGGCCGGCCGGGCCGCGCCGAACGGGGATCGCGGTCGCCTCGTAGGGTGGTCCCATGACGGAACTGCCCGACCGGCGTCTGCTCCTGGTGCACGCGCACCCGGACGACGAGTCGATCAACAATGGCGCGACCATGGCCAAGTACGCGGCCGAGGGCGCCCATGTGACGCTGGTGACCTGCACGCTCGGCGAGGAGGGCGAGGTCATCCCGCCCGGGCTCGCGCACCTCGCGCCCGACCGCGAGGACACCCTGGGCCCGTACCGGACCGGTGAGCTGGCCGCCGCCATGAAGGAGCTCGGGGTCACCGACCACCGGTTCCTCGGCGGGCCCGGCCGTTTCCGCGACTCCGGGATGATGGGCGTCGAGCAGAACCACCGCGCCGGCGCCTTCTGGGCCGCCGGCCTCGACGAGGCCGCCGCCCACCTCGTCGAAGTGATCCGCGAGGTACGGCCCCAGGTGCTCGTCACCTATGACCCCGATGGGGGTTATGGGCACCCTGACCACATTCAGGCGCATCGCGTCGCCATGCGCGGTGCCGAGCTGGCCGCCGACGCCGCCTTCCGGCCCGCCCTCGGTGAGCCCTGGCGCATCGCCAAGACCTACTGGAACCGGGTGCCGCGCACGGTCGCCGAGGAGAGCTTCGCGCGGCTGCGGGACGCACTGCCCAAGCTGCCCTTCTCGGCGTCCGCCGCGATCGACGACGTGCCGGGTGTGGTCGACGACTCGGTGATCACCACCGAGATCGACGGCAGCGCGTACGCCGCCGCCAAGGCCGCCGCGATGCGCGCGCACGCCACCCAGATCACCGTGACCGAGCCGTGGTTCGTGCTCTCCAACGACCTTGCCCAGCCGCTCTTCACCACCGAGTACTACGAGTTGGTGCGCGCGGAGCGCGCCGGGGCGCCAAAGACGCGTGAGACGGACCTGTTCGAAGGGGCTTTGCGATGAGTACGGCAGGCAGGCAGGGCAGTGCCCTCGCGCAGCCCCTGGTGCGGCCCTCCGGCGGGCGGATCGTCGCCCACCTGGGGCTCTTCGTGCTCGGCGCCGTGGTCGGGGCGGCCGGGGCGCTGGTGCAAGCCGCCTGGTTCCCGGGCGGGTTGCTGCTCGCGCTGGCGGGCGCGGCCGGAGTCTTCCTCGGCGGATCGCGTGCGACGGGCTCCAGGGCGGGGGCCCTTGCGCCCGCCGTCGGCTGGATGATCGCCGTCGTCCTGCTCACCTCCACCCGCCCCGAAGGCGACTTCCTCTTCGGCGCGGGACTCGGCTCCTACCTGTTCCTGCTGGGCGGTATGGCAGTCGGTGTGATGTGCGCCACGCTTGGACAACGGCGGCAACCGGGCGGCCCCGCCGTCCGACTTGGCAAGTGACGTACCACTTTTCCGTATCACGGACGTGCGGGTCCCGTGGGGGTTTCCTTCGCGGGCGCGGTTTGCGCGCCGGGCACGGCCAGTATGGTGGTGCGCGCGCCGAGCCTCCCCCGAGCTCTCGACTCCGTTCGAGCAGGGGGGACCCCCAGAGATGAGATCGAGTACACGGGCGGCGGAGCCAACCGGGAGAACCTGCCTTGAGTCGTGAAACTGACAGTTCGTCCTCCGGGCCCAACGGGCGCGGTGGAGCGGCGTACCCGTCGGGGACGCCGCCGTACGGCACGCCTGCCGCGTCCGAAAGCGGTGCCGACGCGGGCCGTTCGGCCACCGGCACGCCTCCGGAGGAGCGCAAGACCGAGACCACGCTGACGACCCGGATCCGGATCAACATCCCCGGATCCCGGCCCATCCCGCCGGTCGTCGTGCGCACACCGGTGGGGGACGCCGACACGTCCGCCGAGGGCGCCGACGGCGCCGGTGGTGTCGGCGGTGGCGGTACGGAGCCCGTGGGCGTCGCGAGTTCGCCCGCGCCCGCAGTGGCTTCCGCCGAACCCGAGGGCCCGGCCGGGGAGAAGACCAGCGACTGGTTCGCACCCCGCAAGTCCGGTGCCCCCAAGGGCGGCCCGGGCGGCGGCTCCACCAACGGAGCGGGCCTGCCGGGCGGTTCGGGAGCTCCGGCACCCGCAGGACCTTCGGGATCTTCGGGACCATCCGGCGCTTCGGCTCCTTCCGGGCGTCCGGGTGCACCGGGTGCTCCCGGCGGCGCGCGTCCCCCGGCGGCGAACGGTGCCGGTCCCCGGCCCGGCGCCGCGAACGGCCCCCGCCCCGGTGGCGGCGGTACGAACGGTGCCGGGCTGCCCGGTGCCACCGGCGCCGGTCCCGTGGCGCCCGGCCACGGCGGCGGCACCGGATCCTTCGACGTCTCCGCGGCGATGGCGGGCAGTCCGATGAGCAGCACCGGTTCCTTCCCGGTGCCCGGCTCCGACGGCACCGGCGAACCCCGGCGCGACGACCTCCCGTACTTCTCGGACTTCCCCGACGGCACCGGCCGCGGCCCGAGCGGCCCGACCGGCGGCCCGGTCACGGGCGACGGGCCGCTGGTGCCCCCGGCCGGACCCGGCGTACGCCCGGGCAGCCTGGCCGCGGGGCCGGGCGGACCCGGTGGACCCGGTGGACCGGGCGGACCCGGCATGGGCAATGGCGCCCCCGGCGGCCCGGGCAACGGATACCCCGGCCCCGGCGGTCACAGCGGCCTCGGCGGCCCCGGTGGCGGCCTCAGCGACGACACCGCGATCCTCACGCCGCAGAAGCCGGCCCCCGAACCGGGCGGCCAGGGCTACGGCGGAGCCGCCGACAACGTCTCCGGGCACACCCTGACCAGCGGCATCCCCGTCGTCCCGCCCGCCCAGAACTCCCCGTTCGGGCCGGGCGCGCACACCGACGGACCGCTGCCGCACACCCCGCCGAAGCTGCCGGAGCCGGTCTCGCCGTCTCCCGCGGCCTCCGCCAAGCCCGCCGCCAAGAAGAAGAAGGGGCGCAGCAAGCTGAAGCTCCTCGTCGCCGGCGTGGTGGTCATCGGCGGCGGTGCCTACGGCGCCGGGCTCCTGATGAACCACTCCGACGTGCCCAAGGGCACCACCGTGCTCGGCGTCGACATCGGCGGCGGCACGCGCGACGAGGCCGTCAAGAAGCTCGACGACGCCTTCGGCGACCGCACTAACAAGGCGCTGAAGCTGTCGGTCGACGGCGACACGGTGTCCATCAAGCCGGACCAGTCGGGCCTCCAGCTCGACAGCAAGGCCACCGTCAGCGCCGCCGCGACCAGCGACTACAACCCGGTCTCGGTGTTCGGCTCGCTGTTCGGGCAGGAGCGCGTGATCGACCCCGTCATGCCCGTCGACAAGGAGAAGCTCCAGGCCGCGCTGGAGGGCGTCGCGGGCGGCTCCGGCTCGTCGAGCGACGGCACGATCAAGTTCCAGTCCGGCAAGGCCGTCGCCGTCTACGGCAAGGCGGGCAAGGGCATCGACGTCGCGCCGTCCATGAAGGCCGTCGAGGAGGCCTACCGCACCCAGGTGGAGACCGACGCGACCACGCCGGTCAAGGTCGCCACCACGACCCGGCAGCCGACGGTCCCGAACTCCGAGGTCGACCGGATGATGAAGGCGTTCGCGAAACCGGCGATGTCGGGCCTGGTCACGGTGCGCACGGACGCCACGCACTTCGTCTCCTTCAGCCCGCAGAACTCGATCTACAAGTTCCTGAGCGTGCGGGCGGTCGACGGCAAGCTGGTCGAGCACTACGACCTCGACGTCCTCAAGGGGCTGTACGGCGGCGCCTTCAACGGAGTCACGATCGCCAAGGGCGACGGCAGCAAGAAGCCGGTCAGCCCCCAGGACGTCGCCTCGGCCCTTGCCAAGGCCCTGCGCGGCGCGACGGCGGCGGACCGGATCGTCACGATCGACACGAACCCCAGCTGACCGGCCGACTCGTTCGTCCGAGAGGGCGCCCGGATCATGGAATCCATGATCCGGGCGCCCTCTCGTCGTACGCCCGGATCCACGAGTCGGCGTCCGTCCACGCCCGGCGCGTCAGAAGCTCCCCGTGCCGGAGCGGGAGTCAGAACGTGACCGTCAGGCCCGTCGTCGCGACCTCGACCGGGCCGTCGTAGGCCTCGACCGCCGCCCGTACGGCGGTCGCCGGGTCGGTGCCCGGCCAGAGGTGGGTGAGCAGCAGCCGCGCGACGCCCGCCTCGGCCGCGTACCGCCCCGCCAGACGGGCCGTCAGCAGGTACGGCCGGTCCTCCTCGGGGACCTCGTGCGGGTACGTCGCCTCGGACAGGAGTACGTCGGCGGCGCGGGCGAGGCGCGCGATCGCGGGGCTCGGGCCGGTGTCGCCGGTGTACGCGAGGACGCTGCCGCCCGCCGAGAGACGCAGCCCCGCGTTCGGCAGGTGGTGCGGCAGCGGCTCCGTCTCCACCGTGAACGGGCCGACGGCGAGGCTCTCGCCGGGCGTGAAGTCCCTGCGGACGTACGCGGGCGCGACCATCCCCGGGCGGTCGAGCGCCAGGACCGCGTCGAGGGCGCCGGAGGGGGCGTACAGCGGCAGCGGGGGCGGCGGGTCGGCGGCGAGTGCGCGGGCCCGCAGCAGCGGGTTGAGGTCGGCGCAGTGGTCGGAGTGGCCGTGGGTGACGTACACGGCGTCGACGGCCTCGGCGGCACAGTGGCCGAGCAGCCGCGGGAAGGTGGCGTAGCCGGGGTCGACGAGCAGCCGGAAGCCCGAGTCCTCGACGAGGTAGCCGCTGCATCCCCGGTCGGCGGTGGGCCAGGCACCGCAGCCGCCGAGCACGGTGAGTCTCATGGGTCCCCCAACAAGAAAAGCCGGTTCACGGGCGCCCCTGATCCGACCCCGCGCACGAAGATCACCGTATCGCCCATGACATCTGTCATCCCGGAGTCGCGACAGTCGGCACTGACGGGCGCAGGCCCGCCGCGGCCACCATGGATCACATGACGACGACAGCGGAGACGACACCGGAGCGGACCACCGGCTCGGTGGTCGGGTTCGACCAGGTGACCAAGACCTACGGCAACGTGCGGGCCGTGGACGGGCTCACGCTCGATCTGCACCCCGGCGAGACCGTCGCCCTGCTCGGCCCGAACGGGGCCGGCAAGTCGACCACCCTCGACCTGCTCCTCGGCCTCAAGCAGGCCGACAGCGGCACGGTCCGCGTGTTCGGCACCAGCCCGCGTGAGGCGATCGTCGCCGGACGCGTGGGCGCCATGCTGCAGAGCGGCGGGCTGATGGACGAGGTCACCGTCGCCGAGCTGGTCAGGCTCGCCTGCGATCTGCACCCGCGGCCGTACCGCCCCACCGACGTGCTCGCCCGCGCCGGCATCTCCCAGATCGCCGACCGCAAGGTCAACAAGCTCTCCGGCGGCCAGGAACAGCGCGTCCGCTTCGCACTCGCCACCGCGGGCGACAGCGACCTGATCGTCCTCGACGAGCCGACCACCGGCATGGACGTCTCCGCCCGCCAGGCCTTCTGGGCCACCATGCGCGAACAGGCCGACCAGGGCCGCACGGTGCTCTTCGCCACGCACTACCTGGAGGAGGCCGACGCCATCGCCGACCGGGTGCTCGTACTGCACCGGGGCCGGCTCCTCGCCGACGGCACCGCCGCCGAGATCAAGGCGAAGGCCGGCGCCCGCCGCGTCTCCTTCGACCTGGCGGGTCCGATCGACGAGACCCCGCTCCGCGCCCTGCCCTTCCTGACCTCCATCGACGTGTCGGGCCACACGGTCCGGATCCAGTCGACCGACGCCGACGCGACCGTCCACGCGCTGTACGGGCTCGGCGTCTACCCCCACAACCTCGAAGTCGCCGGGCTCGGCCTGGAGCAGGCCTTCGTCGCCATCACCGAGGCCGAAGAGGCCACCCGCACCGCCGCCGAGGAGTCGAAGTGAACAGCCTCATCAAGCTGGAGATCACCCGCGCCCTGCGCAACCGCAAGTTCCTGTTCTTCTCGGTGATCTACCCCTCGGCCCTGTTCCTGCTGATCGCGGGCAGCGCCGACAGCACCACCAAGGTCGACGGCACCGGCCTGACCCTGCCGACCTTCTTCATGGTCTCCATGGCCTCCTTCGGCGCCCTGACCGCCGTCCTGATGGGCAACAGCGAGCGCATCGCCAAGGAGCGCGAGAGCGGCTGGGTACGGCAGCTGCGGCTGACCACGCTGCCGGGCCGCGGCTACGTCCTCGCCAAGACCGCCAGCGCCGCCGTGATCAGCCTGCCCTCCATCGTGATCGTCTTCGTGGTCGCCGCGGCCGTGAAGGACGTACGGCTGGACGCCTGGCAGTGGTTCGCGCTCACCGGCACCATCTGGGCCGGCAGCCTCGTCTTCGCCGCGCTCGGCGTAGCCATCGGCTACCTCGCCAGCGGCGACGCGGTCCGCCCGATCACGATGATCACCTACTTCGGGCTCTCCATGCTCGGCGGCCTGTGGATGCCGACGACGACCTTCCCGGACTGGCTGCAGAACATCGCCAAGTGGCTGCCCACCCACGCGTACGCTGCCCTGGGGCAGGCCATCGAACAGAGCCACGCCCCGCACGCCAAGGACATCGCCATCCTCGCCGTCTCCTTCGCCCTGTTCACGGGCGGTGCGGCGTGGCTGTACCGGAAGGACACGCTGAAGGCGTGAACGCCATGACCGAGGATCAGTGTTCCGACGAAGACCGGACGGAGCGGCTGACGCGCATGGGGCAGCCGCCCCGCAACGGGCGCGAATTCCTGCGCAAGACCCTGTGGATCGGCGTCTGGCTCGTCTTCCTCAGCGCGCCGGTCCACGATCTGGTCTCCGGGCACCACACGACCGGCGGCACGGTGGCCGGCTGGCTGGGCCTCGCGGCCTTCGTCGGGATCTACCTGTCGCTGGTCTTCAGGAACATGGGCAGCAGGCAGTTCTCCGGGCGGCTCGTCATCGGGTACATCCTCGTCCTCGGCGCGCTAGCCGTCCTGCTGACCTACACGCTCGGCTCCCCGTGGCTCGGCCTCTTCTGCTACGTCTCCGTCGCCTGCGGGTCGACCCTCCCGCTGCGGAGCGCGAACTGGGCGGTCCCGGCGACGGCCGGTGTGATGCTGCTCGTGGGGCTGCACGTCGGGGAGAAGGACGCGTGGGACCTGGTCCTGCTGGTGCTGCTCATCGGCTTCGCGATGACCGGTGTCTCGCAACTGGTGCGCACGACCGTCGAGTTGCGCAAGGCCCGCGCCACGGTCGCCCAACTCGCCGCGAACGAGGAACGGCTGCGGCTCGCCCGGGACCTGCACGACCTCCTCGGCCACTCGCTCTCGCTGATCACCCTGAAGAGCGAGCTGGCCGGCCGGATGCTCCCCGACCACCCCGACAAGGCGGCCCAGCAGGTCGCCGACATCGAGAACGTCAGCCGCCAGGCCCTGGTCGACGTCCGCGAGGCCGTCACCGGCTACCGGCGCCCCCGCCTGGCCGGTGAACTCGCCGGCGCCCAGGTCGCGTTGACCGCGGCAGGGGTCACCACCGAGCTGCCCGCCGAACCGGACCTCGCCGACGTCCCCGAGGAGAGCGAGTCCGCGCTGGCCTGGGTGCTGCGCGAGGCGGTCACCAATGTCGTACGGCACAGCGGGGCCCGGCGCTGCGTGGTGGAGCTGGTCCGCCGCCAGACCCTCGACGGCCCGATGCTCGAACTGTCCGTGGAGGACAACGGGTCGGGCGGCTCCGGCGGCGGCCCCGGCAACGGTCTGACCGGTCTCACCGAGCGGCTGGAGAAGGTCGGCGGGGCGCTGGAGGCCGGCCGCGTCCGGCACGGGTTCCGGCTGGTCGCACGGGTGCCGATGGCCGCGGTACGGGGCTCTGCGGGCGCGGTGGGCGACCCCGTAGGATCCGGCGCATGAGTCGTACGATCAAGGTCCTCCTCGCCGAGGACCAGTCGATGGTCCGCGAGGCACTCGCCGCCCTGCTGGGCCTCGAACCGGACATCGACGTCGTCGTCCAAGTCGCACGCGGCGACGAGGTGTTGGAGGCCGCGCGCACGCACGACGTGGACGTGGCCCTGCTGGACATCGAGATGCCCGGCAGCACGGGCATCGAGGCCGCGGCCGAGGTCCACAAGGAGCTTCCCGGCGTCAAGCTGGTCATCCTCACCACCTTCGGCCGCCCCGGCTACCTGCGCACCGCCATGGAAGCCGGCGCCGACGCCTTCCTGGTGAAGGACGCCCCCGCGGCCCAACTCGCCGCCGCCGTACGCAAGGTCCTCGCCGGCGAACGGGTCATCGACCCCACCCTCGCCGCCGCGGCCCTCGCGGGCGGCGCCAACCCCCTCACCGACCGCGAACGCGAGGTCCTCCGCGCAGCCGCAGACGGCTCCACCAACGCCGAACTGGCCAGGGCCCTCCACCTCTCCCAGGGCACCGTCCGCAACTACCTCTCGACGGCGATCCAGAAACTGGCGGTGCGCAACAGAACAGAGGCGGTACGCATCGCAAGGGAGAAGGGCTGGTTGTAGCCGCCGGGCAGGGGAGGGTGGCCGGCAAGCTCAGTTGAGCATGGCCCGCGCAGCGTGCGCCGCCCGCCGCACCCCCTCGGCCGCAGCCTCGTCCACCGCCCCCACCACCTCTGCATAAGCGTCGAGCTCCGCGGCCCCGCCGAGGAAATCCCCGCACTGAACGAGCAGCTGAGCCCGCTCATACCGCAACCGGGCAGGATGCGACGGCAGCAGCAGCGACAACTCGACCGCCCACAGGGCGACATCCGTACGCTCGGGCCGAGCCGCAGCCCACGCCCGGACGTTGTTGAGGATCCGCAGGACAACGTCCAGCGGATCGGCAGGGGTGAGCATCGACGGGTCGAGCGGGGCACCGGTGGCACCCGCCACGAGCAACTCCGCGTCGCCGCCGGTCAGCACGCGCCCCCCGGCGAAGGGATCGGCCAGCACCTGCTGCTCCGGGGGACCGAAGCCGACGACGAAGTGCCCCGGCAGTGCCACCCCGTACACGGGAGCGCCGGCCCGCCGGGCGACCTCCATCCACACCACGGAGAGCAGGATGGGCAGCCCGCGCCGCCGCCGCAGGACGGCATGCAGCAGCGACGACTCCAGCCGCTGGTAGTCGGCGGGCGAGCCGCCGAAGCCGTGGCGCTCTCCGAGGAGTTCGGCGAGGGCGATGGCCCAGGAGCGGGGGCCGCCGGGGCGGAACGGCAACTGGCCCGCCAGCTCGTCCAGTTCGATCTGCGCCGCGTCGAGCCCCGCCTCGTCCAGCGACCCGTCCGCCGTCGCCCCCAGCAGCAGGCACAGCAACGACAGATCGGGCCGCTCGGAGCGTGCCTCCTCGGCGAACCGCCGACGGCACTCGGCGGCCCGCTCGGGCTCCGGGGGAAGAGGTGGACGACGCATAGCTGGCTCGTGCCCTCTCACACCGATCGATACCGGTCGCCGCCGGGCGGCTGTGGCGCGCGATCACCGGGCGTCCGCGGCGCGCGGTAGTGGTGGTACGCGTGATGCGCCCCGAACCCCATTCCGGCGTACAGCGCCCGCGCGGCCGTGTTGTCCGTCTCCACCTGGAGCCAGGCCGCCGAGGCGCCCTCGTCCAGGGCCCGCCGGGCCAGGGCGACCATGACGGCCCCGGCCAGTCCCCGGCGGCGCTGCGCCGGGTCGACCTCCACGGCGGCGAATCCGGCCCACCGCCCGTCCACCACGCACCGCCCGATGGCGGCCGGCGCGCCACCCTCGTCACCCGGCACCGTCGCGAACCACACCGAGGGCCCGCTCCTCAGCACCTTCAGCGCGACCTCACCGAGCCCCTTGCGCTGGTAGCGGCCGAGCCACGCCTCGTCCGCCTCGCGGGAGAGCACGACCTCGGGGGCCCCGGCGACCTCCCGGTCCGCGATCGGCGCGAGCGAGCCGATCCACAGCTCCGCGGTCACCTCACGCGTCCAGCCGCGCGCCTCCAGCTCCGCGCAGAGCAGTTCCTGCGTGCCCTCGGCCCCGGTGGCGGTCTGGATGTACGCGGGCAACCCGCGAGCCGCGTACCAGTCCCGTACGGCGGTCAGCGCCTCGTCCAGCGGCAGTCCCGGGTCGCCGGTCGGCAGCACCGAGTTGGCCCGCCGCGTGAAGCCGCCGGCCGCCCGCAGCTCCCAGGAGCCGAGCTGCTCGCTCTCCACCGGCCGCCAGGCCCGCGCGGAGATCCGCGCCAGTTCCTCGTACGAGGTGGCGGGCCCCCGGCGGCGCGCCGGAGCGGACGGCACGATCTTGCCCGCGACCAGCGTGGATTCCGCAATTCGGACAACCTCGCCCGTACGGCGTGTGATCGTCAGCACACCGTCGTCCCATGATGTGAGAACTCCGACCGTGTCGGTGAACTTCTCACCCTTGACGGCATGTTCATCATCTTCGTTCAGTCGCCGCACCGACACACGTTTACCCACGTCAGCAGTGGTGACACGGACCTCAAGGCGGCCGGCCGCAGAGATTTCCACAGGTCAGTTCACCCCTCCTGTTCGGATCATGCCCCGGAACGGAGATACTAGGGGCGGGCATCGACGACGCCGCGCTCCCGCGCGCCAGGCGGCGGAGCCTGAGGAGGCCCGCCAGCGCCCTATCGAGGAGGAACGACAGCGTGACCTACGTCATCGCGCAGCCTTGTGTCGACGTCAAGGACAAGGCGTGCATCGAGGAGTGCCCGGTCGACTGCATCTACGAGGGCTCCCGGTCCTTGTACATCCACCCGGACGAATGCGTCGACTGCGGAGCCTGTGAGCCGGTGTGCCCGGTCGAGGCGATCTTCTACGAGGACGACACCCCGGAGGAGTGGAAGGACTACTACAAGGCGAACGTCGAGTTCTTCGACGAGCTGGGCTCGCCCGGTGGCGCCAGCAAGCTGGGTCTGATCGAGCGCGACCACCCCTTCATCTCGGCACTGCCGCCGCAGAACCAGTAAGCGGCACGGCAAGCGCCCGAACCGCGCCGCCTCGGTCCCGTACGGCCAGATCGCCATGATCGCCGTACGGGACCGCGGTGTTTCCCCAGGCGTCCGAGCAGAACCGGGGCGCCCGAGCAGAAAGTGATCCCCGTGTCCGCAGTCTCCGACCGGCTTCCCACCTTCCCCTGGGACAAGCTGGAGCCCTACAAGGCGACCGCAGCAGCCCACCCGGACGGCATCGTCGACCTGTCCGTCGGCACTCCTGTCGATCCGGTCCCCGAGCTGATCCAGAAAGCTCTGGTCGACGCGGCCGACTCCCCGGGCTATCCCACCGTCTGGGGCACGCCGGAGCTGCGGGACGCGATCACGGGCTGGGTCGGCCGACGGCTCGGCGCACGGGACATCACGCACCGCCACGTCCTGCCGATCGTCGGCTCCAAGGAACTGGTGGCCTGGCTCCCGACGCAGCTGGGCCTCGGCCCGGGCGACAAGGTCGCCTACCCGCGCCTCGCGTACCCGACGTACGAGGTCGGCGCCCGCCTCGCCCGAGCGGACTACGTCGCCTACGACGACCCGACCGAGCTGGACCCGACGGACCTGAAGCTCCTCTGGCTCAACTCGCCCTCGAACCCCACGGGTCGCGTCCTGTCCCAGGCCGAGCTGACCCGGATCGTCGCCTGGGCCCGTGAGCACGGCATCCTGATCTTCTCCGACGAGTGCTACATCGAACTGGGCTGGGAGGCCGACCCGGTCTCGGTGCTGCACCCGGACGTGTGCGGCGGCTCGTACGAGGGCATCGTGTCGGTCCACTCCCTCTCCAAGCGCTCCAACCTGGCGGGCTACCGCGCCGCGTTCCTCGCCGGTGACCCGGCGGTCCTGCGCGACCTGCTGGAGATCCGCAAGCACGGCGGCATGATGACCTCCGCGCCCACGCAGGCGGCGGTGGTGGCCGCCCTCGGCGACGACACCCACGTCCACGAACAGCGCGAGCGCTACGCGGCCCGCCGCACCGCCCTGCGCGACGCCCTCCTCGCCCACGGCTTCCGCATCGAACACAGCGAAGCCAGCCTCTACCTCTGGGCCACCCGCAACGAGTCCTGCTGGGACACCGTCGCCCACCTCGCGACTCTCGGCATCCTCGTGGCCCCGGGCGACTTCTACGGCCCGGCGGGCGACCAGTACGTGCGCGTGGCCCTGACGGCGACGGACGAACGGGTGGCGGCGGCGGTACGACGCCTGGCGTGATCGCCACTGCTGCCGGAAACACGAGCGAGGGGTGCCCGGGGAAACAACCCTGGGCACCCCTCGCCGTAGAAAGCGGGCGGCAGCCTAGCCGAGCGGCAGCCCCTTCAGCGGCAGCTGCTCCGTCGGCAGCCCACCCTTGGTCACCGCGTCCGTCGGAAGCCCACCCCCCGTCGCGGTCTGCGCCGTGTCGCCGAGCAGCCCACCGGCCTGCCCGGCCGCGTCCCCGGCCACCTTCTGCGCGGCCGGTGTCGCCGTCTTCGCTGCCTTGCCGCCGGTCTTGCCCGCGGCGGGTACCGCCTTCTTGACCGCCTTGCTGCCGGCGTTGCCCGCGAGCCCGGTGGCGCTCTGGGCGGCACCGTCGACGGTGTTGCCGACCTGCGCCCCGTCCAGGGCGGTCAGGCCGCCGAGGTTGGGGGCGGCCGGCAGTTCGGTCGCCGCGCTGGCGGAGCCGGCCGCACCGACCCCGGCTGCCGCTCCCGCTGCGACGAGCAGCGCGACACGGGCGATCCGGCGGGTCAGGGGGAGGGACATGATGCTCCTTAGACGGGAGAGAACGAGGTCGTGCCCGATTCCGGATGCCGATCGTCGTGCTGATCGTCCGGGCTCGGACGCAGTGACTACCGCTCGAAGCCCGCGAAGGTTGCGGCGGGCCAACGTAAAGAGTTGGCAATGCGTCGCATTATCATCTGCGGATAAAAACGGGCATAAAGCGTCCGGTCAAAAAATCTGCCGAATCCTTACGGCCCTTTGTTCTCAAGGGATTCGGCGGATGCGGGAGTGAGTGAGCGAAAACCTGCGCACGGCCCGAATCCGGCACGGCGCGTGTACTCCCGAAGAGTGACGACCCGTACTACTGCCCAGTGACGATTCGGACCTCGGCGTCCGGCTTCACGCTGCCGGACTTGTCGGCGGTGGCGCGACGCCACTCGCTGTCGGTGTTCCCGGCCGTCCACTGCCGGCCCGCGTACGAGACCCGGACGATGTGCAGCGCGGACGAGTTGGCCACGGCCCAGTGCGCCAGCTCCCAGCCGCGCTGGCGGAGCGTCGTCCCGGCCGTGGTCCCCGTGGGCACGGGGACGGTCACGGTGCGGCCGTCGCCGTCGGCGCCCGTCGGCGAAGGCGACGGCGAGGTGGTGGCCCCGGCGCCCACTTCCGCGCCCGCCTCTTGCAGCACATCGCGCCCGAAGTCCCGTACGAGCGCGGCGCGCACCGAGTCCGCGCCGCCGGTCGGGTCGGCGCCGGGCCTCCCGTCGCAGGTCAGCGTGGCCGCCGCCCGGCCGGTCAGGGCCGCTGCCAGCAGCGTGGCGTCCGGCTCGTGCTTCGCGTACGCCTGCGGATAGCCGCTGCGCTGCACGCGCTGCGCGGCGACCGTGAGCGGCAGCCGCGAGTAGCCGGTCACCTTGGCCAGGTGCTCGTAGAAGACACCCGCCGCGTACGTCGGGTCCATGATCTGCTTCTTCGTGCCCCAGCCCTGCGAGGGCCGCTGCTGGAACAGGCCGAGCGAATCGCGGTCGCCGTGCTGGATGTTGCGCAGTCCCGACTCCTGGAGGGCGGTGGCGAGCGCGATGGTGACAGCGCGCTCGGGCATGCCGCGCGCGGTGCCGACCGCCGAGATCGTCGCCGCGTTCACCGCCTGTTCCGGCGCGAACTCGAACGACGCCCCGTCACCCTTGCCGGAGACGACCTCGCAGCGCGGCGCACCGGTGCCACCGGTGACGTACTGCACCGCGAGATAGCCCGCGAGGGCGAGCAGGACCACGACGGCCGCCCCGGAACGGAGGAGGCGGCCGCGCCGGAAGGAGGAGGGTGACGGCTCTGGCACGACGTACAAGGTACTGGAGGGCGCTGTCGGCGCTCCCGGGCCCTGTGGACAACCCTGGAAACCGGCCCCGGCGGCCCGGGGCATTAGGGTCGAGGCCATGGCCGATACCCCGCTTGACCTCGCGCTGGACGCCGCGCAGCTCACCGCGCAGCTCGTCGACTTCCCCTCTCAGAGCGGCAGCGAGAAGCCGCTCGCGGACGCGATCGAGACGGCGCTGCGCGCCCTGCCGCACCTGACGGTGGACCGCTACGGCAACAACGTCGTGGCCCGCACCGACCTGGGCCGCGCCGAGCGCGTGATTCTCGCCGGGCATATCGACACGGTCCCGATCGCGGGCAACGTCCCCTCGCGCCTCGACGAGGACGGCGTTCTGTGGGGCTGCGGCACCTGCGACATGAAGTCCGGCGTCGCGGTCCAACTGCGCATCGCGGCCACCGTCCCCGCCCCCAACCGCGACCTCACCTTCGTCTTCTACGACAACGAAGAGGTCGCCGGACACCTCAACGGTCTGAAGCATGTGTCGGAGGCCCACCCCGACTGGCTGGCGGGTGACTTCGCGGTCCTCCTGGAGCCGACCGACAACGAGGTGGAGGGCGGCTGCCAGGGCACCCTGAGGGTGTTCCTGAGGACCAAGGGGGAGCGGGCGCACTCCGCGCGCGCGTGGATGGGCTCCAACGCGATCCACGCGGCCGCCCCGATCCTGGCCAGGCTGGCCGCCTACGAGCCGCGCAGGCCGGTCGTGGACGGCCTCCAGTTCCACGAGGGCCTCAACGCCGTACGCATCGAGGGCGGCGTGGCCACCAACGTCATCCCCGACGCGTGCACCGTCGTCGTCAACTTCCGCTACGCGCCCGACCGCAGCGAGGAGGAGGCCGAGGCCTTCGTCCGCGACTTCTTCGCCGACTGCGGTGTGGACGAGTTCGTCGTCGACGACCACACCGGCGCCGCCCGCCCCGGTCTCGACCATCCCGCGGCCGCGGCCTTCATGGCGGCCGTGGGCGGCGTGGCCCGTCCCAAGTTCGGCTGGACGGACGTCGCCCGCTTCAGCGCGCTCGGCGTGCCCGCGGTGAACTACAGCCCCGGCAACCCGCTCCTCGCCCACAAGGTCGACGAGCGCGTCCAGGCCTCCCTGATCCCGCAGGCCGAGGAGAAGCTGCGGTCCTGGCTGACGTCCTGACCCCGGTGTGCGCAGCGGCGGTTCATGGCGGACATGCTCACGTCCCCCCTCCGTAACCCGCGTGGATCTACGCTGGGGAGGAACCATCGCCGAGCGGAGGGAGCGCACATGGCTACCGGAAACCCCGAGGGCTCGAAGCAGCCACCGGAGGAGCAGCGGCTCGGCCCCGTGCTGCGCAGGCGGGACCAGGTGCAGTCGAGCACCACCGACCAGCGTCTCCTCGACGCGGGCGGCCCCTCCGACTGGGTGCACACCGACCCCTGGCGGGTCCTGCGCATCCAGTCGGAGTTCATCGAGGGCTTCGGCACCCTGGCCGAACTCCCGCCCGCGATCAGCGTGTTCGGCTCGGCCCGCACACCGGTGGACTCCCCGGAGTACGACGCGGGTGTTCAGCTCGGACGCGGCCTGGTGGAGGCCGGCTTCGCCGTCATCACCGGCGGCGGCCCCGGCGCCATGGAAGCCGCCAACAAGGGCGCCTGCGAGGCGAAGGGCATCTCCGTCGGCCTCGGCATCGAGCTTCCCTTCGAGCAGGGCCTGAACCAGTACGTCGACATCGGCCTCAACTTCCGGTACTTCTTCGTCCGCAAGATGATGTTCGTCAAGTACGCGCAGGGCTTCGTGGTCCTGCCCGGCGGCCTCGGCACTCTCGACGAACTCTTCGAGGCCCTCACCCTCGTCCAGACCCAGAAGGTCACCCGCTTCCCGATCGTCCTCTTCGGCACGGAGTACTGGAGCGGCCTGGTCGACTGGCTCAGAAACACCCTCATCGCCCAGGGCAAGGCCTCCGAAAAGGACCTTCTCCTGTTCCACCTGACGGACGATGTGGACGAGGCGGTGGCGTTGGTGTCGAAGGAGGCGGGCAGGTAGTCGTTTCAGCCCGTCCGGCGCCTGAGGACGAGGCCGTTCAGGCCGACAGCGGGGGAGAGGGGGCGCAGCCCCCAGGACAACGGGACGGGTAGGGGCGGAGGGGGCGAAAAACGCGCTCCCCTGCCCCCGGCCCGTCGGCCCGCCGCTAGGCGAGCCCGCGCCGGGCAACCGCCGGAGGCCGGTGCCCGGCGATGGACGCGACCATGTCGAGCACCTGCCGGGTTTCCGCGACCTCGTGGACCCGGTACACCTGCGCCCCCAGCCACGCGGACACCGCGGTCGTCGCCAGCGTCCCCACCACCCGCTCCTTCACCGGTTTGTCCAACGTCTCGCCCACGAAGTCCTTGTTGGACAGCGAGACCAGCACCGGCCACCCCGTGTCGACCATCTCGCCCAGCCGCCGCGTCGCCTCAAGACTGTGCCGCGTGTTCTTCCCGAAGTCGTGCCCGGGATCGATCATCACGGACTCCCGGGGCACCCCGAGCGAGACGGCCCGCTCGGCGAGTCCGAGGGTGACCCGCAGGATGTCGGCCATGACATCGTCGTACGTCACCCGATGCGGGCGCGTACGAGGCTCGGACTCACCGGCGTGCGTGCACACGAGCCCCACCCGGTACCGCGCGGCGACCTCCGCCAGCCGCGGATCCACCCCGCCCCAGGCGTCGTTGAGGAGATCGGCCCCGGCCTCGCACACGGCCTCGCCGACCTCGTGCCGCCAGGTGTCGACGCTGATGACCACGTCGGGGAAGCGGCGCCGCACCTCGGCGACGAAGCCGACCGTCCGCCGCGCCTCCTCCTCGGCGGTCACCTCTTCGCCCGGACCGGCCTTGACCCCGCCGATGTCGATGATGGCGGCGCCCTCGGCGACCGCCTGCTCCACGCGCGCGAGGGCGGGCTCGTCGCGGAAGGTGGCCCCCTGGTCGTAGAAGGAGTCCGGGGTCCGGTTCACGATCGCCATGATCACCGGCTCGTGCGCGTCGAATTCACGCCTGCCCAGCCTGAGCATCCCCTGTGACCTCTCCTAGTACATGCAGCTGATGGGCCGCCTGCGACCTTAACTGTCAGACTCGCATGGCACGATCGGAGCCTGACACTTTCGACACCTTCCATGCCGACGCGCTCGCGTCGGCACCGACGCGTGGGGACCTCAGCGATGTTCATGTTCTTGTTCCTGGTCGTCGCGCTCGCCGTCGTGGTCGCCGCGGTGACCCTGGCCGTGGTCGGCGGCGGCGAGAGCGCGCCCCTGCCCGAGGCGGCGCCCGAGCGGCTCCACGACCCGCTGCCCGAGGACCGGCCGGTCAACCGCGCGGACGTGGACAGCCTGCGCTTCCCACTCGCCGCCCGCGGTTACCGCATGGCGGACGTCGACGACGCGCTCGGCCGCCTGGGCGCCGAGATCGGCGAGAGAGACGCCCGGATCTCCGACCTGGAGGCTGCGCTCGCCGGCGCCCGGGCGACCACCGCACCCTCGCTGGAGAAGCACGGGGAGCACGGCGGGCGCGTGGAGGACGAGCAGCGGTGAGCGACGCACTCGCGGGTTCCGACGGCGCGCTGCGCTGCCCCTGGGCCCTGTCGACCGAGGACTACGTGTCGTACCACGACGAGGAGTGGGGCCGCCCGGTCCACGGCGACGACGAGCTGTACGAGCGGCTGTGCCTGGAGGCCTTCCAGTCCGGCCTGTCCTGGATCACCATCCTGCGCCGCCGCCCGGGCTTCCGGGCCGCCTTCGCCGACTTCAGGATCGCCTCGGTGGCCGCCTTCACGGACGCCGACAAGGAGCGCCTCCTCGCGGACGCGGGCATCATCCGCAACCGCGCCAAGATCGAGGCGACGATGGCCAACGCGCGCGTGCTGGCCGCGTGGGCGCCGGGCGAGCTGGACGAGCTGATCTGGTCCTTCGCCCCGGACCCGGCCGGGCGCCCGGCGCCGAAGTCCCTCGCGGACGTTCCCGCCGTCACCGACGAGTCGACCGCCCTGTCCAAGGCGCTCAAGAAGCGCGGCATCCGCTTCGTCGGCCCGACCACGGCGTACGCGCTGATGCAGGCGTGCGGCCTGGTCGACGACCACCTGGCGGACTGCGTGGCCCGGGGGCGCTGAATCCCGGGCCACCGCCACCATGGGCGCTAGCGCCCGAGGTACTTCGGCTTCTCCTTGGCGAGGAACGCGTTCACCGCGATCATGTGGTCCTCGGAGGAGCCGGCGCGGGTCTGCAGTTCGTCCTCCTTCTCCAGCGACTCGTCCAGGGAGTGCGAGAGGGCGTAGGCGAGGGACTCCTTGAGCGCGGCGTACGCCAGGGTCGGGCCCTCGGCCAGCGCGCGGGCCACCTTCGCGCCCTCGGCGGCCAGCTCGGCGGAGGGCACGAGCCGGTTGGCGATGCCCAGGTCGTAGGCCTCCTGGGCGGTGATGCTGCGGGGGAAGAGCAGCAGGTCGGCGGCGCGGCTCGGGCCGATGACCCGCGGCAGCGTCCAGGAGATGCCCGAGTCGGCGGTCAGAGCGACCCCGGCGAACGAGGTGTTGAAGGACGCCGTGTCCGCGACGACCCGGTAGTCCGCGGCGAGCGCGAAGCCGAAACCGGCCCCGGCCGCGACGCCGTTCACCGCCGCCACCACCGGCTTCGCCGCACCGGTCAGGGCGCGCACGATCGGGTTGTAGTGCTCCTGCACGGTGCTCATGACGCCCTCGCTCGCGCCCGACTCACGCGCCGCGAGCAGCCCGCCGACGTGCTCCTTGAGGTCCTGGCCCACGCAGAACGCCCGGTCCCCGGCCGCGGTCAGCAGCACGGCCCGCACCGAGTCGTCGGCAGCGGCCGCCTGCGCCGCGTCCCGGAAGGCGACCTTCGCCTCGACGTTCATCGCGTTCATCGCCTCGGGGCGGTTCAACGTGATCGTCGCGAGCCCGTCGCTCACCTCGTAGAGCACGGTGTCGGCCATGGTGGGTCCCCTCGGTGTCGCGGCTCCGTCGTACCCGTCGGTACGTCCTCGGTCTGAGGACAGCATGGCGGAGATCACGGCGCGTGGAGCGGGCGGGACATGTGACCTGCGTCAAAGAATTCCGGTCTCGGGAAGTCGATGAGGCGGCGCAGTATCGCAGTCACATCGCCGAATTGAGTGGTTTTGCTCAAGCGCGTTGCGCAAGCGATGCCGACTGATGTTGGTCATCGGGTCCTGAGATGCGGGATAATGGCCTGGAAGCAATGTGTTCGATGCCGGTGACGTGTGTCCTATGAGGGGACGTGCGTGCCCTTTCAGGGGGCCGTCGGCGACGATGAGCTGGTTTCAGGAAGGGGAACGAGCATGGCGGCCATGAAGCCGCGGACGGGCGATGGCCCGCTCGAGGTGACCAAGGAGGGGCGGGGCATCGTCATGCGCGTTCCGCTCGAAGGCGGCGGTCGGCTCGTCGTCGAGCTGACCCCTGACGAGGCCGACGCGCTCGGCGACGCCCTCAAGAAGGTCGTCGGCTGACGCGGAACGCGACCATACCTCTTCAGCTGCCCCGGCACCGTCACAGGTGCCGGGGCAGTTGTCGTTCCAGGGGCGCGTCATGGCCGTACTCTGAGGTGTTTGTGCTGGTCAGGGCAGTGTGAAGCGGGCCCGTGCGGTGGGATCGCCGGCCGTTCTCAGCGCTTGACCGCGCACAGCAGGCCGTCGCCCACCGGCAGCAGCGAGGGGACCAGCTCCTGGCTCTCGCGCACCGCGCGCAGCAGCTCGCGCAGCCGTCCGACCTCCGCGGGCTGTGGTCCCGAGTCGACCGTACGGCCGTCCGCGAAGACGCCCTCGAAGACCACGAGCCCGCCCGGGCGCAGCAGGCGCAACGATTCAGCGAGGTAGTCCAGGCACTCCAGACGGTCGCCGTCGCAGAAGACGAGGTCGTATCCGGCGTCCGCGAGGCGGGGCAGTACGTCCAGGGCGCGGCCGGGGATGAAGCGGGCTCGGTTGCTGGCGAAACCGGCGGCGCGGAAGGCCTGGCGGGCGAACTGCTGGCGCTCCGGCTCCGGATCCACGGTGGTCAGTACCCCGTCCGGCCGCATGCCGTGCAGCAGATGAATCCCGGAGACGCCGGTGCCGGTGCCGATCTCCGCGACCGCTTTGGCGTCCACCGTGGCGGCGAGCAACCGCAGCGCGGCGCCCGTGCCGGGAGACACCGAGCGCAGGCCTGCCTCGCGAGCCCGGTCGCGGGCCCAGCGCAGCGCCTCGTCCTCGGCGACAAAGGCGTCGGCGAACGCCCAGCTCGTCTGCCGGTTGCCGGTAATGACCCTCTCCTGTCCCCGTGGTTGCCTGGGCGTGACTGTATCCGTTGGTGCCGGGAACCCGCAGATGGGACCGGGCGTTTAGAGGGGTGGGGACAGCAGTCGCGGAATCGGTGAGGAATCAGCGGGGGGAAGCGGATGGATCAGGACGGCCGGCAGGTGCTGACGCGGGCGCGGGAGCGCACATCAAATTCTCGTAAAACCGCTTATCCGGAGCTAACGGGCGAGGTGGCTATGGTAGGGGCTCCACTGGACACCACCAGAGCCGACAGGGGAGGTGCGGCTGCGCCTGTGGATCGGGGAGGAGTGCTGCGGCGCTTCCTCAGATCAGCGGGTGAGCCGAAATCCGTGATCAACACTGCTGACAAGTTCCACACTGCTGCCGAAGCGCAGACCGCGACGTTCACCACCGACGCGGAGTCGCAGGCGTGGACTCCGCCCACCTGGGAGGAGATCGTCAGCACGCACAGCGGCCGCGTCTACCGGCTCGCCTACCGCCTGACGGGAAACCAGCACGACGCCGAGGACCTGACCCAGGAAGTCTTCGTCCGGGTCTTCCGCTCGCTGTCCACGTACACGCCGGGCACCTTCGAGGGCTGGCTGCACCGCATCACCACCAACCTCTTCCTGGACATGGTCCGCCGCAAGCAGCGCATCCGCTTCGACGCCCTGGGCGACGACGCCGCCGAGCGCCTGCCCAGCCGCGAGCCGTCCCCGCAGCAGGTCTTCAACGACGCGCACTTCGACGCGGACGTCCAGCAGGCGCTGGACACCCTCGCGCCCGAGTTCCGCGCCGCGGTCGTCCTCTGCGACATCGAAGGACTGTCGTACGAGGAGATCGCCGCGACCCTGGGCGTCAAGCTCGGTACGGTCCGCAGCCGGATCCACCGCGGCCGCTCGCAGCTGCGCAAGGCCCTCGCGCACCGGTCCCCCGAGGCCCGCGCCGAGCGCCGCACCTTCGCCGTACCGGGAATTCCCGCGCTGGGAGGAGGGGGCGCGACCGCGTGAGTGGATCACGTCCTACGCCGGCAGAGCAGCACCTGGGAGACCGACTCTCCGCCCTGGTGGACGGGGAGCTCGGTCATGAGTCGCGCGACCGCGTCCTGGCACACCTCGCCACCTGCGCCAAGTGCAAGGCCGAGGCGGACGCGCAACGACGACTGAAGAGCGTCTTCGCGGAAATGGCCCCGCCACCGCCCTCCGAGAGCTTCCTGGCCCGACTCCAGGGGCTCCCCGGAGGTGGTGACTCCGACGACGGATCCCCGCTGGGCGGGGGAGGCTTCGGCGGAAGGCTCCCCTCCGGCTCCGGTACCACCGGAGTCTTCGGAGTAAGAGGCGAACCCTTCGGCTACGTGCCTTCGGGGCCGCACGCGGGCGTCCTGCCCCCCGCCGCGCAGCGCGGTTTCCGTATCCATGACGTCAACCGCCACGAAGCCGAGCGGTCGGCCTCGCGCGGGCTGCGGTTCGCCTTCGCCGCCGCCGGTGCGGTGTCGTTGGCCGCGGTCGCGCTCGGCGGGGTGTCGGCCGGGGTTCCGGCGGACACCGCGGACGCACGGGGTGGCTCCGGGACCGGAAGCAATGTGACACCGGCGCGCACCCCGGGCGCCGGGGCCGCGACGCCCGACTCGCAGCGCCGCCGGTCCGTCGGGCCGCTGCTCGCCCAGGGCCAGCGCGGGCTCGGCGAGGCCCCGGTGGCGCCGACCGAGGTGTCCGCGCCGCTGCTGCCCGGAGTCCCCACTCCGGCGGACCGCACCCAGGCCGCCGCGCTGACCACCCCCGTGGTGGCCGGAGCCGCCGCCATGTCCCCGCTCATACGTCCGCTCACGGCCCCCCAACCGGCCGTGCTGACCGCATGGTCGGCGGCACCCGACATCACCACGCCGGGCCTGCTCGCCGCTCCGGCGCCCACCTCGTCCCCCTCTTTCTCCCCGTCCCCCTCCTCCCGCACCGTCCGCTGACCCCATCACTGCGCGACGGCCCGTGAACCTGGTTGAATCCTGGGTGAGCCGTGTCCGCCGGAGGGATCCCGGGCGCGGAGTCGACAATCTGCGGTGACCGTCGGCGAGTTGTGTCGCGGGCCAGGTGTGGGGAGAACATGAACGAGGGGAAACCCACGAAGGCGAAGTGGTGGAGCCGGCCCCGGCCGCACGGCGCGGGGACGCCCGACACCACCGTCGCCGACGGCGCCGGCGGGGGCGACTACGAGCTGGACCGTCCCGCGCCGAGCCAGGCCTCGACAGCGGTGGGCGCCGGGTCCGGCGGTGACTTCGAGCTGGAGGCTCCGGATTCCGCTCCGATACCGGCGCACCAGGAGCGTGCGGCGGGTGCGGAGACGGGTGACGTGCCGTCCGACGCGGTGCCGTCCGGCTGGGCGCCTGCCGCCGGGTCCGACGAGGGGTTCGGGCCGGACGCTGCGGCTCCGGCGCACCAAGGGCATGTTCCGGGCGCCGAGCCGGGCGACATGGCGTCCCACGAGGTGGGCGCCGTAGCGCGGCTCGAAGCCCAGGGCACGCACGCGCACGCCCCGGCGGGGCCGCACACGGGCCCCGCCGCGAGCCTTCCGGCGGACGCCGACACGACGCTCCTGACCGGTACGGACGCGGACCTCGCGCCCGGCACCGGCACAGGCCTCGTGCCCGGTTCCGACTCCGACCTCGCGCCCGGCACCGATGCGGGCCTCGCGCCCGCCACCCACACGAACCTCGCGCCCGCGGCCGACGCAAACCTCGCGACCGGTCCCGCCACCACCCCCCTCGACCGCCCCAAGCCCCTGCACGCCCCCGACCCCTACGGCACCCCTCCGTACGGTGAGCCCGGTCCATGGGCGCCCGCCCCGCCCGTCCAGCACCCGGCGGCGGGCACGCCTGCCCACGGAACGCCGGCCCACGACACCCCCGCCCCCGTACCCCTCCCGCACAGCACCCCCGCCCACGGAACCCCCGCGCCCAGCGCCCCCGTCCCCACCCCTCTTCCGAGCGCTCCGCAGCCACCCCCCACCCCCGCCCCCTGGCAGAACTACGACCCCTGGGCCGCCCCCGGCCCGCTCCAGCAGACGGGGGTCGCCGTCGCCAGCAAGGCTCAGCGGCGCAAGAGGGCGAAGAAGGCGCTGGTGCTCGGGGCGCTGGTGCTCGCGCTCGTTTCCGGAGGTGTCGGTGGCGCCGTGGGGGCCTATCTGGAGCGCAACGGTGGGCTCGGGGACGTAGAGCTGCCGCAGGCCGGTGCGGAGGCTCCGGGGCGGGCTCCGGACAGCGTGGCGGGCATCGCGGCCCGCGCGCTGCCCAGCGTCGTCACCCTGCATGTGCGCGGGAGCGACGCGGAGGGCACCGGCACCGGCTTCGTGCTCGACACCCGGGGGCACATCCTCACCAACAACCACGTGGTCGAAGCGGCCGGCACCGGCGGCGAGATATCCGTGGCCTTCAGCGGCGGCGAGACCGCCAAGGCCACCGTCGTCGGGCGCGACAGCGGGTACGACCTCGCCGTCGTCAGGGTCACCGGCGTCAGCGGGCTCAAGCCCCTGCCGCTCGGCAACTCCGACAACGTCCGGGTCGGCGACCCCGTCGTCGCCATCGGCGCGCCCTTCGACCTCGCCAACACCGTCACCTCCGGCATCATCAGTGCCAAGGAGCGGCCCATCACGGCGGGCGGCGAGGGAGCGAGCGGCAGTGACGTGTCGTACGTCGACGCCCTGCAGACCGACGCCCCGATCAACCCCGGCAACTCCGGCGGGCCGCTGCTCGACTCCAAGGCCCGCGTCATCGGCATCAACAGCGCGATCCGGTCCGCCGACAGCGGCTCCGGCACGGACGGCGGTCAGGCCGGTTCGATCGGGCTCGGCTTCGCCATCCCCGTCAACCAGGCCAAGCGCGTCGCCGAGGAGCTGATCAACACGGGCAAGGCGACCCACCCCGTGATCGGCGTGACGCTCGACATGGACTACACGGGCGACGGAGCCCGTGTCGGCCTCAAGGGCAACGACGGAGGTCCCGCGGTCACCGCGGACGGCCCCGGCGACAAGGCGGGCATCAAGTCGGGCGACGTCATCACCGAGGTCGACGGCCAGCGCGTGCACTCCGGCGAGGAGCTCATCGTCAAGACCCGCACCCACCGCCCCGGCGACCGCCTGGAACTGACTCTCCAGCGCGACGGTACGGAGAAGAAGCTCACCCTCGTCCTCGGCTCCGCCGGCGGCAACTGACATGAACTTCACAGCCGGGCGCCCGAACCCGGCTCCGAACGGCAAACATCGTGGAAAACCGGCCGTGTACACGCATCCGGAAACCCCAGGACAGTTCCGGACGGACGGGATCGCCGGGTACCGTGGACCCGGCCCGGACCACGGAAGACAAAGACCACCCGAGGGCCGAGGACCGAGGACATCGCAAGGAGCTTCAGGTGTTCAATGACATAGGACCGCTCGAGCTGGTGACGCTCGTCGTCCTCGCTGTGCTCGTCTTCGGTCCCGACAAGCTTCCGAAGATGATCCAGGACGTCACGCGCACCATTCGCAAGATCCGCGAGTTCTCGGAGAGCGCCAAGGCCGACATCCGCGAGGAACTGGGCCCCGAGTTCAAGGACTTCGACTTCGAGGACCTCAACCCCAAGACGTTCATCCGCAAGCAGCTGGACAACGACGACCTGGGGCTCAAGGAAATCCGCAACGGCTTCGACCTGAAGAAGGAGATGGCCGAGGTCGCGGACGCGGTCCACGGCCGCGAGTCGGAGTCCTTGCCCTCGTCGTCCTCCTCGTCCGACACCCCGTCGCTGCCCTCGTCCGCCACGCCCTCGAACGGCGCCGTCGACATGACGAAGAAGCCCGAGAAGCCCGAACCGGACGACCGCCCGCCCTTCGACGCGGACGCCACGTGAGCCACGCCACCTGAGCCGTAGCCACCACCGCCGTACCCACGCCATACGCGCACCTCAGACGGGTCCTGCGCGGCCGGAATCCGACGCGTGCGCGACCCACCCGCCGACCGGTTTCGCCGCTGCTCGGAGCGGTGTGGCTATGCTGCCCAGTTGTTGTGCGGACCGACAAGGACGCCCGAGGGGGGCGGGCCGCTCCGGTCCGACGAGAGCGAGGAGGCGTCCGGCAGATGGAGACGACAAGTCGGGTAGGCGCGCAGGCGCCGGCCGCGGAGGGCGGACAACAGGTCCCCTCCGCCCGGCGCACGGTCGACGGCTACCTGCTGGCGCCCTTCCCCTGGTACGGCCTTGACGAGGCCTTCACGGGACCGCGCTGGCTGATGCAGGTCGGCACCTCGGCAGACGGTGCCGTCGAGCACGGTTCGATCGGGCACGGCGACGAGCCCTCGGTGCGCAGCGAGTCGACGGAGGACAAGGAGCGCTTCGCGGTCGTGGTCACCGTCGCGGCCAGCCCCGTACGGCGCAGCGCGGACGGCACCGGCCTCCTGGAGGCCACCTCGGTGTCCTCCGCGGCCTGGCTCGCGGGCGTGGGGCTGCTGAACTTCACCTGGCCCGGCCAGATGGACCACACCCTGCGGGACGACTGGCTGGACCAGCAGACCGAGACGGCCTGGGTGCTGGCGGACGACCTGACGGGTTCCGACTGGTCCACGCTGTCGCTCCCCGTGGACGGGGTGCCGACCCCCTTCCACTACCGCGAGTCCGAGTTCGGCTGGGTCCTCGCGGGCTCCACCCAGGAAGGCGTCCACGTGGGCGCGTACGGGCGCGGCATGAGCGCGTACGGGCTCGCCTTCGCCATGGTCAAGGACATCGGGGCGTACGCGTAACAGCACGCTGTACGACGAAGGGGGCGCCGTCCCGCAGGACGGCGCCCCCTTCGTCGTACTCAGGAAGCACTCGGGGAGCACTCGGGAAGTACTAGAACTTGTTGCGCGGCGTGATCCCCAGCGACATGCCCGACAGGCCTCGCTGGCGGCCGCCCAGCTTCCCGGCGATCGCGCGCAGCGCGGAACCCGCCGGGGAGTCCGGGTCCGTCAGGACGACCGGCTTGCCCTCGTCGCCGCCCTCGCGCAGGCGGACGTCGATCGGGATGGAGCCGAGGACCGGGACGGTCGCGCCGGTCGTGCGGGTGAGGCCCTCGGCGACCGACTGGCCGCCGCCCGTGCCGAAGACGTCGACCATCTCGCCGCAGTGCGGGCACGGCAGGCCCGCCATGTTCTCGACGACGCCGACGATCTTCTGGTGGGTCTGGACGGCGATGGAGCCCGCGCGCTCGGCGACCTCGGCGGCGGCCTGCTGCGGGGTCGTGACGACGAGGATCTCCGCGTTCGGGACGAGCTGCGCGACGGAGATCGCGATGTCGCCCGTGCCCGGCGGGAGGTCGAGGAGGAGCACGTCGAGGTCGCCCCAGTACACGTCCGCCAGGAACTGCTGGAGGGCGCGGTGCAGCATCGGGCCGCGCCACACCACCGGGGCGTTGCCCGGGGTGAACATGCCGATGGAGATGACCTTCACGCCGTTCGCGGACGGCGGCATGATCATGTTCTCGACCTGGGTGGGCTTGCCGTCGGCGCCCAGCATGCGGGGCACGGAGTGGCCGTAGATGTCGGCGTCGACGACGCCCACCTTCAGGCCGTCCGCGGCCATCGCCGCCGCCAGGTTCACCGTCACCGAGGACTTGCCGACGCCGCCCTTGCCGGACGCCACCGCGTACACGCGGGTCAGCGAGCCCGGCTTGGCGAAGGGGACCTCGCGCTCGGCCTGGCCGCCGCGCAGCGCGGACGCCAGCTCACGGCGCTGCTCGTCGCTCATCACGTCGAGGGTCACGTCGACGCGCGTGACGCCCTCGACCGCCGCGACCGCGTCCGTCACGTTCTTGGTGATCGTCTCGCGCATCGGGCAGCCGGAGACGGTCAGGTAGACGGTGACCGCGACCGCTCCGTCCGCACCGATCTCCACTGCCTTGACCATCCCGAGCTCGGTGATGGGTCGTTGGATCTCGGGGTCGTTCACCGTCGCCAGTGCTTCACGCACCGCGTCTTCCGTAGCCATAGGGTCGATGGTACGGCGCCCCCCAGGTGCCTCGGAAAGCCCCGTCAGCGGTCGTCTACGTCACGTCCGCGCGGTGCTTCCGCCGGGAATACGACGTGGCCGTCCTGGTGATGCCCGTCCAGCTCCTTGACCAGGTCCTGGAGTTCGGAGCGGATCCAGTCGCGGGTGGCGACCTCGCCGAGGCCGATACGCAGGGCGGCGATCTCCCGGGTCAGATATTCGGTGTCCGCGATCGAGCGCTCGTTCTGCTTGCGGTCCTGTTCGAGATTGACCCGGTCGCGGTCGTCCTGCCGGTTCTGCGCGAGCAGGATGAGCGGGGCCGCGTAGGAGGCCTGGAGCGACAGCATCAGGGTCAGGAAGATGAACGGGTAGTGGTCGAAGCGCAGGTCGGAGGGGGCCGCGACGTTCCACAGCACCCACAGGATGATGACGACCGTCATCCAGACGATGAACCGCCCGGTGCCCAGGAACCGCGCGATCCGCTCCGACAGCCGTCCGAAGGCCTCCGGGTCCCATTCCGGCAGCAGCCGGCGGCGCGGCAGCAGCGGCTGGTCCAGCCGGGTGCGCGGCCGGGTGGTCGCGGTCGCCCCGGAGACGGTGCGCTCGCGGGTCTCGACGCGGGTGTCGCGTCCGTCGCGCTCAGGCGCCATGGGGAGCCCCCTCGTCGAGATGGAACTCGGTCTCGCGCCAGTCCTCCGGCAGCATGTGGTCCAGTACGTCGTCCACGGTCACCGCGCCGAGCAGCGAGCCGCTCTCGTCGACCACGGGCGCCGCGACCATGTCGTACGTCGCGAAGAAGCCCGCCACCACCGGCAGCGCGGCGTCCGGGGACAGCGGCATCAGATCGTCGTCGACCAGGGCGCTGACCAGTGTGTACGGCGGGTCGCGAAGGAGCCGCTGGAAGTGAACGGTCCCCAGGTACTTGCCGGTCGGCGTCTCGTCCGGCGGGCGGCACACGTACACCTGCGCGGCGAGCGCGGGGGACAGGTCCTGGTTGCGGATGGAGGCCAGCGCGTCGGCGACGGTGGCGTCCGGCCGCAGCACGATCGGCTCGGTCGTCATCAGACCGCCGGCCGTCTTCTCCTCGTACGCCATCAGCCGCCGTACGTCGGCCGCGTCGTCCGGCTGCATCAGCGTCAGCAGCCGCTCCTTGTCCTCCTCGGGCAGCTCGGCGAGCAGGTCGGCCGCGTCGTCCGGGTCCATCGCCTCCAGGACGTCGGCGGCGCGCTCCTCCTTCAGCTTGCCGAGGATCTCGATCTGGTCGTCCTCGGGCAGCTCCTCCAGGACGTCGGCGAGACGGTCGTCGTCGAGGGCGGCGGCCACCTCGGCGCGCCGTTTGGGGGAGAGGTGGTGCAGGACGTTGGCGAGGTCGGCCGGGCGCAGCTGCTCGAAGGTGGCCAGCAGGCTCTCGGCGCCCTGTCCGTGCTCCTCCAGCGAGAACCCGGTCACGGCGGACCACTCGACGGTCAGCGTCTCGCCCTTGGCCCGCCGGAAGGTCCCGCCGGACTTCCCCTTCCGTACGAAGACGCGGTCGATCTCCCAGTCCCGGCGGGCCGGCAGCTGGTGCACCGCCACATCGAGGACGGCGACCTCCTCGCCGGTCTCGACGAGCGTGACGCGCCGGTCGAGGAGCTCGCCGATCACCAGCCGTTCGGTGGGCCGCTGCTCGAAGCGGCGCACGTTGAGCACGCCGGTGGAGATGACCTGGCCGGACTGGATGCCGGTCACCCGGGTCATCGGCAGGAAAATGCGGCGCCGCGTGGAGAGTTCGACGACGAGCCCGAGCAGCCGGGGCGGACGGCGGCCGACCCGCAGCATGGCGACCAGATCGCGGACGCGCCCCACCTGGTCGCCGTTCGGGTCGAAGACGGGGACACCGGCGAGGTGCGAGACGAAGATCCGGGGGGCGCCTGCTGCCATCCGCCGCGCCTCCCTTTCGTCTGCGAATGTCCGCTGAATTGGGCTTCAGGCTAGCCCGTCCCGGTCGGATACGCCCTGGTGGGCGGTCCGGACGGACTGCCTCCGTCGACCGCCTACGGCACGGGTACGCTGCCGTACGCCGTTGAGGACCCCCGCACGAGAGGCCCCACCTGTGACTGCACATCCCACTGGCCGCCGTACGCGCAGGGCCGCACTCGTGAGCGCCGTGTGCGCAGTGGCCGTGATGGGGACGGGACTGACGGGGTGCAGCAGCGACGAGGACCCGGACGCGGGCACCAACGGCGTGGGCAAGCTTCCCGCGACACAGATCCAGGCGAAGTCGCTGAAGGCCGCCCAGTCCTCCGACGCCGTACACCTCTCGGGGAACGTGGTGACAGGCGGTGTCACGTACACACTCGACATGCGCCTGAAATCGGACGGCGGCACCGGCTCCGTCACCTCCAAGAGCGGGACCTTCCGGCTGCTGCGCGTCGGCGAGCACCTCTTCCTCAAGGCCGACGCCGCGTTCTGGGACCACGAGGACGGCAAGAGCGACGACGCCACGACGGACAAGGGGGCCGCCGGCAAGCTCGACGGCATGTACGTGAAGGTCCCCGAGGACGACCCCGCCTACAAGCGCTTCAGCGGCTTCACCGACAAGAACGTCCTGCTCGACGGACTGCTCACGCTGCACGGCACGCTGGCCACCGACGGCCACCACGAGCAGAGCGGCGTCAGCACCATAAGGATCACCGGCGACAAGGGCTCCGGCGGCGCCCTGGACGTCTCCCTGAAGGGCACGCCCTACCCGCTGCTGCTGGTCCGCGCGGGCGGCGCCGGCACCCTCCGTCTCACCGACTGGGGCAAGGACTTCTCCCTGGAGGAGCCGGCGAAGAACGAGACGGTGGACTACGGGCAGCAGCTGCCGTCCTCCTGACCCTTCTCAGGCCTCCTTGCGCTTCTTCTTCCTGAAGAGCAGACGGGGCAGGGCCGCAGGCATCGGCTGCCGGGTCGTCGCCGGGCTCGGCAGCGGAGGCGCGGCGAGCGAGCCGTCCGGCAGCTCGGCCGGCGTGCCCGACGGCTCCAGGCGCAGCACCCGGCATTCGCGGGCCCAGCGCCCGGGCATCGCCTCGCCGTCCGGCGCGTTCAGCCGCTTGCCCTTGAGCTCGGCGACCGCCGCCTGCCACTGCGCGGAGTCCGGAGCGAGCTCCACGACCTTCGCGGGCCAGGCGACCAGTCGGCCGCCCTTGTCCTTGCTGCGTACGGTGACGACCGCGTCGCCCCCGTCGTCGAGCCCCGGCAGCGGCTGCTCGCCCGGCCCGTCCCCGACCACGCAGGCGGCGCCGTCGTGCCAGACGTGCCACAGCGGCCGCCCGGGCCGGGCCGCGCCTTCCGCCCGGAGCGTGGGCACGCCGTTGCCGGTCACCCAGATCAGCCCGGACTTCTTGGTGGCCTCCTCGACGAGGGCCTGGTCGAGCAGCTCACTTGTCATGGGGCAAGACTAGCGAGCCCGATCACAGCCAGCCGTTGCGCTTCAGCGTGCGGTGGATCGTGAGACAGATGCCGACGGTGACGCCGAGGACGAGCGGGTAGCCGAACTTCCAGTGCAGCTCCGGCATGTACTGGAAGTTCATGCCGTAGACGCCGCAGACCATGGTCGGTACGGCGACGATCGCGGCCCATGACGTGATCTTGCGCATGTCCTCGTTCTGCGCGACCGAGGCCTGCGCCAGGTTGGCCTGGAGGATCGAGTTGAGCAGCTCGTCGAAGCCGAGGACCTGCTCCTGGACGCGGGCGACGTGGTCGGCGACATCGCGGAAGTACTTCTGGATGTCCGGGTCGATCAACCGCATCGGCCGCTCGCTCAGCAGCAGCATGGGGCGCAGCAGCGGGGCGACGGCGCGCTTGAACTCCAGTACCTCGCGCTTGAGTTGGTAGATCCGGCCGGCGTCCGTGCCGCGCGGCGTGCCCTTGCGTCCGGGCGAGAACACCTCCGTCTCCACCTCGTCGATGTCGTCCTGCACGGCGTCCGCGACCGCGATGTACCCGTCGACGACGTGGTCGGCGATGGCGTGCAGCACCGCCGAGGGGCCCTTGGCGAGCAACTCCGGGTCGTCCTGCAGCCGGTGGCGCAGCGCCCGCAACGAGCCCTGCCCGCCGTGCCGGACGGTGATGAAGAAGTCCCGGCCGGTGAAGCACATGACCTCGCCGGTCTCCACCACCTCGCTGGTGGCGGTGAGTTCGTCGTGCTCGACGTAGTGGATGGTCTTGAAGACGGTGAACAGCGAGTCGTCGTACCGCTCCAGCTTGGGCCGCTGGTGGGCCTGTACGGCGTCCTCCACAGCCAGCGGGTGCAGCCCGAACTCGCGCGCGATACCGGCGAATTCGGCCTCGGTGGGCTCGTGCAGACCGATCCAGACGAAGCCCCCGTCGCGGCGCACCTGGCGCATCGCCTCGTGCGGGGTCAGGGCGCTGGGAGTGTCGACGCGGGCACCGTCGCGGTAGACGGCGCAATCGACGACCGCGGAGGGCGTCGCGGGGTCACGGGTGGTGTCGTAGCCGCCGCTCTCCTTGCGCAGCGTGGGACGGGAGGGCCGGACCGCGGCACGCAGGTCACGGATCATCGACATGGCAGGCTCCTTCGCAACGGAAGGCCGCCTGCGACGGTTGGAACTGCCCGGAATGGGGACGTCCTGACTACGGATGTTTGGCACGTCCACAAAGCGGGGAGCACCGCACCGTCGCGGTGGCAGCTTCGCTTACTGATTCAGATCAGTTCGCTACTGATTCGCTACTGATTCGGATCAGGCAGATCAGACACATCAGGCGGAAACGAAGCGCTCTTCCGTGGTGCACCGGGACAACGCTGACACGCGTGCACGCGATGATGAGAGGAAGCAGCTGGCAGAGCTACGGAACTCAGCGGCCGGAAGAGCGGGTAGTACTGCACGGTCGACTTCGATCCATTGCAGCCCCACCTCCTCCGGTCGGTCCCCCGTGAGGGACGATCCACTCTCCCCGTGACGGGGAGCCCCCTTAGGGGAAGTATCAAGGCGTCGGAGCTTGAGAGCGACGCTTCTGCGTGCTGCCCCGACCAGCGGCCAAGACTATCAGCGCACCGAAGCGTCAAGTCGCCGCTTTGCCCGTTGCTGACGAGTTCTATGCTCACCGCATGGTTGATGTTCTTCCTCTGGTCGAGGCCCGGTTGCACTCTGCGCTGGGCGAACCCGACGCCCGGGCCGCCGTCACCTTCCTCGGCACCGACCGCGTCGAAGTGCTGCGCTTCACAGAGGGGGACGTCGTGCGGTACGCCACGCTCGGCATGTCCGCCCGGCCGATGGCGGACCCCACGGTCGTGGTCGCCGACCCGGTGAAGGGTCCGCGCGCCGAGCTGGTCCTGTCGGTGCGTGCCGGGAACGCCGACACCGACAAGGTGCTCCGCCCGCTCGCCGTGCTCGCCGCCTCCCCGCAGGTCGAGGGGCTGATCGTGAGCCCCGGCGCATCGCTCGACGTCGGCGACCCGCTGTGGCCGGGCGCCCCCTTCACCTCCGTGCTCGTCGCCGAGTCCGGCGGCCTGGTGGAGGACCTGGAGCTGGACGCGCCCGCCGATCCCGTACGGTTCCTGCCGCTGCTCCCGATGACACCCAACGAGGCAGCCTGGAAGCGGGTGCACGGCGCGGCGGCTCTCCAGGAGCGCTGGCTGAACAGCGGAACGGACCTGCGCGATCCGCTGCGCAAGTCCGTGGCGCTGGACTGACTCTGACCGCGGGTCAGTCCGAGAGGACGGCAGAGCCGCATGCGCAGACTAAATTAGGTCACCTAATTAATGTAAGTCGCATCTGGATTCTTTGGGGTGACAGGCACACGCCGGGCGGGTGATCGTCCTTGACGCGGCGAAGGACGGGGAGGACCGTGGGGCCCTATGAGGGGCGAACCCAGTTGCCCGAAGTGTGGTGGCCGGGTCAGGGCTCCCGGACTCTTTGCCGACTCCTGGCAGTGTGATGTGCACGGGACCGTGCATCCGCTGCAGCCCGTGATCCCGCCCAGCGTCGAGGCCCTCGGTGTCGTGGTCCATCGTGCGCGGGTTCCGGTCTGGATGCCGTGGCCGCTGCCGGTCGGCTGGCTGTTCACCGGGGCCGCCTTCGCCGGTGACGACCGCAGCGGTGGACGCGCCACGGCCGTGGCCTGCTCGGGGCCCGGACCGCTCGGCGGCATAGGAGAGCTGGTGCTCGTCGCCGAGGAGCTCGGCGTCGGCCTCGGCGCGCGGTACGCCGGCATCGACGGACCCGACCCCGGCCCGTACATGAGCGTCGAGAAACCGCCCCAGGCCAAGGTTCTCGCCGCCGGGCGCCCGACCCCGCTGTGGCATGTCGCCGGCACACCCGACGACCGTGCCGTCTTCGCCGGCGAGGCGCTCGGGCTGTGGCTGTGGGCCGTCGTGTGGCCGGAGCAGTCGGGGCTCCTGATGTACGACGAGCTGGTGCTGACGGATCTGCGGGACGCGGGCGCCGAGGTGGACCTGCTGCCTTGCGGGGCGTTGTCGCCGCGGATCCTTGAGCCGTGACGGACGACGCGGCGGGCGTAGGGGGCGTAACGGCGCTGCGGGTGTGACAGAGGAGCTCCGGGTTCCCGTTATCCTTGAGCGTCCCCATCCGTTCCGTCACCGCCGGGAGTCCGCGTCGTGCGCATCGATCTGCACTGCCACTCCACGGCCTCCGACGGCACGGACACCCCGGCCGAGCTGGTCCGCAACGCGGGCGCTGCCGGTCTCGACGTCGTCGCGCTGACCGACCACGACACGAGCCGCGGATACGCGCAGGCGATCGCCGCGCTGCCCGAGGGGCTGACCCTCGTCACCGGCGCCGAACTCTCCTGCCGCCTCGACGGCGTCAGCATGCACATGCTGGCCTACCTCTTCGACCCCGAGGAGCCCGACCTGCTCGCCGAGCGCGAGCTGGTCCGGGACGACCGGGTGCCGCGCGCGCAGGGAATGGTCGCCAGGCTTCGGGAGCTGGGCGTGCCCATCACCTGGGAGCAGGTCGCCCGGATCGCGGGTGACGGCTCGGTCGGCCGCCCGCACGTGGCGACCGCCCTCGTCGAGCTCGGCGTCGTGGCGACCGTGGACGACGCCTTCACCGAGAACTGGCTCGCCGACGGCGGCCGGGCCTACGTACCGAAGCACGAGACCGACCCCTTCGAGGCGATCCGCCTGGTCAAGGGCGCGGGCGGTGTCATCGTCTTCGCCCACCCGGCCGCCTCCAAGCGGGGCCTGACCGTGCCCGAGTCCGCGATCGCGGAACTCGCCGCCGCCGGACTCGACGGCATAGAGGTCGACCACATGGACCACGAGCCGGCCACCCGCGCGCGGCTGCGCGGACTCGCGGCCGACCTCGGTCTGCTCGCCACCGGGTCCAGCGACTACCACGGCAGTCGCAAGACCTGTGTGCTCGGCGAGTTCACCACCGATCCCGAGGTCTACGGCGAGATCACCCGGCGGGCCACCGGGGCGTTCCCCGTGCCGGGCACGGGTGGAAGCCGCTCCGCCGAGTAGCTCCCGACCGGACAACTCCCGGGTGCGGATGGCCAGTTGACGCTCCGCCGCCGGGTTGCCCCTCTGTTGTTGCTTCTCTGTTGTTGATTCTGCGTTCGTTCCTGACGCCCGGCGCTCGCCGCCGTGCGTACCCCGTTCCGTGCCCGCCGCGGAACGCTTGTCCACGCGGCCGGCGCCCTGTGCCGTACCGTGCTCGAAATCCCTCGCAAGGCCTCCCCATGTTCGACGTCGCCGTCTTCGGCTCGCTCTTCCTGACCCTCTTCGTGATCATGGATCCCCCCGGGATCACCCCGATCTTCCTCGCGCTCACCGCGGGCCGCCCGGCCAAGGTGCAGAAGCGGATGGCGTTCCAGGCCGTCTGCGTGGCCGGCGGCGTCATCGCCGTGTTCGGTGTGCTCGGGCACCAGATCCTCGACTACCTGCACGTCTCCGTACCCGCGCTGATGATCGCCGGAGGACTGCTGCTCCTGCTGATCGCCCTCGACCTGTTGACCGGCAAGACGGACGAGCCCAAGCAGACCAAGGACGTCAACGTCGCCCTCGTGCCGCTCGGCATGCCGCTGCTCGCCGGGCCCGGCGCGATCGTCTCCGTGATCCTGGCCGTGCAGAAGGCGGACAGCGTCGCCACCCAGGTGTCCGTGTGGGTCGCGATCCTCGCGATCCATGTCGTGCTGTGGGTGGTGATGCGCTACTCGCTGCTGATCATCCGCGTCATCAAGGACGGCGGTGTGGTGCTCGTGACGAGGCTCGCGGGCATGATGCTGTCCGCGATCGCCGTGCAGCAGATCATCAACGGGGTCACGCAGGTGATCCAGTCGAGCTGACCCCGCCTGTACGGCGATGACTACACGCAGAGCCCCGTACGGCATCGATGCCGTACGGGGCTCTGAAGTGTGTAAAAGCGTCCGCGCGTGATGACGTCAGAGCGTCATGACGTCATGAGGCGGACGAGTCGGCCGGGCGGATCCAGAGGCGCTGCCCGATGGCGGCGGCCTGCTGAACGATCCGGTTGACGGAGGCGGCGTCCACAACGGTACTGTCCACGGGCGTGCCGTCGACATCGTCGAGTCGCATGATTTCGAAGCGCATGGGCTTCTCCCTTCGTCTGGTCATCCTCCTGAGGAGAACTACTGATGTGGTGATCCGTGGAGCCTCTGTGCTTCACGTTCCATAGGTAGTCAACGGGGTGCGTGTTACAAACATTCCCTACGCTAAGGAAAATTTTCGAGAACCTAATTACTCACGAGTAAGCCTCGTGGGTGAGCGGGATCCTGGGTCGTGGGGGCCGGCCGAGGGCGACCGGAACCGACCGGGACCGGTTGTGTTCGTAGCGTGACGGCCGGGACAATGGTGTGCAATGAACGACGACCTCATGGGACCCGACGACCTCGCGATGCTCGGCGCCCGTATCGACCGCACGAACGAGCTGCTGCACCGCATGCTCGCCGAGGTGGCGAAGACGCCCTCCACCCATGCGATCTTCGTCGACGCCGGGTATCTCTACGCCGCCGCGGGGCGGCTCGTCACCGGGACCGAGGACCGTCGGGCCTTCGACCTCGACGCCGAGGGCCTGATCGAGGCACTCATCGACAAGGCGCGCTCGATCTTCGCCGACAGCCGACTGCTCCGCGTGTACTGGTACGACGGGGCACGGCGCCGCATCCACACCGCCGAACAGCAGTCGATCGCCGAACTTCCCGATGTGAAGGTCCGCCTCGGCAACCTCAACGCCAACAACCAGCAGAAGGGCGTCGACTCCCTCATCAGGTCCGACCTGGAGTCCCTCGCCCGGCACCGCGCCATCAGTGACGCGGCGCTTCTCGGCGGCGACGAGGACCTCGTGTCGGCGGTCGAGGCGGCGCAGGGCTACGGCGCGCGCGTCCACCTCTGGGGCATCGAGGCACCCGAGAACCGCAACCAGGCCGAGCCGCTGCTGTGGGAGGTCGACAGCCAGCGCACGCTCGACCTCGAATTCTTCAAGCCATACGTGTCACGGCGCACCGCCGCCACGTACGACGCCTCGTCCGCGACCCGGCCCGCCCGCGAGGACGTACGGTTCGTCGGCGCGCAGATCGCCGCGAAGTGGCTGGCCGAGCGGGGGCGGGGGGCGGTGGTGGAACTGCTGCCCGGGCATCCGTATCTGCCCGGCTCGGTCGATCAGGACCTGCTGGTGGAGGCGGAGGGGCTGCTGCAGTACTCGCTGCGCGGGCAGGCGGATCTGCGGCGGGCGCTGCGGGACGGGTTCTGGGAGCACTTGCAGGCGCAGTACTAGGCGCAGTACTAGGCGCAGTACTAGGCCCAGTACCAGGCGCTGCCGTTGTCACCCGGTGTTGGTGTGGTCCCAGAACTCCGCGAGGGCGCGGGCCGTTTCGAGAGGCTGGTCCGTGTTGGGGGAGTGCTCGGCGTCCCGTACGACGGTGCGGTGGGCGTCGAGGCGTCCGGCCATCTCGTCGAGCAGGGGGATCGGCCAGGTGTCGTCGCGTTCGCCCGACAGGACATGCTTGGGCAGGCGTACGGCGGCCAGTTCGGCCACGCGGTCCGGTTCCGTGCAGAGCTGCCGGCCGGTCGCGATGAGCTGGGCGGGGCTGTTGGCGAGCCAGCGGCGGCGGAGGTCGTCCCGGTCGTCAAGACCGTCGTCGAGGTCGCCGGCGTCCGTCTCCTCCGGCGGATCCATCGCCTGGATGGCGTCCCACACGCGCGCCATGTCCATCACGCCGAGGGCGTCCCTGAGCAGTTTCACGCGCTGCTGCTGGGAGGGGGAGATCTGGGCGGGGCCCGACGACATGAGGGTCAGCGAGACGAAGGGGGACGGGTCGAGCAGCACCGCGGCGCGGGCGATCTGGCCGCCGAGCGAGTGCCCGACGAGGTGTACGGGCGTGTCGAGGGCCCGCGCCTGCGCGAGCACGTCCCGGGCCAACTCGTCCTGCGCGTAAGCCGTTTCGTCGTGCTCGGGCCCCTCCGACTCGTACTGCCCGCGCCCGTCCACGGCGACGGTCCTGTACCCGGCCTCCGCCAACGGCCCGTGCAACGCGACGAAGTCCTCCTTGCTCCCGGTGAACCCGGGCAGCAGCATCGCGGTTCCCCGCGGCGCTGCCGCCGCAGCAGCGTCGAACACGGCGAACTCACCGCGAGCGGTCGCCAGCCGGTAGGCACGGACGCCGGGGGGCGGGGTGAAGCTGGGGGGCCTGCTCATGGGGTGAGGCTACCTGTGGTGGGGGCGCTTTTCGTTGGCGGGGGCGCCGTTCGCAGGGGGTCCGGTGGGTGGGTCGGGGCCGTGCCGGTACGTTCTGCCCGTCGCCGCGTGGGCGTACTGCCCGGGGGCTGAATACGGCGGGACTTGGCGGGCGATCTGCTACGCGACGGGCAGGAACGTACCGGCACGGCCCCTTCCGTGCGTACGCGACTGCGGGCCGTCCTCGCCCAGCTGCGGGCAATCGTGCCGCTGGGGCGGCACGGGTGGGCGCAGGCGGCGCCCCGTAAGCGCCGGGCTGCGCGACCCACCTCCGCCCCGCACCAACCCCGGGTGCTGTACAAGCAAGGGGTAACCGGGGTTTGCCCACCCGCCCAGGGCGCCGTGGAAACACAGGGTGACCGGGGGCTGCCCACCCACCCCGGGTAACCGGCAGGCGCGGCCGGGGCCAACCCCCGGGAACACGGTTACGCTGCGGGACATGACCTCCGAGGCTCCCACCCGCGCGTACCGTCGGCTGAGTGTCGAGGAGCGGCGCAGCCAGCTGCTCGAAGCGGCGCTGTCGCTCTTCGCGCACCGTGCGCCGGAGGAGATCTCGCTGGACGACGTGGCGGAGGCGGCCGGGGTCTCGCGACCGCTGGTGTACCGGTACTTCCCGGGCGGCAAGCAGCAGCTGTACGAGGCCGCCCTGCGGTCGGCGGCGGAGGAGCTGGAGCACTGCTTCGCGGAGCCCCCGGAGGGACCGCTCACCCAGCGGCTGGGCCGGGCGCTCGACCGGTACCTCGCCTTCGTGGACCAGCACGACGCCGGGTTCAGCGCCCTGCTGCAGGGCGGGAGCGTCGTGGAGACGTCGAGGACGACGGCGATCGTGGACGGCGTGCGGCGGGCGGCCGCCGAACACATCCTCGACCACCTCGTCGTGCAGGATCCCGGGCCCCGGCTGCGCATGACCGTGCGGATGTGGATCACCGCCGTGGAGGCCGCCTCGCTCATCTGGCTGGACGAGGACAAGCAGCCGCCGCTGGACGACCTGCGCGACTCGCTCGTGGAGCAGTTCGTGGCGGTCCTCGTGGCGACGGCGGGCCGCGACCCGCAGACCGAGCAGGTCGTGCGGGCCGCGATCGCGCTGGAGAGCGCGGACGGGGCCGCGGGCACGCTGGTCCGCCGGGTGCTGCCGATCATCGGGGACGCCGCCCACCTGCTGTGACGGTCGCGTTTGTGACACTGGTGCGGTGAAGCGAGAAGACACGCCCTTCGTGGGCGGCCCCCTGGACGGCCGTGTGCTGCCCGTACTGCTGGGCGCGACCGGACATCCCCCGAAGGTCTACCGGGTTCCCGTCCCGGCCGCGGACGGCGGGCCCCCGACCGTGCTCGTCTACCGGCGTGTGCAGGCCAGGCAGAGCCGGCGGCTCGGGCTGCATCAGGGGTGGAAGTACGTCTACGACCCCGAGGGGAAGGGTGACGGCGGGCTGAAGTGGCCCTGGTCCAAGCCGGACACCAGGAAGGGCGCCGAGCACGGCGGCGCGCCGGGCGCCACTCCGGATGCCGCCGACGAGTGACGTCCTTGGGCCGAACCGCCCACCGCCCGCGCGCGCTGCGCGCGGGAACGTCTGATGCTCGCGGTACGGGGTGGAGAGGCCGCCCCGCACCGGAGGTGATGGCGTGTCAGGAAGGCTTCTGCGTCTGGTGTGTACGGCGGCGGTGGCGGCCGGCGTCGCCCTCGCGCCCGTGCCCGCCGTGGGCGCCCCGGAGCCCGAGGGGCGGTCGGTCGGCGCGCTCCTGACGGATCTTCAGCGGCTGTACCGGGAGGCCGAGCAGGCCAGTGAGACGTACAACGCGACCGAGGAGAAGCTGAAGACGCAGCGCGCCGAGGTCGCGCGGATCGACGGCGACCTCGCCAAGGCGCGGCTCTCCCTGCACGACAGCCGGGGGGTCGCCGGGCGGCTGGCCCGGCAGCAGTACCAGAACAGCAGCGAGATCTCCTCGTACGTACGCCTCCTGCTCGCCCGCGATCCGCAGCACGCGCTCGACGAGGGGCATGTGATCCGGCAGCTGTCGCAGGAGCGGGCCGCGAGTGTGCAGCGGTTGGAGGGGAATGAGAAGCGCAGCGATGCGCTGGCGCGGGCGGCACGCAAGGCCCTCGACGGTCAACTCACCCTCGCCGAGCGGCAGAAGAAGGCGCGGGACGGCGTACAGAAGCGGCTGGCGGATGTCGAGGAGCTGCTCGCCTCGCTCAGTGCCGAGCAGCTCCGGCAGCTGGCCGAGCTGGAGCGGGCGGGCACGGTCGCCGCGCAGAAGAAGTTCATGGCGTCCGGTGCGCTGAGCAGTGAGCGGGCGCCTTCGCGGGAGGGGGACGCGGCGCTGCGTTATGCCGTACAGCAGATCGGCAAGCCGTACGAGTGGGGAGCCGAGGGGCCGGCGTCGTACGACTGCTCGGGGCTGACCTCGCAGGCCTGGGACCATGCCGGGCAGGCGATTCCGCGGACCAGTCAGGAGCAGTGGGCCGAGCTGCCCCGGATTCGGCTGGGTGAGCTGCGCCCCGGTGATCTGGTCATCTACTTCCCCGAGGCCACGCATGTCGCCCTCTATCTGGGCGACGGGATGGTGGTGCAGGCGCCACGGCCCGGGGCGAAGGTCAAGGTGTCACCGATCGCGGCCAATCCGGTACTGGGCGCGGTGCGGCCCGACCCCGGCGGGGAGCCCCTGCGGCGGTACACGCCACCGAAGCTCCCCGAGCACGCCTTGGACGGGGCCGATGAGGGTTACGCGCCGGTCACCGAGCCGAGGTAGGCCGCCGCCCTCTCCGGCTCGGCGAAGCCGACCCCGGGCTTCAGCCCTTCTGCTCGGGCGTCTGCTTCATGCCGTCGACGATCGCGCGCTTGGTGACGGCACTGGTGAAACGGACGGTGCCGGGCTTCATGACGACCCCGTCCTCGGAGACCGACTTGACCTGCACGGTCCGCTCGCCGAGGAAGACGTGCGTCTTCTTGTCGAAGATCCACTCCTCGCGTGCGCCGCTGGTCGCGTCCATCCGCGCCACCGCGACGCCCGCGCGGCCGAGCGCGTCCTTGGTGTCGTTCACCACGACCACGCCCGGGATCTTCGCGGCGGCCTTGAACAGGGCCGAGTAGAGCTCCGCGGGCGGGTAGCTCTCGACGAGCAGGTCACCGATCGTGGTGAACGCCTGCTGGTCGGGGCTGTTTCCCTGCCCCTCGGTCTCCTTGTAGATCAGCTTCAGCAGCTCGTCGGGGTCCGTGGTCAGCCGGGCCAGGAAGTCGTACGACGGGCCGTTCAGGCCGGCCTCGGGCGTGTTGCCCTGCTCGTCGGGCAGGCTCAGCGTCTCGCCCTCGGGGCCCTCATTCACGGCTGCGTCGATCAGCCAGCCCTTGGTGCCGTCGGCGGACTGCCAGATCTGGCGCCGGTGCAGCGCATAGCTGCCGAGACTGCTCTTGTCGTCGACCGTCTTCACGAAGGTGTCCGACGTCTGGGACTCGATGTAGACGTACTGCCCGGGCTTGACCGTGGGGTGGGTCTCCTCGGCCGCCGCCAAGGAGACCTGGTCGAGCAGCTGCGGCAGCCCCTTGGTGGTCGTGGCGCCGACGGGGACGATCAGTGCGGGTCCGGTGGCGACACCGCCGCCGTGCGCGCTGTCGTCGTTCAGCGCCAGCCCGGCGACGACCGCGCCCGCCACGGCCAGCGCCATCGCGGGGAGCGCGAACGCCGGGCGCAGCATGCGGGGCCTTCGGGGCTTCGGCAGGGTGGGGGCGGCCGTCGTGGTGCTCGCGTCCCGCTGGGTGTCCTGCTGGATGTGGGCCATCAAACGCTCCTTGTGGAACTGGTGACGGCCCGCCGGGAGATCGCGCGCAGTCTGCGGGAGGAGAGGCGCGCTCTCCTCCCACTCGGCCGGACTCTGCCGGGACTGGGTCGCTTTCATCGATTTCCTTCCGATACGGGCCGGATCGAGTGGATGTGTTCTCCTCTTGTCTGTCGATCCGGCCGGCCGAGTTCCCGATTTCCTCGTACGGGTTTTCCCGCGCGTTTTTGGGCGCGGTAGTCCGTGTACGGGTCCGGCGCCGCCCCGGCGGCAGGTTGGCCGCCGAGTTCGGCCTCGGTGAGTTTGCGCAGCTTGGCGCGGGCGCGGGAGAGGCGTGAGCGCACCGTTCCGACGGCGATGCCGAGCACCTCGGCCGCGGCCGTGTACTCCAGCCCCTCCCAGAGGCACAGCGTCAGGACCTCGCGCTCGGGTCTGCGCAGTGCGGCCAGCGCGCGCAGGGCGGCGGCGATGCGCCGTCGGTCGTCGAGCCGGCCCGCCACCTCGTCGGCGTGGTCGGGCAGCGCCGTCTCGGCCTCCGCGGCGGCGTTCGCCGCGGCCCGGTAGCGCCGGTTGCTGCGATGGTGCCCCCGGGAGACGTTGGTCGCCACGCCCAGCAGCCACGGCCGCAGGGTGCCCCCCTCGGCGTCGACCCGGTCACGCAGCCGCCACGCTTCCATGAAGGTCTCGGCCATCACGTCCTCTGCCGCGGACCAGTCCGCGGTGAGGCGGAAGGCGTGGTTGTAGACAGCGCGGGCGTAGCTGTCGTACAGCTCGGCGAAAGCGCTCGGATCCCCGGCCCGTATCCGGGTACGCATGTCAGTGCTCACCTTCATTAACTGCCGATCCACGCACTCCGGGTTCCCGTGATCCACGTCACACGGGACGGCAGAGGTGCCGGCAGATCCAGGACACCGCTCGCACCGGCGAGTGCGCCGGCCCAAAGAAACGAGGCCCGGACACGGTGTCCGGGCCTCGATCTCGTGTGCGTCCGTCAGGCTCCCGCGACCGACGCCAGGTATGCCCCCGTCTTCTCCGGGTCGTAGAAGAAGTTCTCGAAGTCCGACGGGTCGTCGAAGCCGTTGGCGAAACGGTTGGCCACCGGCGGGAGCCCGCCCGCCGCGCCGATCAGGTTCAGGACGTGCTCCGGGGGGACGCCCAGCATCGCGTTGGTCCACTTGGTGACGTGCTGGGCGGTGTCCCAGTAGCGGTCGAAGGTGGACTGCATCCACTCCTCGTCGAAGGGCTTGTCGCCCTGGTCGAGGATCGAAGCCAGGTACGCGGCCGCGCACTTGGCGGCCGAGTTGGAGCCCTGGCCGGTGATCGGGTCGTTCGCCACGACCACGTCGGCGACGCCCAGGACCAGGCCGCCGCCGGGGAGGCGGCCGATCGGGTTGCGGACGGTGGGGGCGTAGCGTCCGGCCAACGTGCCGTTCGCGTCGGTCAGTTCGACCTTGGTGGCCCGCGCGTACTCCCAGGGCGTGAACTTCTCCATGAGTTCCAGGGTCAGGGAGAGGTGTTCGGCCGGGTCCTTGACGCCGTTGAAGACATCGAGCGGGCCGCCGGGTATGCCCTCCCAGAACAGGATGTCGGCGCGGCCGGAGGTGGTGAGGGTCGGCATGACGAAGAGCTCGCCGACGCCCGGGACCAGGTTGCAGCGGACCGCGTCGTGGTCCGGGTGCTCGGGGCGGGGACCGAGGCCGTGGACGTAGGAGACCGCGAGGGCGCGCTGCGGCTCGCTGTACGGCGACCGCTCCGGGTCGCGGGCGAACATGGACACCAGCTCGCCCTTGCCGGCGGACACCAGCACCAGGTCGTACGTACGGGAGAAGTAGTCGAGGTCGCCGACCGCCGCGCCGTGTATCACCAGCTGGCCGCCGCGCTGCGCGAAGGTCTCCATCCAGCCGGCCATCTTCACGCGCTGGTCGACCGACTGCGCGTACCCGTCGAGCCTGCCCACCCAGTCGATCGCGCGCTGCGAGGGGCCCGGGTCGAAGGAGCCGGGGGCCGCGACCGAGACGCCGAGTCCTTCGATCTTCGGGGCCTGGGACTCCCAGAAGTTCAGCTGGAGATCGCGCTCGTGCTGGAGGGCGGTGTCGAACATGCACTGCGTCGACATGACGCGCCCGGAGCGGATCTCGTCCGCCGTCCGGTTCGACATCAGGGTGACCTCGTACCCGTGCGACTGGAGGCCGAGGGCGAGCTGGAGTCCGGACTGACCGGCTCCGACGACGAGTATCTTCCGCATGCGGGTCCCAACTCTCCAGACGACGTACGACTATTCGGGGCTCACGTCGAGCGCGTGTGCCACCAGCGCGAGCAGGGTCTCGACGGCCGAGATCCTGCGTCGCGCGTCCATGATCATGACAGGTATGTGTGCGGGCACCGTGAGGGCCTCGCGCACGTCCTCCGGCTCGAAGCGCTCGCTGCCGTCGAAGTGGTTGACCGCGACGACGTACGGCAGTCCGCAGCTCTCGAAGTAGTCGAGCGCCGGGAAGCAGTCCGACAGGCGGCGCGTGTCGGCGAGGACCACCGCGCCGATCGCCCCGCGCACCAGGTCGTCCCACATGAACCAGAAGCGCTGCTGACCCGGCGTGCCGAAGAGGTACAGCACCAGGTCGTCGTCGAGCGTGATACGCCCGAAGTCCATGGCCACGGTGGTGGTCAGCTTCTCCGGCGTCCCGGTCAGGTCGTCGGTGTCCTCGCTGGCCCGGGTCATCAGCGCCTCCGTCTGGAGGGGCGTGATCTCCGAGACGGCGGTGACGAGCGTGGTCTTGCCGACGCCGAAGCCGCCGGCCACCACGATCTTCGTGGCGATCGGGGCGCGGGTGCGGTCGGTCTGCCAGGCCCGGGGAGTCTCCTCTTCGTCGAGGAGGGGGGTGACGCCCAGGGCGGCGACACCTGTCGCGGCGTCAGAGACGACGGAGTCCATTCAGCACCCTTTCGAGCAGTGCGCGGTCCGGCTGTCCCGGGCCGTGACCCGTTCCGTACACGCGGATCTTTCCCTGGTCCGCCAGGTCGCTGAGCAGCACACGGACGACGCCGAGCGGCATCCTCAGCAGTGCGGCGATCTCGGCCACCGTGCGCATCCGGCGGCAGAGTTCGACGATGGCCCGCATCTCCGGCATCACCCGGGTGAGGGAGCCGTTCGCCAACTCCTTGCGCTCCTCGGGGGCTTCGAGCGCGGCCACGAACGTCTCGACGAGGAGGACGTGGCCGAAGCGGGTGCGGCCGCCGGTGAGCGAGTACGGGCGCACGCGGGCGGGTTTGCGGTCGCCGCCGCGCACCGGAAGTTTGGGGGCGCTCATCGGCCGCTCCTCGCCGGTTCGGACTCCAGTGACTTGCGCAGCTCACTGCGGAGTTCGGGGGTCAGGACATGTCCGGCGCGGCCGACGAAGAGCGCCATGTGGTATGCCACCACGCTCATGTCGCAGTCCGCGGAGCCGTGCACACCGAGCAGCGAACCGTCGCTGATCGACATGACGAACAGACTGCCCTCGTCCATGGCGACCATCGTGTGCTTGACCCCGCCGGAATCCATCAGCCGGGAGGCGCCGATGGTCAGGCTGCCGATGCCGGAGACGATGGTGGCGAGGTCGGCGGAGGAGCCGCGCGGGCCCCTGGGCCTCTCGTCCCGGCCCGCTCGCGCCTCCTCGTTCCTCCCTGGGTCCGAGGAGAGCAGCAGCAGTCCGTCGGAGGAGACCACCGCGACCGACAGCAGGCCCGGCACCTCCTCGACGAGGTTCGTCAACAGCCAGTGCAGATTGCGGGCTTCACTGCTCAGTCCGAAGGTACTGGGCGCGGTCAACTGCTTGCCTCCTCGACAGTGCCCCCCGATGGTTCTACGTCCTGTGCTGCGGGCGTCCTTGTCTCCGCCGTCTGTTCGGCGATCTCCGCCTCGACATCGCGGCGGCCCTCCTTCGCCCCGTGATGGAAGCCGCCGAGCCTGCGGCGCAGCGCCTCGGCGTCCACGCCCCCGGTGCGCGGCCTGGCCACCGGCGCGGGTGCGGAGATCTTCGGGGTGCGCTTGGGCAGGCCCTTGTCGGTGACGCGCTGCGGCTCGGGCTCCGGCGACTGCGGCTGCTCCTCGCGGGCGCGTTCGTGGGCGTCGTCGGGGCCTATGGCGTACGGGTCGGCGGCGGGCCGCCCGGTGGTGGACGGCCCGGTGGTGGACGGCTCAGTGGTCCGCTGGGCCGGGAGTTCCACCTCGGGAGCGGGTTCGACGGCCTCGGGCGCGGCTTCGGCTTCGGGCGCGGTCTCCTCCGCCGGGGGCTCCGGCGCCAGCAGCTCCATCGTCGTCTCGGGTGTCGGCTCCGGGTCACCGTGGTCGTCGGACCCGGCGGGTTCCGTCTCGCGTACGGCCACGGCCTGCTCGGCCGCCGCGATCAGCGGGTCCCGCTTCGAACGGCCGTACAGGACATTGGAGTTGACCTCCGCGGACGCCCCGGGGAGCGTCAGCGAGAGTGAGCCGCCGGAGACCGTTGCGGCCGAGGGCGCGGCGATCGCGGGGGCGTCGGGCAGCATCCCCTGGGGGAGGACGACGACGGCCGCGATGCCGCCCTGCTTCTGCTCGCGCAACTGCACCCGGACGCCGTGCCGGTGGGCGAGGCGGGCCACCACGTACAGGCCGAGCCCGAGTCCCTCGCCGCTCTCCTGGTCGTAGGCGTCCTCGGGATCGAAGTCGGCGAGGCGGGCGTTGAGCTGGGTCATCCGCTCGGCGGTCATGCCGATGCCCTCGTCCTGCACGGAGAGCATCACCTCGCCGTTCTCCAGGAGCCATCCGGAGACCTCGACGGAGAGGTCGGGCGGCGAGAACGAGGTGGCGTTCTCCAGGAGTTCGGCGAGGAGGTGGCTGAGGTCGTCGGCGGCGAACCCGGCGAGATGCGCGTGCGGCGGCAGCGTGGCGATGCGCACACGCTCGTAGCGCTCGATCTCGCTGACCGCGGCCCGTACGACGTCGACGAGCGGGACGGGACCCGCGTGCTGCTGGCCGTGCTCGGCGCCGGCGAGAACGAGGAGGTTCTCGCTGTGGCGTCGCATGACCGTGGCGAAGTGGTCGAGCTTGAAGAGCGTGCCGAGGCGGTCCGGGTCCTGCTCGCGCTCCTCCAGGCCCTCGATGACGGCGAGTTGCCGCTCGACAAGGCCGAGCGTGCGCAGCGCCAGGTTGACGAAGGTGCCGTGGATGCTGCTGCGGACCTGCGCCAAGTGGGCGGAGGCGTCGGCGAGTTCGGCGCGCAGCTTCTCGCGCTCGTCGGCCATCAGCTGACGCTGGCCGATGAGGTGCTTGCGGTCGGACTCCAGGGTCGCGAGCCGCTCGTAGAGACCGGCGGCGTGCGCGTGCAGCGCGTTGACGGAACGGACGACCTGGGCGAACTCGTCGTTGCGCCCGGTGAACTTGACCGGTTCCTCGGCGGCGAGGTCCTCGGCATCGGCCAGCCGGGCGGAGCCGCGGCGCAGTACGGACAGCGGGCGGGTGAGCGTGCGGGCCATGGCCATGGTGACGCCGACGGCGAGCAGCAGCAGGGCGCCGATGAGGGCGATGCGGATCTCCAGCGCGGTGACGTCGTCGTCGCGCAGCAGCTCCAGGTCCTTGGTGCGGTGGTCGTTGAGCGAGGCCTCGGCGCCGCGCATCAGCTCGATGCGGGCGGAGAGCGCCGCGTCGACCTTCTTCGCGTTCTTCGCGCTGGAGCCGAGTTCGTCGTCGGAGAGCTCCGGCTGGCCGGTGAGGGCCGCGAGGTACTTCTGCGCGGAGGTCACGTCGGGGCCGGTGACCGTGGAGTCGTACGACGAGCGGGCGGCCGTGGGCGCGGTCTCGTGGAAGTCGGCGAGGGCGGCGTCGGAGCGGAGGCGGGCCTGCTGGGCGGCGGCGCTGAGCGCGTCGCGCTGCTTGGTGTCGGCGTCCGACGAGGTGGTCGTGGTGACCGGCAGACCGGTGATCGGGTCGATGGTGGTCTGCGTGGTGCGCGGGATGCTCAGGGCGGCGAGGAGCAGTCCGCGGGCGGCGGCGGCCTGCTGGACGGCGGAGTCGAGTTCGGCGAGCGCGTGCGCGCCGGAGCCCGCGCGGGGCGGCAGCTGCTCGGCGAGGTCCTCGGCGAGGGCGTGCAGTTCGGTGATGGCGGCGGAGTACGCCTGGTGCGCTTCGAGGGCGGTGCTCTTGCCGGTGAGGGCCGCTCTGCGAACGGTGGCGATGGTGTCCAGGTCCCCCCGCAGCGAGGCGGGCGCGTCGGTGTCCGCCCGCAACTCGTCCACCTGCCGGTCGACTCGGGCGCTGCGCTGCTCGGAAGGTGCCTTGCTCTTGGGCCGGCCCGCCGCGATGTAGGAGGTGACCTCGTCGCGCTCGTCGGCCAGGGAGTGCGCGAGGGTCAGCGCCTCCTGCGTCTGTGCCGCGAGCGTCACCAGGTTCTGGGAGTCGTTCAGTTGGCTGGAGGCCGCCAGCACCGTGGGCGCTCCGGCGCCGGCGATGGCGGCTGCCACCACGGCCACGGAGACGATCAGCCGATTGCGCACACGGGCGGGGCGGCGGCCCTTGCCTGCGGGGTTGTCTCCCGTGGCGCCCGGCGTGCGCGCGGCGCTCCCGTCGGAGGCCGTCTGCTTGCCTGTGCGCCGAGGCCGCTTTGTCTGCACCGGTGCTCGCATTCCTGACTCGTGTACCCATGGGCCCGGGTGACGTTCCGTCAACCGGTACGTCCTCCCGGTACGGCTCCCGACCCTCCCAGTGCCGGTGGGCAGTGGTCCTGCATCACCTGGCCCGCCACCCGAAGGAGTGAACATCGGACGGGAGTTGGCGGGCAAGTTCCGCCGGCCCGTGCAGCGGCCTTGCCCGGCGGGCCGGTTGGACGTCGGCGACGGGCTTTGGCAGTATTCGCCGCCACGCTTCACCGGAGCCGATCATTCCATGCCAAACCCGGCGCCTGAGCTGCTGGTCTGCACCTGTTCGGCAACCGATGCCAGCCTTTCGTGGTCCTTGTGAAGGGCTCGTGCAGACTGGCCGGATGCGCACTGAACTCGTCTCGGAGCCCGGCGACCCGGCTCGCCCCAATGAGGACTTCGCATCGGTCGGACTTCCCGCCGCGGGACAGGGCGGTTCGCTGGTCGTCCTGGACGGCGTGACACCGCCGGCGGACGACTACGCGTGTCTGCATTCCGTCGCGTGGTTCGCCTCACGCCTCGGCGGAGCCCTGACCGAACTATCCGTTTCCCGCCGGGATCTCCCGCTGTCCGCGGTGCTGGCGGAGGCCATCCGCCGCACCGCCGAGGCCCACACCGATTCCTGTGACCTTTCTCACCCGCGTACGCCTCAGGCAACCGTCGTGCTGGCCCGCTGGTCCGCCGACACCGTCGAATACCTGGTCCTCTCCGACTCGGCGCTCCTGGTGGAGTCCGCGGACGGCGCCGTCACCGCCGTACTGGACGAGCGCCTGTCCCTGCTCCCCCGCACCTCCCTCGCCACGGACGCCGTCGCCGACGCGACGGTGCGCAACAAGGAGGGCGGCTTCTTCACCGCCGCCGCGGATCCCTCGGTCGCCTCGCGCGCGGTGACCGGCACACTGCCGCGCGCCGGGGTGCGCGCCCTCGCCGCCCTGACGGACGGCGCCACCCGCTGGGTCGAGAAGTTCGGCGAGGGCGACTGGGGGGCCTGCTTCACGGTCGTCCGCAAGGAGGGCGGGCAGTCGCTGATCGACCGTGTCCGCGCGCTGGAACGCGCGGACACGGAACGCGTGCATCTGCGGCGGAGCAAGACCCACGACGACGCGACGGTGGTGTTCGTGGAGCTGTGATCGGAGCGGCCCGGCCGGTGGCTCCGCTACCGCCGCTCCATCCCGGTGTTCAACTGGTTCAGCAACCGCGCCAGTTCGGCCACCTCGCCGCGGTCCCAGCCCGACAGCTCGCGCACGTAGCGCGCACGGCGTGCGTCGCGGGCCCTGCCGAAGCGGACCCGGCCCTCCTCCGTGAGACGGACGAGCCAGGCGCGGCCGTCGGCGGGGTCTGGCTCGCGGGCGACCAGGCCCAGCTCCTCCAGGGCCCGCAGCTGACGGGACATCGTGGCCTTGCCGACGCCGATGTACGCGGCGAGCTCGGTGGCCCGCTGGGGGCCGCACTCCTCCAGGCGTACGAGAAGTCCGTACGCGGAGGACTCCAGGTCGGGGTGGACCTCGCGGACCATGTCACCGGAAGCGGCCCGGGCACGCCGCAGAAACACGGTCAACTCCCGTTCCAGGGACAGGAATTCCTGGTCCACACCACTTCCCGACGCTTCGGATTCGACACGCGGCCCGCCGCCGTTTCCGTCCTCGTGCACGTCAAGCCCCTGACCCGGTTTCCCGATCCTGAAAGTTTCTGCCAAAAGTCGCCATTGCCGCAGCTCCGTCAGTATTTCGCAGGAGTAGACCAACGGCAGCCGCCGGGCCCTCTTCCCACGCGGTCTTCTACGTGCGTAGCTTCTTTATCAGGCAATCACTGGCATGCCCACGCCACCGACAAGTCGATGAGGACTTGACCCCCCACGGTCGGCGCATGCCCTCAGCGTCCCCCCACCGAGCACCATCGCGCACCACCGAGCTTCTCGGAGGCATCCCATGCCTGTGCACAGATCCGGAACCGGAACTTCCCGCCGCGCGGGCGCCCTGCGGCGTATCCCCGCGGTCGGCATCCTGCTCGCCGCCCTCTCCCTGCTGTTCGCCCTGCCCGCCCCGGCCGCCGACACCCCCGCCCGCGGCTCCGCCCGCATGGGCATCGGCGTCATCGCGCACGATGGCCAAGGCGGCCTGCCCAGCAGCGGTGACGCCACCCAGACGGAGGGCGTGGACGTCAGCGCCTACCAGGGCAACGTCGCCTGGTCGACCCTGTGGAGCAGCGGGGTCAAATGGGCGTACGTGAAGGCGTCGGAGGGGACGTACTACACGAACCCCTACTTCGCGCAGCAGTACAACGGCTCGTACAACGTGGGCATGATCCGCGGCTCGTACCATTTCGCCACCCCGGACACCACGACCGGCGCCACCCAGGCCAACTACTTCGTGGACCACGGCGGCGGCTGGTCCGCCGACGGCAGGACACTGCCGGGCGCCCTCGACATCGAGTGGAACCCGTACGGGGCGGCCTGTTACGGCAAGACACAGAGCGGCATGGTCAGCTGGATCAGCAGCTTCCTCAGCCAGTACAAGGCGCGCACCGGCCGTGACGCCGTCATCTACACGGCCGCCAGCTGGTGGACCCAGTGCACCGGCAACTACGGCGGCTTCGCCTCCGCGAGCCCGCTCTGGATCGCCCGCTACGCCTCCGACCCGGGCACTCTCCCGGCAGGCTGGGGCTACTACACGATGTGGCAGTACACGTCGTCCGGCCCGACGGTGGGCGACCACGACAAGTTCAACGGGGCCCTGGACCGCGTCCAGGCACTCGCCAACGGCTGATCCGGGAAGGGATACGGATACGGCGAAGGCCCGGGCCTCCCTCACGGGACCCGGGCCTTCCCTGTCCGGCAGCGTCCGTCACGCCGCCGCCGGAAACCTGAGCGGTCAGGCAGCCACCGGAACCTCCCGGCCCGCGCCGTTCGTCGCCGGGGCGAGCGCCAGCTCCAGGACCTGGCGGACGTCCGTGACGGCGTGCACGTCGAGCTTGTCGAGGACCTCGGCGGGGACGTCGTCGAGGTCGGGCTCGTTGCGCTTGGGGATGATGACGGTGGTGACGCCGGCCCGGTGCGCGGCGAGCAGCTTCTGCTTGACGCCGCCGATGGGCAGGACACGTCCGGTGAGGGAGACCTCGCCGGTCATCGCCACGTCCGTGCGGACCAGCCGTCCGGACAGCAGCGACGCCAGTGCCGTCGTCATCGTGACACCCGCGCTCGGCCCGTCCTTCGGGACCGCGCCCGCCGGGAAGTGGATGTGCACGCCCCGGTCCTTCAAATCGCCCACGGGGAGCTCCAGTTCGGCGCCGCGACTGCGCAGGAACGACAGCGCGATCTGCGCGGACTCCTTCATCACGTCACCCAGCTGGCCCGTCAGCGTCAGACCCGCCGCGCCCGTCTCCGGATCGGCCAGCGACGCCTCCACGAAGAGGACGTCACCGCCCGCGCCGGTCACCGCGAGACCGGTGGCGACACCGGGCACCGCCGTGCGGCGCTCCGCCGGGTCCTGCGCGGACTCGGGCACATGGTGCGGCCGCCCGATCAGGTCGCGCAGCTCGCCGTCGGTCACCGTGAACGGCAGCTCCCGCTCACCGAGTTCGTGCTGTGCCGCGACCTTGCGCAGCAGCCGCGCGATGGCCCGCTCCAGGGTGCGCACACCGGCTTCCCGCGTGTACTCACCGGCGAGCTTGCGCAACGCGCTCTCGTCCAGGGTCACTTCGGCCTTCTCCAGACCGGCCCGCTCCAACTGCCGGGGCAGCAGGTGGTCGCGTGCGATGACGACCTTCTCGTCCTCGGTGTAACCGTCGAGCCGGACGAGTTCCATACGGTCAAGGAGCGCCTCCGGAATGGCTTCCAGGACGTTCGCCGTCGCGAGGAACACGACGTCGCTCAGGTCGAGTTCGACCTCCAGGTAGTGGTCCCGGAAGGTGTGGTTCTGCGCGGGGTCGAGGACTTCGAGCAGGGCCGCGGCCGGGTCGCCTCGGAAGTCGGAGCCGACCTTGTCGATCTCGTCGAGCAGGACCACCGGGTTCATGGACCCGGCCTCCTTGATGGCGCGGACGATACGGCCGGGCAGTGCGCCGACGTACGTACGCCGGTGGCCGCGGATCTCCGCCTCGTCCCGTACACCGCCGAGCGCGACGCGCACGAACTTGCGTCCCATCGCGTGGGCGACGGACTCGCCGAGCGAGGTCTTGCCGACGCCGGGAGGGCCGACGAGCGCGAGCACCGCGCCGCCGCGCCGCCCGCCGACGACGCCGAGGCCCCGGTCGGAGCGCCGCTTGCGCACCGCGAGGTACTCGGTGATGCGCTCCTTCACGTCCTGCAGACCGGCGTGCTCGGCGTCCAGCACGCGCTGGGCGCCCGTGATGTCGTACTCGTCCTCGGTCCGCTCGTTCCAAGGGAGTTCGAGGACGGTGTCGAGCCAGGTGCGGATCCAGGAGCCCTCGGGCGACTGGTCGCTGGAGCGCTCCAGCTTCTCGACTTCCTTGAGCGCGGCCTCGCGCACCTTCTCGGGGAGGTCGGCGGCCTCGACGCGGGCCCGGTAGTCGTCGGACTCCTCGCCGTCCGTGGAGTCGCCGTTCAGCTCGCGCAGCTCCTTGCGGACGGCTTCGAGCTGGCGGCGCAGCAGGAACTCGCGCTGCTGCTTGTCCACGCCTTCCTGTACGTCCTTGGCGATGGACTCGGCGACATCCTGCTCGGCGAGGTGCTCGCGCAGCTGCTCGGTGGCGAGCTTCAGCCGGGCGACCGGGTCGGCGGTCTCGAGGAGCTCGACCTTCTGCTCAATGGAGAGGAAGGGCGAGTAGCCGGAGTTGTCGGCGAGCGCGGAGACGTCCTCGATCGCCGTGACACGGTCCACGACCTGCCAGGCGCCGCGCTTGCGCAGCCAGCTGGTGGCGAGGGCCTTGTACTCCTTCACGAGTTCGGTGACGTGGCCGGGCAGCGGGTCGGGCGCGGTCTCCTCGACACGGGTGCCCTCGACCCAGAGCGCGGCACCGGGACCGGTGGTGCCGGCGCCGATGCGCACCCGTCCGCGCCCGCGGATCAGCGCGCCCGGGTCGCCGTCGGCGAGCCGGCCGACCTGCTCGACGGTGCCGAGCACACCCGTGCTCGCGTACGTCCCGTCGATGCGCGGCACCAGCAGCACCCTCGGCTTGCCCGGCGTGGAGCGCGCGGCGGCCTGGGCGGCCTCCACAGCGGCGCGTACGTCGGGGTCGTTCAGGTCCAGTGGCACCACCATTCCGGGCAGCACGACCTCGTCGTCGAGCGGCAGCACGGGCAGGTTGAGCGGCGTGGACGGAATGGACTCGGCAGCCATGATCTTCCTCTCGACAAGCAAGTTGAGCTATGCCGACTCAATGCTTGTGAGCCCCTGAATGTTCCCCAGGGGGCGTTCGCTCTGAGCGATCACCTCCGCCGGGCTCCTGCCGCACCCGGAAAACCAATGTCCCCACCGTCTTTATGCCCCGTACGGTCACCCCCGTGACAGACAAAGAGATCCTGCTCGCGGCCTACGACGACCAGATGCGCGGCGCTCCCCCGAACCCGCCCGCCGGAATCACCCACGAACAGGACGGGCCGCTGCTGCGGATCGTCGGCCAGTTCCGCGGCTTCGTCGGCGGGCCGCGCGACCTCGGTGTGCGGGGCGCGGAGCTGGACGGGCTGATCGCCCGGCAGCGCGACTTCTTCGCCGCGCGGGGCGAGGCCGTGGAGTGGAAGACCCGCGGGCACGACGTCCCGGCCGATCTCACCGACCGGCTGCGGGCCGCGGGCTTCGTGCCCGAGGAGCGCGAGACGGTGCTCGTCGGCTCCGCCGCGGACATGGCCGTAGGGCAGCCCGAGCCGCCGCGGGACGTGGTGCTGCGGCAGGTCACGGCGGACGCCGACATGCACCGCATCGCCGCCCTGGAGACGGCCGTCTGGGGCGACGACATGAGCTGGCTGGCCAAGGATCTGATCGGCCGGGTCGCCGCCGCTCCCGACGAGATCGCCGTGTTCGTCACCGAGGCCGGTGGCGAGGTCGTCTCGGCGGCCTGGCTGGTCTTCCGCGCGGGGACGGAGTTCGCCGGTCTCTGGGGCGGTTCGACGCTCGCCGAGTGGCGGGGCCGGGGCATCTACCGCGCCCTCGTCGCCGTCCGCGCCGAACTCGCCGTCACCCGCGGCGTGAAGTACCTGCAGGTGGACGCCTCGGACGACAGCTCCCCCATCCTCCAGCGGCTGGGCCTGCACGCGGTGACGACCACCACTCCGTACGTCTGGACACCGCCCGCCTCCTGAACCGCCCCGCCCCTGAGGGCCGGTGGTCACCGCCGCCGGCGTCGCAGCAGTGGCCAGGTCGCGATGCCGGTCGCCAGGGCCAGCAGGTGGCCCCAGTTCGTCAGCGGGTCCGTGAACGCGATGAGGTCGTCGAGGAGCGTAGCGCCGAAGACGGTCAGCAGCGGCCAGCGCAGCCACGGCGTCAGCAGCCCGGCCAGCGCGCCCACGCTCGCCGCGACACCGAAGCTGATGCCGTAGTCGAGGCGGTGCAGAGAACTGTCGGGAAGGTGGCCGGCCCAGACGGCGACACCGACCGGGACCTCGGTGGCGAGGGTCGCGAGCACATGGCCCAGCAGGAAGACACCCGCCGCGTATGTGGCGCCCGTCCGCCGTTCCAGGGCGGTGAGGACGAGCAGGAACACGATCGCGTACGGCGAGGTCAGGCCGCCCACGATCCACAGGGCGCTGGCGGGCAGCACCAGCATCGGGTCGCTCAGGAGGTGGGCGACGTCCGTGCTGGAGCCCTGGCGCAGGCTGTGCACGAGTGCGGGGTCGATGTGCTCGGAGACGACCGAGACGAGGCCGAGGACGACGGCGTAGAAGAAGGTGAACGGCGTGCCCGTGGGGGTGGGCAGCAGCCGCCAGGGGCGCAGCGTGCGGAGCCGGGCGAGGGGGTCGGCGGGCGCCGCAACGGCGGCCTCTTCAGGGCCGCTCGCGGCGACGGGGTCCGAATCCGCCCCGCCCGTGAGGCCGTCGCCGGCGAGGGGAGCGTCCGCGGCGACCGGTGCCGCCGCGCGCTGCTGCGGGATGCCGTCCAGCAGCGGGAAGGGCGGCGCGTCCTCGGCGATGTCGGGCGTCGCGGGCGCGGTCCGGTGCGCGGTGTCCAAGGTGAGGCGCTCCTTCCGTCGTCCCCCAGCCTTCGGTGTCCCGCCTGTCCCTGTCTATGACCTCCGCCACGCGAGACCCGATTCACAGCAACCTCCAAAGGTTGTTCCGCGTCCGGCGGCCCTCCGGGGTGACTGCCGGCAATTTCCGGGCGCCCGGTGCGGGTTGGCTGCCAGGATGGGCCGATGGCCACCTCGTACGACATTCCGGAAGTCATCGACCGTCGCGAGGGCCCCTACGGCGAGGTCGTGCTGCGGCGCCACGGGACGCTGCTGCAGATCATCGCCAACGGGTGCTTCCTGATGGACACATCGGACGGCCGCTCGGAGCGGCTGCTGGTCGACGCCGCCCTGGACGCCCTGGACGGGCGCGCGGCGCCGAGCCTGCTCATCGGCGGACTCGGCGTGGGCTTCTCGCTCGCACACGCCGCGGGCGGCCCCGGGTGGGGGCGGATCAGCGTGGTGGAGCGCGAGCGGGCCGTCATCGACTGGCATCGCGAGGGACCGCTGGCCGAGCTGTCCTCCCGGGCGCTCGCCGACCCGCGCACCGAGATCGTGGAAGCCGACTTGATCAGTTACGTCAATGAGACTTCCGCCACGTACGACGCCCTGTGCCTGGACATCGACAACGGGCCCGGCTGGACGGTCACGGAGGGCAACGACGGCCTCTACTCGGCGGCCGGACTGGCAAGCTGCGCACGGATGTTGAGGCCCGGCGGGGTACTCGCCGTGTGGTCGGCCCAGCCCTCTCCGGAATTTGAAGGAAGTTTGTGGAATGCCGGGTTCCAACGGGTGCGTACCGAAGAGATCCCGGTTGCCCGGGGCGTTCCGGACGTCGTCCACCTCGCGGTCCGACCTGGATAGCCCCAGCACGGTGACTGCCCGTACTCTGCTCACCTGACGCGGATCATTCAAGCGTCAAGCGCAGTCATGGGATCACCCCACGGATTCCGGAAAGCACACCTCAGGGGCGGGCGATGGAGCAGACCCACACATCCCACAACGGCACGGCGGCGGCGACGCAGGGCGCACAGCGCCGGGTGCTGGTGGTCGAGGACGACCCGACGATCGTCGACGCCATCGCGGCCCGCCTGCGCGCCGAGGGTTTCCTCGTGCAGACCGCGGGCGACGGCCCGGCCGCCGTCGACACCGCCGAGGCCTGGCAGCCCGACCTGCTGATCCTCGACATCATGCTGCCCGGCTTCGACGGTCTGGAGGTCTGCCGCCGTGTGCAGGCCCAGCGCCCGGTGCCGGTGCTGATGCTCACCGCGCGCGACGACGAGACCGACATGCTGGTCGGGCTCGGTGTCGGCGCCGACGACTACATGACGAAGCCGTTCTCCATGCGGGAGCTGGCGGCGCGTGTGCACGTGCTGCTGCGCCGGGTGGAGCGCGCCGTCGTGGCCGCCTCGACGCCGCGCAGCGGGATCCTGCGCCTCGGCGAGCTGGAGATCGACCACGCGCAGCGCCGGGTGCGGGTGCGCAGCGAGGACGTCCACCTCACGCCCACCGAGTTCGACCTGCTGGTCTGCCTGGCGAACACCCCGCGTGCGGTGCTCTCCCGCGAGCAGCTGCTCGCCGAGGTGTGGGACTGGGCGGACGCGTCCGGCACCCGGACCGTGGACAGCCACATCAAGGCGCTGCGCCGGAAGATCGGCGCGGAGCGGATCCGCACGGTCCACGGCGTGGGCTACGCGTTGGAGACCCCGACTCCCTGATTCGTGATTCGAGATTCGTGAGAGGGCTGACGTCATGAGCGGTCTCGGCGAGCCGAGCAAGAGCACGGGTCCTTGGGGCGGTCTGCGTCCCTTCTCGATCAAGACGAAGCTCGGGGCGCTCGTCGTCATCTCGGTGCTGATCACCACCGGGCTGTCGATGATCGCGGTGCACACCAAGACCGAGCTGCGCTTCATCACGGTCTTCTCGATGATCGCCACACTGCTGATAACGCAGTTCGTGGCGCATTCGCTCACCGCGCCGCTGGACGACATGAACGCGGTCGCCCGGTCCATCTCGCACGGCGACTACACGCGCCGGGTGCGGGAGAACCGCCGGGACGAGCTGGGCGACCTCGCCGAGACGATCAACGTCATGGCGGACGAGCTGGAGGCCCAGGACCGCCAGCGCAAGGAACTCGTGGCGAACGTCTCGCACGAGCTGCGTACGCCCATCGCGGGTCTGCGCGCGGTCCTGGAGAACATCGTGGACGGCATCTCCGCCGCCGACCCCGAGACGATGCGCACGGCCCTGAAGCAGACCGAGCGTCTCGGGCGTCTCGTCGAGACGCTCCTCGACCTCTCCCGGCTCGACAACGGCGTCGTACCACTGAAGAAGCGCCGCTTCGAGGTGTGGCCGTACCTGTCCGGGGTGCTGAAGGAGGCCAACATGGTCGCCTCCGTGCGCGCGGGCATCGCCTCGGGCTCCGGCAGCCACACGCGCACCGACGTCCATCTGCACCTCGACGTGTCCCCGCCCGAGCTGACCACGCACGCGGACCCCGAACGGATCCACCAGGTCGTCGCCAACCTGATCGACAACGCGGTCAAGCACAGCCCGCCGCACGGCCGCGTCACGGTGAAGGCCCGGCGCGGCACCGCCCCGGAGTCACTGGACCTGGAGGTCCTGGACGAGGGTCCCGGCATTCCGCAGTCGGAGTGGCACCGGGTCTTCGAGCGCTTCAACCGCGGCGGGGTCCCCGCGCCGCACGGACCGGGCAGCGACGGCGGTACGGGTCTGGGGCTGGCCATCGCCCGCTGGGCGGTGGATCTCCACGGCGGGCGGATCGGTGTGGCCGAATCCCGGCGCGGTTGCCGGATCCAGGTCACTCTTCCGGGACTCCCTCCGCTGCCGAGTTGACGTAGGGTTCGAAGCGGAGCCACAAGATCCACGGCTGTCCCCGCTGCGGGACACGTGTGAGCAGGCAAAGGGCCGCGCCGTCAGGGCAGCGGGCCCGGGTCGACGTACCCATTCCGCACTGGAACCCCGCTTGTTTCCCGCCATTTCCTTGCCTGAAACACAGCTTCCGGTGTGACTTACGCGACGATGACCGGCCCGGCCTGCACCTCTCGGCCATGGAGGCGTAGCCTTTATTCCCGCTGTCCATCACCTTGTGAAGCGGAAGAGGGCGGTTGCCGCCGTGTCGCCACAGTCCCCCAGTAACTCGAGCATCTCGACCGATGACCAAGCCGCCGGGAAGAACCCCGCCGCGGCGTTCGGTCCCAATGAGTGGCTCGTCGACGAGATCTATCAGCAGTACCTCCAGGACCCGAATTCGGTAGACCGAGCCTGGTGGGACTTCTTCGCCGACTACAAGCCGGGGGCTCCTGCCGCCTCGGCTCCGGCGGGTACTGCGGCCGCGGGGGCCGCAGCCCCCACCACCGCGGCTCCTGCCGCACCCGCGGCTCCGGCCCAGGCCGCGCCCGCGGCTGCTCCGGCCGCCCCTGCGGCGCCGCAGCCCGCTGCCGCCGCTCCGGCCCCGGCCGCTGCTCCGGCTCCGGCTAAGGCGGCTCCGGCCGCCGCCAAGCCTGCCGCTGCCGCGAAGCCGGCCGCCGCACCCGCGACCGAGGCCCCCGCGGGCCCCGAGTACGTGACGCTGCGCGGTCCCGCAGGTGCCGTCGCGAAGAACATGAACGCCTCGCTGGAGGTGCCCACGGCCACGTCCGTGCGCGCCGTCCCGGTGAAGCTGCTCTTCGACAACCGCATCGTCATCAACAATCACCTGAAGCGTGCCCGGGGCGGGAAGATCTCCTTCACCCACCTCATCGGCTACGCGATGGTGCAGGCCATCAAGGCCATGCCGTCGATGAACTACTCGTTCGTCGAGAAGGACGGCAAGCCGACCCTGGTCAAGCCGGAGCACATCAACTTCGGCCTCGCCATCGACCTGGTGAAGCCCAACGGCGACCGCCAGCTCGTGGTCGCGGGCATCAAGAAGGCCGAGACCCTGAACTTCTTCGAGTTCTGGCAGGCCTACGAGGACATCGTCCGGCGCGCCCGCGACGGCAAGCTCGGCATGGACGACTTCACCGGCGTCACGGTCTCGCTGACCAACCCCGGCGGCCTCGGCACCGTCCACTCGGTCCCGCGTCTGATGCCCGGACAGTCGGTCATCATGGGCGTCGGCTCCATGGACTACCCCGCGGAGTTCCAGGGAACCTCCCAGGACACCCTGAACAAGCTCGGCATCTCGAAGGTCATGACGCTCACGTCGACCTACGACCACCGGGTGATCCAGGGCGCCGCGTCCGGCGAGTTCCTGCGGATCGTCGCGAACCTCCTCCTCGGCGAGGGCGGCTTCTACGACGAGATCTTCGAGGCCCTGCGCATTCCCTACGAGCCGGTCCGCTGGCTCAAGGACATCGACGCCAGCCACGACGACGACGTCACGAAGGCCGCGCGCGTCTTCGAGCTGATCCACTCCTACCGGGTCCGCGGCCACGTCATGGCCGACACCGACCCGCTGGAGTACCGCCAGCGCAAGCACCCCGACCTGGACATCACCGAGCACGGCCTCACCCTGTGGGACCTGGAGCGGGAGTTCGCGGTCGGCGGCTTCGCCGGCAAGTCCCTGATGAAGCTGCGCGACATCCTCGGTGTGCTGCGCGACTCGTACTGCCGCACCACCGGCGTCGAGTTCATGCACATCCAGGACCCGAAGCAGCGCAAGTGGATCCAGGACCGGATCGAGCGCTCGCACTCCAAGCCGGAGCGCGAGGAGCAGCTGCGCATCCTGCGCCGGCTGAACGCGGCGGAGGCCTTCGAGACCTTCCTGCAGACGAAGTACGTCGGCCAGAAGCGCTTCAGCCTGGAGGGCGGCGAGTCCGTCATCCCGCTCCTTGACGCGGTCATCGACAGCGCGGCGGAATCCCGGCTCGACGAGGTCGTCATCGGCATGGCCCACCGCGGCCGGCTGAACGTCCTCGCCAACATCGTCGGCAAGTCGTACGCGCAGATCTTCCGCGAGTTCGAGGGCAACCTCGACCCGAAGTCGATGCACGGCTCCGGCGACGTGAAGTACCACCTGGGCGCCCAGGGCACCTTCACGGGCCTCGACGGCGAGCAGATCAAGGTCTCGCTGGCCGCCAACCCGTCCCACCTGGAGACGGTCGACCCGGTCATCGAGGGCATCGTCCGCGCCAAGCAGGACATCATCAACAAGGGCGGCACGGACTTCACGGTCCTGCCGGTCGCCCTGCACGGTGACGCGGCCTTCGCGGGCCAGGGTGTGGTCGCCGAGACGCTCAACATGTCGCAGCTGCGCGGTTACCGCACGGGCGGCACGGTCCACATCGTCATCAACAACCAGGTCGGCTTCACCGCCGCCCCGGAGTCGTCGCGCTCCTCCATGTACGCCACCGACGTGGCCCGCATGATCGAGGCGCCGATCTTCCACGTGAACGGCGACGACCCCGAGGCCGTCGTCCGTGTCGCACGGCTCGCGTTCGAGTTCCGTCAGGCGTTCAACAAGGACGTCGTGATCGACCTCATCTGCTACCGCCGCCGCGGTCACAACGAGTCGGACAACCCGGCGTTCACGCAGCCGCTGATGTACGACCTGATCGACAAGAAGCGCTCGGTGCGCAAGCTCTACACCGAGTCCCTCATCGGTCGCGGCGACATCACGCTGGAAGAGGCCGAGCAGGCGCTGCAGGACTTCCAGGGCCAGCTGGAGAAGGTCTTCACCGAGGTCCGCGAGGCCGTCGCGGCTCCGTCCGAGGCGCATGTCCCGGACCCGCAGGCCGAGTTCCCGGTGGCCGTGACGACCGCGATCTCCCAGGAGGTCGTCAAGCGCATCGCCGAGTCCCAGGTCAACATCCCCGACAACGTCACCGTGCACCCGCGTCTGCTGCCGCAGCTGCAGCGCCGCGCGGCGATGATCGAGGACGGCACGATCGACTGGGGCATGGGCGAGACCCTGGCCATCGGTTCGCTGCTCCTGGAGGGCACCCCGGTCCGCCTGTCGGGCCAGGACTCCCGACGGGGCACGTTCGGCCAGCGCCACGCGGTCCTCATCGACCGGCAGACGGGCGAGGACTTCACCCCGCTCCTCTACCTGTCGGACGAGCAGGCCCGCTACAACGTCTACGACTCCCTGCTCTCCGAGTACGCGGTCATGGGCTTCGAGTACGGCTACTCGCTGGCCCGTCCCGAGTCCCTCGTGCTGTGGGAGGCGCAGTTCGGCGACTTCGTCAACGGCGCGCAGACGATCGTCGACGAGTACATCTCGGCGGCGGAGCAGAAGTGGGGCCAGACGTCCGGCGTCACCCTGCTCCTCCCGCACGGCTACGAGGGCCAGGGCCCGGACCACTCGTCCGCGCGCATCGAGCGCTTCCTCCAGCTGTGCGCGCAGAACAACATGACGGTCGCCCAGCCGACGCTCCCGTCGAACTACTTCCACCTCCTGCGGTGGCAGGTGCACAACCCGCACCACAAGCCGCTGGTGGTCTTCACCCCGAAGTCGATGCTGCGTCTGAAGGCCGCCGCGTCGAAGGCGGAGGAGTTCACGACGGGCGGCTTCCGCCCCGTCATCGGCGACGACTCGGTCGACGCGGCCGCGGTCCGCAAGGTCGTCTTCTGCGCGGGCAAGCTGTACTACGACCTCGACGGCGAGCGGAAGAAGCGCGGCATCACGGACACCGCGATCATCCGCCTCGAGCGTCTGTACCCGCTGCCGGGTGCCGAGGTCCAGGCGGAGATCGCCAAGTACCCGAACGCCGAGAAGTACCTGTGGGCCCAGGAGGAGCCGGCGAACCAGGGTGCCTGGCCGTTCATCGCGCTCAACCTGATCGACCACCTGGACCTGGCGGTCGGCGCGGACGTCCCGCACGGCGAGCGCCTGCGCCGCATCTCGCGTCCGCACTCCTCCTCCCCCGCCGTCGGTTCCGCGAAGCGGCACCAGGCGGAGCAGGAGCAGCTGGTGCGTGAGGTGTTCGAGGCCTAGGCCTCGGCGGATGTACGTACGGTGGGCCCGGCCCCGAGTTCCTGCGACTCGGGGCCGGGCCCACCGGCGTTCGCCGACCGGTCTCAGATCGGCTGGGGCTCGAAGTCCCAGTAGGGGCGCTGCCGTTCGAGGATGTAGCGGGTGTGCTGGTGGTCGGCGCCGAGGAGCCCGGTGAGCCGGCCGACCGCGTCCCGGTGCAGCTGATCGGCCTCGTCCGGCTCGCCCAGCTCGGACAGGTCGATGGCGAGCCCCGCCTTGAGGCTGATGGTCAGCACATGGCTTTCACCGAGAGCGTGGGCAGCGCGCTCGGCGGCGTCCCGGCCGAGGGTCGCGGCGGTCTCGGCGTCGCCGACGGCGGCGAGTGCGGCCACCGCGTTCTTCGCGCAGCCGATGGCCCACGGGTGCTCCCGCCCGACGGCCTCCTCCATCTGCTGTGTCGTGCGCAGTGACAGCTCCAGCGCGCCGCGCGTCTCGCCCATGTCCCGCATGACGGTGGCCACGTTGTCCCGGGCCCCGATGGTGTACGGATGCAGGTCGCCGAGCTGGGCCGCATAGCGGGTCGCCGTGGTCTCGGCCAGCTCCCTGGCCTGCTCGATCCGGTCCAGCTGGCGCAGCAGCATGGCGTAGTCGCAGGAGACCATCAGGGTCTCCGGGTGCAGGGCGCCGCGCCTGCGCAGCACCTTCTCGCGGACGCCGCGCATCATGGCATGCGCGAACTGGAGGTCGCCGTCGCGGCGGGCGCACAGGGCGAGGTTGTGCTCGGCATGCAGGGTCTGGCTGTGGGTGCGGTCCAGAACCTGGCTGTGGACGCGGGAGTTGTGGCCCTGGATGGCGAGCGCCTCCCGGTAGCTGCCGAGCAGCCGCAGCATCCAGGAGGTGCGTAGCGCCGAGTTGAGGGTGAGCGGGTGCTTGCCGCCGAGCAGGTCCACCCGGGCCTCGAAGATCCTGCGGTGCAGGGCGAGCGATTCGACGTACCGACCCTGCAGACCGAGGGCCACGGCGAGGTTGCTGCGGATGGTGAGGGTGCGCGGTACGGTCTCGCCGCCGAGTTCCTCGGCGGCGTCGGAGGCGGCCTCCTCGAAGAGGGTGCGTGCCTCCGCGTACCGGCCGAGCGCCATCAGGGTGCCGCCGAGGCCGTCCTTGGCGCGGATCACCTCGATGGGCCGGACGCTCTGTGCGCCGCGGAGGCGGCGCAGGGTCTCGCGGCCCACTTCCTCGGCCTCCGGGTAACGCCCCAGCCTGCGCAGCATGTTGGCGAGCTGGTGGACGGCGACGAGGACGGAGCGGTCGGTGTCACCCGATGCCCTGCGCCAGTGCTCGACGACCTGATGGCTGAGCCACCAGCCGTCGTGGTACTCGCCGCGGCTGCGCAGGTACTCGATGCAGTTGAGGACGAGTTCGCGGACGTCGTCGTCCCCGGCCTCCAGGGCGCCGGAGGGCTCCAGGTGCGGGATGAGGTCGGCGTAGCGCGCCCAGTTGCCCGCGGAGCCCGGATCGCGCGGGTCCGCGGAGACGAGCACCTTGCGGGCCGCGGCGGAGTGGCGGGCGGCGTCGTGCGGGGACAGCACGGAGCGCACGTACCGGTGGAAGAGGCGGTGCATGCGCAGGGTGCCGACGGTCTGGATGTCGCGCGGACCCTGCTCGTACTCGACGCGCATGGAGGTGATCTCGGAGAGCCTTCGCAGCGCGGTGTTCCAGCTGCTGGGTTCGCCGACGAGGTCGGCGAGGCCGGGCGGCAGGTCGCTGTGCCGGGCCGTCTGCAGCAGCCGTACGGGCACCACTTCGGGAGAGAAGCAGGAGAGCAGGTTCAGCAGGTCCCAGGCGGGCCGGAAGTCGTCGCGCAGGCTGTTGTAGAGCGTCGACCAGACGACGCGGAAGTTCTGCGGGTAGTGCGCGGACTCCAGGACGCCGAAGCCCTCCGGCCTGCCTTCCTGGAGCTCTCGGATGTAGTCGTCCACCGATGCGGTGCGGTTGAGGTCGAGCCAGCCCGCCATCTGGTCGAGCAGCAGCGGCATGTCCTGTACGGCGTCGGCGAGTTGCTCCGCCTCACGGTCGCTCAGGCGCGCGGTGCGCCGGCCGACGAACGCCACGCTCTCGTTCCGTTCGAAGACCGGCACGGTCATGGTCGCGGCGTGCGCCGCCCACTCGCTGCGGTGCGTGGTGACCAGGACATGGCCACGGCCTTCGGGGACGAGGTCGAGGACGCGCTCGGGGTCGCCGGCCCCGTCCAGGACCAGCAGCCAGGGTTGTGCGGTGGCGTCGAGTCCGCCCTTGACGGCCCTGATGGTGGCGCCCAGGTCGCCGGCGTCGGTGATGCCGAGCCGGGGGGCCAGTTCGGCGAACTTCTGGCGTGCGGTGACGCGTCCGGCGGCGCTGACCCACCACACGATGTCGTACTCCCCCGCGAAGCGGTGGACGTACTCCAGAGCCAGCTGGCTCTTGCCGACGCCGCCGGGGCCGAGCAGCGCCACGGAGCAGCCGTCGGCGCCCGCGGCGGAGAAGGCGCCGTACACCTTCTCCAGCAGTTCGGTGCGGCCGATGAACCGGCGGTTGCGGCGCGGCGCCTGCCATACGGCCGGCGGGTCGTCGGGGAAGCGGGGGCCGCGGGACAGGTCGACGAGGGTGCTGGGCGCTGGGACGCCGGCGCATTCCAGGACGCGGCTGCGGGCCACTTCGGGGCGCAGTCCGCGCAGTTCGACGGGGGCGAGCGCGATGACGGCCTGCGGCATGGGCTGGGCGGTGATGCTGACGGCGGCGATGCGGTCCGGGTGCTGCGGCAGGGCCTCGCGCAGCACCTCGGCCCATGCCCCGAAGCGTTCCGCCCCGAGGCGCTCGTGCCAGTCGTCGATGACGAGGAGGATGCGTCCGGGAGCGCTGAGCAGCTCGGTGAGGGCCTCGGGTTCGGGAAGGCGGCGCAGCGGATTCCAGCGCACGAGTGTGCTGCCGCGGCCCGCGGCCCTGATCTGGTGGTCGATCCACTTGGCCCACGACTCGCTCTGGCCGGCGAAGACCACCGTGACGTGAGCGTGCTCCGCCGTCATTGCGCAGTCCCATCAGACGAACCTGTCACGACTGTTCTCAGGTTATTCAATAGTGTGTCAAAAGTACTTCAGAGATGCTCAGTTGGAGCAGAACTGGACTGGGTCACCGTGCGGCTCAGACGGTGCGCGACATGGCGTATGAGCCGTTCGAGGTCGGCGCAGTAGACGCTGGGGTGCAGAAATCCCGTGCCGGGGGCATAGCGGTGCACGTAGTTGCCGCCGCCGCACACCCGGTGCACCGGGCAGCCCCGGCATTCGGCGGCGAGGGCCCGCTCCCCCAACTGGCGTGCGGCGATGCCGGGATGGCGCAGTGCCCGCTCGAAGGAGTGCCGGAACACGTCGAGCCCGGTCTCCGGCGCCCCCTGGTAGGCGGAGCGCAGCGAGTCGACCTGTTCGATGGCCCCGTCCGTCTCGACGACCACGGCGGCCATCGGCGACAGCCCAACGGCTTCGGCGCCGCCGGGCGCGCCGAGCAGCAGCGCCGCGATCTCCTGGAAGAGCCGCACCCTGGTGCGCATCCGGCTCTCGTCCCACCACGCGTCGAAGACGGTGGCGAGCCAGTCCCCGTAGGGGGTGGGGCGGGGCCGGTGCCGGCCGGGTGTCTCGCGGGCGACGCGCGGCGGCGGGCTGCTCCAATTCGCGTGCGGGAGAAGAAAGTCCACGCCGGGCGGGTCCAGGCCGAGGAGAGAGCGGTAGACGTCCCGGGGGTCGGTGGCGAGGTCGATGGTGCAGAGGATTCCCGCGTACGTCGCCGGGCGCGCCGCGAGGCGTTTGGCGGCGGCGCGGGCGGCGGGCCAGGCGGGGCGTCCGGCGCGGTCGGTGCGGCGCGCGTTGTGGGCGGCGCGCCCGCCGTCGAGGCTGAGGCCGACCCGGATCCCGGCGTCGGCGAGCCGGTCGAGCGCGGCTTCGGTGAGGCGGGTGCCGTTGGTCTGCACGGTGGCGGTGACCTGGGTGGTGCGGGGCACGGCGGCCCGTACGGCCTCGGTGTACGCGAGGACGGGTGCGGGACCGGCGAGGAGGGGTTCGCCGCCGTGCAACTCGATGCGGATGGCGTCGAGTTCATGGGCACGCGCATGCTCGGCGATGCGGGCCGCCGTCCGGTGCACGGTGCGCTCGGCGACCCGTGCCGGTCGCTCGCGCCAACTGGTGTCCGCGCCGCGGTAGATGTAGCAGTACGAGCAGTCCAGGTTGCAGCGGCTGTGCACCTTCAGCACGAACTGCCGGAAGGGTGTGGGGAAATGGGCCGACGTGTCGAGGAGTGCGTGCGGCCAGCTGGGGTGGGTGATCACCGGGCGTCCGGTCATGGCGCGTCCTCGTAGTGGGCCACGACGACGGGCTGCCGGGCGCGGACCTGGAGGTCGGAGAGGATCGCCGCCAATACCGGATGGTCTGTCCGGTCGGGGAGGCGGATCTCGGGCAGGGGTATGTCGCTCTCGTCCACAGCGGCCGTCACTCGTCGGCCGTTTCGGCGTGCGGGGTGTTCAGGTCGTCGATCATGGCGTGCAGCAAGGCTGCCCGTTCCGGGTCCTCCGTGAGGCGCAGGGCCTCGCGGTATGCCTCCTCGGCCCGGGGGACGTCACCGAGTCCATTGAAGACCGCGCCCCGGCGTACGTTCGCGATGGCCGCCGTCCCGGGGTCGCCGTCCTCCAGAGCGCTGTCCGCGGCCTTCCGGTAGTACGTGACGGCGTTGTACGTCTGGGCGACCGTCCCGGTGCGGCCGGCCAGTTGCTGGGCCGCGTCCGCTTGCCGGAGCCAGCCCTGCGCGGCCACCCCTGGCGCGTCCGCGGTCCGGGCGGCCTCGCCGAAGATCCAGTCGGCTTCGTAGAGGTCGGAGAGCGCCCCGGTGATCCTGAACCGCACGATGTGGGCTATGCCCAGATGTATCCGCCGCTGAGGCAGCTCGGGGTCCGTCTCGGCCGTCTCGTCGACCGCGGAGCGCAGGATGCGCACGGCGGCGTCGGCGTCCTCCGCGGAGCTCCGCTCCTGTCCTCGTGCGATCAGGGCTGTGCCGTACTCCGTCAGGACACCGGCGGTATGGGGGTCGTCCTGGTCCAGCAGGAGCACGGCCTCCTTCCAGGCGGCGACGGAGCTGTCGAGGTCCGTGTCACGACCGGTGGCGTCATGGCGGGCGCGGTACGTACGGGCGGCCCACACATGGCATTCGTAGCGCAGGGCGGTGTCGTCACCGGCCGCCGCCATGGCCTGCTCGACGGCGCCGAGGATCAGTCGGCGCTCACGGCCGTCCTCTCGCGCCGGCTGGACGATCTCCAGGGCCGAGGCGACGTCCAGCCAGGCCCGGCAGCGCTCGGGGGCCGGGAGGACGTCCTCGGAGCGTACGGCCGCGAGGAGGTTGTCGACGGCGGTCTGGGCCGCGTCGGCCGCGATGTCCAGGGCGGCCGCCGCCGGCACGGCTCCGTGTCCAGCGTACTGCCGTGCCAGGTCGAGCCAGAGCCGTCCGCAGACGAGACGGCCGCGCTCGGCCGGCGAGAAGTCCAGCAATGGCTTGACGCTCGCGATGGCTCGCTCCAGCCCCCGTACGTACCATTCCTCCGCGCTGTCGGCGCGGAACAGTCCGCGCGGGCTCGCCAGCGGCGCGGCCTGCTCGGCGAAGGCGCGCCGCACGGTCGGATACGACTCCGCCCCGAGCCGGTGCCAACTCGGCGGCTCGATCGGCATAGAGCCGGACATGGCCTCCGTCAGAGCCGCGTCGGCCCTGTGCAGCAGCAGGGCCGAGGCCCATCGCTCCGCCGGGTACGCGGTGTCCTGTTCCCGTGCCCAGGTGCGTACGTCTTCGGAGATCCCCTCGAAGTCGAGCCCCGAGCCCGGCAGTTCACCCGCCAGGGCCCAGTGGATCAGGCCTCGCAGCAACTGCGTGCGCGGCGCGGCCGTGCGGGGCGAGGATCCTCCCAGCGCCTCCAACGCGTCTCGCAGGTCCTCGCCCACTCGCCTCACCCGCCAGCGCGCCAGGAGGGCGCCCGCGAGTTCCTCGGCTGCCGCGAGGCGCCCCTTCTCCCGGCGCGCATACGCCACGGCCTCCCCGAAGTGCCCGATCGCGGTGTCGAGTTCGCGCGTCAGGCCCTCCGCCTCGTACCGGGCGAACGCGGCGCGCCCCTTGGCGACGAGTTCCTCCGAGTCCATGGGAGGCAGCGGCGGAGCGGGAATCCGCTGTCCCAGGTCGCGGAGCACCTCCGCCGACACCTCGGCGAAGGCGCGCAGGCCCGAAGGCTCCTCCTCGCCGCCGGACGTCCCGGCCCCCGTGGGCTCGACCGCCCCGCGCAGGAACTCCCCCGCCATCGCGGGGAAGTTGCGCGCGCTGCGCCCGAACCGCCGCTCCACGTACTCCGAGCAGTGCTTGAACAGCAGCTCCACCTCGTGGACGGCGAGGTGCGAGCGGAGTTCCCCGGCGACGCCGGGCAGGAAGTCGTAGCGCACGGCGCGCGGGTCGGCGGCGTCCTCGCGGCGCTTGAGCAGACCGCTGAGCAGGACTTCGGAGAGGACCTCGGGGCCGCTCCCGGCGAGCATCGCATGCTGCACGAGCTGCATCACCGGCAGATACAGCGGCACCGCGGACAGATACACCGCGAGCCGCCGGGCCTCCTGCGACGCGGGGCGCCAGAAGGCCCGTACCCGCTCCTCGCCCGAGATGTCCTCGGCGGCGCGCACGGGCGCCGCCGAGGGTGCGTGCTCCGCGCGGACCCAGCCCGCGGCGGTGGACAGCGACTGCCCGGTGGAGCCCGCGATCAGCCGGGCCCAGCCCTCCACGGAGCCGCGGCGCAGCGCGAGCACCGGGATCGGCAGCGCGGCGCGCTCGGGGCGGCCGCGGTCCGGGGTGAACTCCAGCTGTCCGGCGGGCCCTTCGCGCCGGTGCAGCAGTCCGCGGCGGGCGGGCAGATGGGTGCGCAGCCACATGCGCTGCGGCAAGGGCTGTACAACGGCGACGGGCGCCGTGGACGCCCAGCGGTGCAGGAGCCGCTGCATACGGCCGCTGCGCCACATGGGCCCGGCGCAGTCGCTGAGAACGAGGGTCAGGCGCCGCCCGGTCGGGTCGCAGAGCTGCTCGGGAGCGTGCAGCGGGCCGCTGCGCTCGGGTCCTGCGGCGCAGCCGGGCAGTCCGCCCTCGCTCTCGTGGAGGTACTGGACGTGCACTTCGCGGAAGGCTCCGGCGCGCTCGCAGACCTGGCGCAGCTCGTCAAGTGCCTGCTGCCATACGACGGTCGAGGTGGAGACGTCCATGAGGAGCAGCAGCCGGGCCTCGCGGCGGCGCTCGGTGCGCAGGACGGGCAGCAGGAGGCCTGTCTCGGCGGCCTGTTCGGCGGTGGCGTTCTCGTCGAGGGTGCGCGGCACCGGGCGTACGGGCGCGCGATAGCGCTGGAGCGGGCGTAACCCCCGTTGCAGGGCGAGGGGTTCGGGCAGCGCGGGGGCGGCGGGCACCCGGACGGGTCGCATGGCGGGGGTCCCGGCCGCCGTTTCATCACCGGGTCCGGGTGCGAACAGCCCCGCGCGGTCGGCGGGTCGGGACTCACTGTGCGGTTGGTAGGGCGTCGGCGGCGGCGCCGGGAGGCCCCCGTCTCCGGTCCCGGTCGGCGGTCTGGGCCCGGCGGGACCGGTGGGGACGGGCGCGGCGGACGGCCGCTCCGGTGCGGGCAGCCAGCGTGCCAGCCACAGGGCGTCCGCCAGCTCCTCGACGCTCGGCGGGATGTCCGCCTCGCGCATGCGCGCGACCAGCGCCGTGAGCTCTGCGCTCACGCCGCTCGCCGGGGCGCTCCGGGGAGCCTTGGCGGACATCGGGGTCACCTGGGCCCGCGGTCCAGGGGCTGCATCAGCAGCTCGGAGATCTCCTCGCGCCGGTGCCGGCCGTCGCGTGCGGCGTGCTGGGCGAGGAAGATGGCGTTGAGGAGCTGGTCGGTGGGGCGCAGCGCGCCGTCCGCCTCCGCCTCCGTGAACTGGTCGACGATGTCGTGGTTGTCCTCGTACGAGCCGCTGCCGAAGTGCGCCTGCACCAGCGCGGCGAGCCGTTCCTCGCGCGGTGCCTTGAGGTCGAGCGGGATGCAGCGGCGCAGCAGCGGGGCGGGGAAGTCGCGTTCGCGGTTGCTGGTCATGACGACGAACGGGAAGGCCCGGCAGCGGACTTGGCCACCGGTGACCGCCACGCGCCGCCCGTCGTCGGTGAGGACGCGCACGGTCTCCTGTCCGGGCCGGTCGGCGATGCGCTCCAGCTCCGGGATGGCGAACCTGCCCTCCTCCAGGACGTTCAGGAGGTCGTTGGGCAGGTCGATGTCGCTCTTGTCGAGTTCGTCGATGAGCAGCACCCGCGGCCGGTCGGCGGCGAGGAGCGCGGTGCCGAGCGGGCCGAGCCGGATGTAGCGGCCGATGTCCTGGGAGGCTGGGTCCTCGTCGGGCTGTGCGGCGCGGTCGAGTTGGGCGTCCTGGAGGCGGCCGATGGCGTCGTACGTGTAGAGGCCGTCCTTGAGTTCGCTGCGGCTGACGACCGGCCATTCCAGGACCCGGCCCAGATCGAGTTCGTACGCGATGGAGTGCGCGAGCGTCGACTTGCCGACGCCCGGCTCGCCGGTGACGAGCAGGGGGCGCCTCAAGTAGAGGGCGGCGTTGATGAGTTCGAGGGTGTCGGAGTCCTGGATGGGCAGCGGGACGTTGCGCGCGCCGAGTCTGCGGCGGGTCGTCGAGTCGAGCTCCGGGACCTCGTACGGCACCACCGGGGCGTCGAACGCACGCCATGGCGGTGGATCGGGCAGACGCCGGATCCTGTCCGGATCCGGCCCCCCGGTGCCCTCGTAGATGAGCCACTCGGTCATGGTCTGCTCCTCGTCGACGGTCGGTGGTCCTCCACGTCCTGGCCGACGGGGGCGTCAGGCATCCACAAGGCGTCAGACGGGCCCCTGGAAAGGTACCCAGGACAGGCTTGCCACACGGCGCTTTCCGGCCAGGCGCGAGGCGGATTCGGGGCGGAGTCCGTGTTCACAGCGGCGAGTCCACGGGCTCGGTCTCCTCGGCGGGCAACGGTCGCCTCGGGTCGTCCCAGAGCAGGGCCAGGGGTTTCGCCCAGAGCCGGTCGGGCTGCCGTTCGCTGATCTCCTGGCGCACCAGCCGCAGCCGGTCGGGGAGTTCGTCCAGCGATTCGAGGGTGGCGAACAGTTCCCCCACCTTGACGTACAACAGGTCGCAGGCGTCCGGGCAGGCGCGGCCGGCATGGCCGTCGATGTGCCACAGCGCGACACCGTGACCGCTCTCCAGGGCCAGCCTCATGGCGGCCCGCCCCGCGCCGCGTCCCGCCGGGCGGCACATGACCGGGATGAGACCGCAGGCCGCCTCCTGATAGCGGCGGGCGCTCTGACTCATACCGCGTTCCGGGGTGCGCCAGGCACTGAACTGCTGCTCCGACGCCATCGCGTGCCAGCGGTCGACCCACAGTTTGTCCGGTTCTCCCCGGCGTGCGAGGGCGCGCAGCACCAGCCTGCGGTGCGCTCCCAGGTGACCGGCGTCGTCCAGTTCCGCGATGTCGTCGAACCGCCACTTGTGCACGGGTGTGTCGAAGTACTCGGCGGGCAGGGCGACTTCGAGGGGGACGGGGTGGCGCTCCGCGTCCTTCAGCTGGAACAGCCTGCCGAGCGGGGTGCGCAGCGCCTGCACCAGCTCGCCGGGCAGGGCCCCGTGGTGCGAGCGGTCCGTGGCGTACAGCTCGGGCTCCTTCGTGCCGCCGCCGTCGCCGCCGCTGTCGAGCCAGATCTGCCAGAAGAAACGGGTGGGGTTCGAGCCGATCACCGGGTCCAGCAGGACCGCGACGACGGGGCCGTCGCCGGGGCCGGGATAGGGGATGACGACGCGTTCCGGGCCGTCCTCGCGGCGGGGCCGCAGCTCCTCGGGGAGCCGTGCCTCCTGCACCACGGCGTACAGGTCGCGCGAGGGGTGCCTGCGCAGCCGCTTCGCCGTCCAGTCGCGCAGCGCCCTGGTGTCGTCGGTGTTTTCGGGGTTGTCGGGGTTGTCGGGGTTGTCGGGGTTGTCGGGGTTGTCGCACCGTGCGCGCACGTACTCCTCGACGAGCCTGAGGTATCTGAGGAAGGTGAACGGGCTGAGGGGATGACTCCCTTCGTAGAGCAGCCCGCACCCGTCGCGCCAGGTCAGCAGCTCGGGAGTGCCGCCGGGCCACCGGTAGTTGCTCCGGGCCATGCCCGCGAGGAGCTCCACGGTCGGCGTGTCCGGCGGCTGGGGCAGCGCGGCGAGCAGCGCCAGCGCGGTGCGGCGGTCGGCGGGGGTCCACAGCTCTCCGCCGGCGGCCGTCGCGGACTGCAGGTCGACCCAGTTGTCCCCGGTGTCGGAGACCGGCTCGTCGCCGTGCCAGACGTCGTGGGCCGCCATCACCTTCCGGTAGGTGTCCCCGAACTGCCGCAGCGCGGCGAGCGAGACGGCCTTCCCGCCGTCCCGCTGCGTCCGGCGCGACTTGATCAGGCCGACGACCGCCCCGGTGTCCGGGTCGAGCAGCGGCCCGCCCGAGACCCCGCTGGGGAACTCGTTGTCCGGTTTGAAGATCAGTCCGTACTCGTCGTCGTCATGGCCGTTGATCTCGGCGTTCACGCTCCAGGACACCGCACGGCGCCGCGGCCCCTCCGGCGGCTCGGGACGGAACCCGTACACCTTCAGGGCACCCGTGTGGCGTACGGCCCGGTCGCCCAGCCAGACGCACTCGTGCTCGACGCCGTCGTCCACCAGCCGTACGAGGGCGAGGTCCTGCTCCGGCGGCACCACGGGCCGCGCCGGATCGGTGAGCAGCCACTCCACTAGCCGGGCTTCGGAGTCGACGCCCTGTCCGCGCACCCGGAAGATCAGGCTCCGGTCCCTCGCGAGGTGGGGGCGCAGCACATGGGCCGCGGTCAGCACCCAGCCGGGCGCCACGAAGAAGCCACTGCCCCACAAGGGGGTGGCGTCGCCCTCGGCGGGGAGCAGATGGACGGTCGCGGCCCTGGCCAGGGCGCCGAGACGGTCGAGGTGGGGGTGCTGGTCAGTCATGCGTGGCGGGGTCGTCGCGCGGCTCGAAGTTGCTGGTCGGTGGCCGGGCGCCACCCCGAGCGTGGATGCCGGTCAGTGGCTCGGCACCGCCCGGCAGGTGGCGGTCGGCCGCGGCGGCGTCCCGTGCCCGCTGCTTGTCGAACTGCCAGGTGAGGGTGACCTCCAGGGAGGCCTTGGCCTCGCCCCGGGCGAGTACGGCCATCGCCAGGCCCTCCTTCGCGGTGATCTCCACCCCGAAGGTGACGGCGGCCTCGTCGGGTCCGGCCGCGCGGGCGGCCCGGAGAACGCTGCTCCCGACGCCCGTGATCAGCTCCCCGAGGTCCTCCACCTTGGACCGGGCGACGTCGAGGAAGCCGACGTCCTGATCGTCCCCGCCGTAACTCTCCGGCGTCCCGACCCGGGCCGTGATCACCGTGCCGTCCGGCAGCTCGATCTCCTGGATATGACTCATCCCGCTCCCCCGTCAGGCCCCCGCCTCGTCAACTCTCCGTATCCGAAGCACACTTGATCTGCGACGAGGCTAATACTCCGTTCGGTTGCAGGCGACCCCACAAGAGGCGCGAAACCGGTCACGAAGACGCGCGAAACCGGGCCCGCCCGGCACGGCCTACCCTGGGGAGGTAGGCCCGAGGGGCTTGTCCCGTGCGCATCAGGAGCAAGAGTTGTACTTCACCGACCGTGGCATCGAGGAACTGGAGAAGCGGCGCGGCGAGGAGGAGGTCACCTTCGAGTGGCTCGCCGAGCAGCTGCGTACGTTCGTCGATCTCAATCCGGACTTCGAGGTGCCGGTGGAGCGGCTGGCGACCTGGCTGGCGCGGTTGGACGACGAGGACGAGGACGAGTAGCTCGTGTGTACGGCGGCCTCAGGGTCGTCAGTCGAGGGCGCGCATGTGGTCGTACGCGAATCCGAGCGCGCCGTGGATCACCAGTAGCGCGCCCGCGACGATCCAGCCGCCGCTGCGGCGGTGCATGCCCCAGGCGGTGAGCGGGAGACCGGTGGCCAGCTGGGCGGCCGCGAGGGCGCGGGCCTTGGGGCCGCGCAGCCAGGGGCCCAGGGTCGTGCCCTCGACGACGTCGAGTTCCGCACGGACGGCGGCGCGCCAGCCGGTCCACTCGACCACTTCGGCGTCGGGCCGGACCCGCGCCGCTTCACGCAGCCGGTCGGCGGGTTCTCCGGGGCCGAGGCCGGCGGGAAGCGACAGTCCCGCGCGCGTGAGGATCGCGATCAGGCCGGTCATACGTGCCTGCGCGTCGGCGGCGGCGTCGATGGCAGGTTTCGTCAGCCGGTCCAGGGACTGCACGTCCAGGACCGGGTCCAGGCCCAGCCGCGCCGCGAAGGTGCGCATGGCCTCGTCCTCGCCGACCGGAGTGCCGTTCGCCAGCCATTCGTAACCGACGGTGCGGCGGAATCCCGACGCGAGCGTGTAGCCGCTGCGGTCCGCGTCCCACCAGAGGGCCAGTACGGGCCAGGGGGCGCCGACGGCCAGGGCGGTGGCCCAGCCGGTGAGCACGCGGTCCACCGGTTCGCCGCCGCGCAGCCAGGGCGTGCCCTCGGGAACCAGCACGGTCCACTCGGCGCCGGCCCGGGCGAGCACCATCCGCTCGCGCAGCAACTGGGCGGCGGGGCCGACGGACTCGGGCTGCGCCCGGCACAGGAGCAGGGCGCCGGGGGCCTTGGCCGAGGGCTCGGCGGGCGACGTCGACATGGTCACACGGTAGGCCGGTTCACCCCTTTTGACCCATCGGCCTGACCCATCGGTGATCCCCGAAAAGGGTGTCTTGACTTTCCGTATCCGCGATATATCGTGTCTATTGGAAGACGCGATATGGCGCGTCATACGTACGCGTCCAGGCCCCGCCTAGGAGGTCCGCACCATGTCCGAGTGGTCCGTCGCCGAGCCACGCAAGCTGTCCTTCGACGACCCCGTGACGGCACTGCATGTGCGCATCGTCAACGGAACGGTGAACGTCGTGGGCACGGATGAAGGTTCCGCCCGTCTCGAAGTCTCCGAGATAGAGGGCCCGCCGCTGCTCGTGACCCAGAAGGACGGCACCCTCACCGTCGCTTACGAGGACCTGCCCTGGAAGGGCTTCCTCAAGTGGCTCGACCGCAAGGGCTGGCGCCGCAGCGCGGTGGTCTCACTGGCCGTCCCGGCGAGCACCCGCGTGGAGGTGGGCGTCGTCGGCGCCACCGCCATGGTCTCCGGACTGGACGGACAGGCGGACGTGAAGGGCGTGACCGGCGACACGACACTGGTCGGCCTCGCGGGCCCGGTCCGCGCCACCACGGTCTCGGGGAACGTGGAGGCCCAGGCCGTCACCGGCGACCTGCGTTTCAGCTCGGTCTCCGGCGACCTGACCGTCGTCGAGGGCTCGGGCCCCTCCGTCCGGGCCGACTCGGTGAGCGGCTCGATGATCGTCGACCTGAACCCGGGGACCCGCCCGACAGAGGTCCATCTGTCGAACGTGTCGGGCGAGATCGCCATCAGGCTGCCGCATCCGGCGGACGCGCAGGTGGAGGCCAACACCGCGAGCGGCACGGTCTCCAGCGCCTTCGAGGATCTCCGGGTGAGGGGCCAGTGGGGCGCCAAGCAGATCACCGGCAGGCTGGGCGCGGGCAACGGCAAGCTGAAGGCGACGACCGTCTCCGGTTCGATCGCCCTGCTGCGAAGGCCTCCGGCGGAGGACGAGCCGTGGGACGTGGAACCGGAGGGCGCACCACCGGCAGACACCGACGGCCCGACCGACAGCACGGGCCCGACCGGCGGCCCGACCGACGGCCCGACCGACAAGAAGGTGCTCTGAGATGGCTCCCGTCTTCGCCCACGGCCGCCTGCGGCTCTATCTGCTGAAGCTGCTGGACGAGGCCCCGCGCCACGGCTACGAGGTGATCCGTCTCCTGGAGGAGCGCTTCCAGGGGCTGTACGCGCCGTCCGCCGGCACCGTCTACCCGCGGCTGGCGAAGCTGGAGGCCGAGGGGCTGGTCACCCACACCAGCGAGGGCGGCCGCAAGGTGTACGCGATCACGGACGCGGGCCGCGCGGAACTGGCCGACCGCAGCGGCGAGTTGGCCGACCTGGAGCTGGAGATCCGCGAGTCGGTCGCGGAGCTGGCCGCGGAGATCCGTGCCGATGTGCGGGGCGCGGCGGGCGACCTGCGCCGCGAGATGCGGGCGGCGGCCTCCGAGGCCCGACGGGGTTCCCCGGCAGCGGACGGCGGCAAGGAACACAGCGGCCGCTCGGGCGAGTTCGGGGAGTTCGGCGACAAGGAGGCGTGGCGGGCCGCGAAGGAGGAGATGCGGCGCGCCAAGCAGGAGTGGAAGGAGCAGGCCCGGCGCGCGAAGGACGAGAGCCGCCGGGCGCGCGACGAGGCGCAGCGTGCGCGCCGCCAGGCCAAGGACGCGCAGGAGCGGGTCCGGGCACAGGCGCAGGAGGAGATGCAGCGCATGGCCAAGCGGGTCCAGGACCAGGTCCAGGACCACTTCGCGCGGGGTGACTGGCCGACGGGTGTGCGTGAGGGACTGACCGAACTGGCCAAGGAATTCGGCGAGTTCGGGAAGGAGTTCGGCAAGGACTTCGGGAAGGGCTTCGGGCGGACCGCGCCGGCGGAGCCCGAGTTCACGGTCACCCCCGAGGACTTCCCCGCGGAGTATGAGCCCTCCTGGGCCCATGAGGACTCCTCCGGGGACCCGGCCCGCGACCTCGACCGCCTGCTGGACCGCTTCCGCGACGGTATTCGTGACGCGGCCCGCGACCACGGGGTGACGGAGGATCAACTACGCGACACCCGCCGCCACTTGTCGACGGCGGCGGCGCACATCGGAGCGATACTGCGCACGCCGCGGCCATGATGCTGCCCTCGCGTCTGTGGTGCCCGGCTCTCTGGGCACCACAGGGCCGGGCACGGCAGGGCCGGACACCACAGACGCCCCGCCCCGGCCCCGGGATCTCGGACCCCGGGACTTCACCCCGCCTTCGCGGCTCCGCCGTCGCCGTAGAGCACGCGCGTGACCTTCTCGTACGTCACCCCGTGGTCGGCGAGCACCTCCGCGGGGACGCCGGGGCGGACGGTGAGGGCCAACAGGAAGTGCTCGTCCCCGACGCGCCGGTCGTGCCGGGCGACGGCCATCCGGAGGGACCGCACGACCGTGCCCTTGGCCCCCTCGGCGAAGGGCCGGCGCTTCGCCCAGCGGCCCCCGGCCCTTCTCCTCGGCGCGAGCACCCCTTCCCCATGGGCTTCCTCGACCCGGGACACGATCTCCGAAAGATCGATGCCGAGCCCGGAGAGGGCGTGCGCGTCGGCGCGGGAGAGTCCGCCGCGGCGGCGGGCCTCGGCCAGCGACCGCTCCACGGACTCCCGGCGGTCGGCCGTCAACCCGAGCGAGGCCAGCGCGAACGACGCACGACCGGCCTCCCGGTCGAGAAGCGCGAGGAGCAGGTGCTCCTCCTCGACCGTCTCCGCGCCCGTCCGTTCGGAGTGCACGACGGCACCCTCGACGAGGGCACGGGCGTCCTTGGTGAACCGCTCGAACATCACTGCCTCCCGTACTTCTTGTGCACGGCCTGCCTGCTCACTCCGAGTTCCGCGGCGATCTCCTGCCACGACCAGCCCTGATTGCGCGCGCTGCGCACCTGCACCGCCTCCAGCTGCTCCAGCAGCCTCCGCAGCGCGGAGACCGCCCGCAGCCCGATCCGCGGATCGCGATCGCCCGCGCGCTCGGCGAGATCCGTTGCGTCAGTCATGATGTCAACCTACGTTGACACGGTAGGGCTGTCAACCATAGTTGACATGCCAACGGCCGACCCGTTCCCGGATCGGCCGTTGCAGAAGCTGTACGAGGAACGCGGGCTCAGGAACCCGGCGTCAGGACGATCTTCCCGAACTGGTCGCCCGACTCCAGCCGCGCGAAGCCCTCGCGGGCCCGGTCGAGCGGGAGCACCTCGTCGATGACGGGACGGACACCGGTGACGGCGCAGAAGGAGAGCAGGTCCTCCAGCTCGTCCTTGGTTCCCATGGTGGAGCCGACAACCTTCAGCTCCAGGAAGAAGATGCGGGTCAGCTCGGCATGCGCGGGACGGTCACCGCTGGTGGCCCCCGAGATGACCAGAGTCCCGCCCGGCTTCAGCGACTTGACCGAGTGGGACCAGGTCGCGGCGCCCACGGTCTCGATGACGGCGTCCACGCGCTGCGGCAGCCGCGCCCCCGGCTCGATGGCCTCCACGGCGCCCAGCTCGACGGCCCGCTTGCGCTTGGCCTCGTCACGGCTGGTGGCGAAGACGCGCAGCCCCGCGGCCTTACCGAGCACGATCGCGGCGGTGGCCACGCCGCCGCCGGCGCCCTGGACGAGAACGGAGTCACCGGGCCGGACGCCCGCGTTCGTGAAGAGCATCCGGTACGCCGTCAGCCAGGCGGTGGGGAGACAGGCGGCCTCCGCGAAGGACAGCTCCTTCGGCTTCGGCAGCACGTTCCACGTGGGGACGGAGACCTGCTCGGCGAAGGTGCCCTGGTAGTGCTCGGTGAGGATGGAGCGGGGTTCCTTCGGGCCGACCCCGTGCCCGGTCTGCCCGATGACCGAGTGCAGTACGACCTCGTTGCCGTCCTCGTCGACGCCGGCGGCATCGCAGCCGAGGATCATCGGCAGCTTGTCCTCGGCCAGGCCGACGCCTCGCAGGGACCACAGGTCGTGGTGGTTGAGCGAGGCCGCCCTGACGTTCACGGTCGTCCAGCCCGGCCTCCGCTCGGGGGCCGGGCGCTCTCCCAACTCAAGGCCGTTCAGCGGCTGGTCACGGTCGATTCGGGCGGCGTAGGCAGCGAACATGACCTTGACGATAGGCTCCGCCGCCGGGTCGCGGAACCGGCCACCGGTGTGACACGCGTCCCGCCCCTACGGGGTTTTCGCCCCCTCCGCCCCTACCCGTCCCGTCCTCGGGGGGGCTGGATTCAGCCCGTCCGGCGTTTGAGGACGAGCGCGCAAGCGCGACAGGCGGGGGAAAGGGGGCGCAGCCCCCAGAACAACGGGATGGGTAGGGGCGGAGGGGGCGAGAAACCAAGAGAAACCACCCATCCGGCCGCCCGCCCAGGTAAAAATTGGCCCCGCCGGGAAAACCCGGCGGGGCCACAGGAACGAGCCGTCGCGGCGTCAGCGGCGAGCGACGCCCTCCGCCCGTGCCGCAGCGGCAACCGCCGCCGTAACGGCCGGAGCCACCCGCTCGTCGAACGGCGAGGGAATCACGTAGTCCGCGGCAAGGTCGTCACCGACGACCGCGGCCAGCGCGTCGGCGGCAGCGATCTTCATCCCCTCCGTGATCCGAGAGGCCCGCACCTGCAGGGCCCCCGCGAAGATCCCGGGGAAGGCCAGCACGTTGTTGATCTGGTTCGGGAAGTCGGACCGCCCGGTGGCGACGACCGCCGCGTACTTGTGGGCGACCTCGGGGTGCACCTCGGGGGTGGGGTTGGCCATGGCGAACACGAACGCGCCCTCGGCCATCGAAGCCACCGCCGGCTCCGGCACCGTACCGCCGGAGACCCCGATGAAGACGTCGGCTCCGGAGAGCGCCGCCTCCAGCGAGCCGGAGATCCCGGCCTTGTTGGTGATCTCCGCGAGCTCCCGCTTGACCGGCGTGAGGTCGTCCCGGTCCGCCGAGACGACGCCCTTGCGATCCGCGACCGCGACATCGCCGATGCCCGCGGCGAGCAGGAATTTGGCGATGGCGACCCCGGCCGCACCGGCGCCCGAGATCACCGCGCGCAGGTCACCGAGCGTCCGCCCGGTCAGCTTCGCCGCGTTGCGCAGGGCCGCGAGCGTGACGACAGCTGTCCCGTGCTGGTCGTCGTGGAAGACCGGGATGTCCAGCCGCTCCTGGAGCTGACGCTCGATCTCGAAGCACCGGGGCGCCGAGATGTCCTCCAGGTTCACGCCGCCGAAGGAGGGCGCGAGCCGGACGACGGTCTCGACGATCTCGTCGACACCGGTGCAGGCGAGGGCGATCGGCACCGCGTCGACGCCGCCGAACTGCTTGAAAAGGATCGCCTTGCCCTCCATCACGGGGAGGGAGGCTTCCGGGCCGATGTCACCGAGCCCGAGGACGGCCGTCCCGTCGGTCACGACGGCGACGACGGACGACTTCCACGTGTAGTCGTGGACGAGCTCCGGCTGCTCGGCGATCGCGCTGCACACCTTCGCGACGCCGGGCGTGTACGCCAGGGACAGGTCGTCCTTGTCGCGGACGGGCACGGTGGCCTGCACGGCCATCTTGCCGCCGCGGTGCAGCGCGAATGCCGGGTCGAAGGCGAAGGAGCCGACCGATTCAACGGAACCGGCACCCTCGGCCGCGTGGCCGGAATTCACCGGCTCCGCGTCGCCTTCATGGCCCGTAGTGCTGTCGCTGCGAGGATTGACGATCTCCGCTGCCACTTTGTTTTACCCCTTAAATCTTCAATGGGTTGAGGGTGACCACTCCTGGTTGAGGGGTGGGCGGGCACCGCGTATGCCCTGCCGCCGTGGTTGCGTACGGGCGGATACGCGACGGGCGCGCCGCACACGCGCCCTGAGCCCCGGATGAGGGGTGTAAAGAACCTTCTTACCGGACCGATGGTGCCGGGGACGAGTCCATAACGCGAAGGTCACATGCCAGTGACATGACTCATGGCCAAATATGTGGACAAGTCCTGGACAAGGGCTCAAGGCGCCGCAAGCGCGGTGTAGCGGCCGCCCGCATCGCGAGATGCACCGAAGATCTTCCGGCCGGAAGGAGAGATTCCCGTAGAAGGTCCGGCCCGGTGGTACCGGCCGGTAGCGGATCGGGGGTCACCCGTTATCCGATTTTGACATAGCCGGTCCCCTGAATGGCGCAGTCCGAATGGCAAGATGCCGTCATCACACGAGGTCGCGACACCCGATGGTGTGTGTTCTCGTCGGTGTGTGCTCTCGTCGACCCATCGGCAACTCCATCCATTCCCGCCGGAGGAACCAACATGACCGCAAGCTCCACCCGTCGTACGAACGTCGCGCGCTCACGAACAGCCGCGGTCGGTGCGATCGCGGTCGCCGGCGCCCTGCTGCTCGCCGGCTGCGGCGACCAGACCAGCGGTGGCGACGGGAACAAGAAGGAGACCGGTGCCGCCAACAGCGCCCCGCTCTTCTCCAAGCTGCCGAAGAAGATCCAGGACGCGGGCGTCATCAAGGTCGGCACGAACGCCGAGTACGCCCCGATGGAGTCGACCGAGGGCGGCAAGATCGTCGGCGTCGACCCGGACCTGGCGGACGCGCTGAGCAAGCAGCTCGGTGTGAAGTTCCAGTTCACCTCCGGCTCCTTCGACGGCCTGATCACGGCGGTCAACTCCGGTCGCTACGACATCGCGATGTCGTCCATCACGGACAACAAGCAGCGTCAGGAGGGCCTGGACGACAAGGGCAAGAAGCTCGGCCAGGGCGTCGACTTCGTCGACTACTTCACCGCGGGCACGGCCATCTACGTGAAGAAGGGCAACCCCGAGGGCATCCAGGGCATCGAGGACCTGTGCGGCAAGACGGCCGCCGTCCAGCGGGGCACCACGTACGAGAAGGCCCTTCAGGACCAGTCCAAGAAGTGCAAGGACTCGGGCAAGAAGGCCATCGACATCGAGTCGTTCGACAACGACACCGAGGCCCAGACGCGTGTGAAGTCCGGCGGCGCGGTGGCCGGCATCAACGACTACCCGGTGGCGATCGACCTGGCCCGCAAGGCCGACGGCGGCAACGCCTACGAGGTCATCAACAAGCAGTACGACGCCGGCCCGTTCGGCATCATCCTCAGCAAGAAGAACACCGAGCTGCGTGACGTGCTGAAGGAAGCCGTCGACGCGATCATCAAGGACGGCTCGTACAAGAAGGTCCTGGAGAAGTGGGGCGCGCAGTCGGGCGCGATCGACAAGTCCGCGATCAACGGCGGCAAGTGAGCCGAGCGCACCACTGAAGGGCAGTCACGTGACTGACAAGTTCGACAAGTCCCCCTCGGACACACCACCCGGGGGTGAGGTCTCCAAGACGGCGTCCGCAACCCCGCCGGAGGCCATCAAGGCGATCCCCGTGCCGCACTACGGGCGGTGGGCCAGCGGCATCATCGTCGTCGCGCTGCTCGCGGCGCTCGTCTTCGCGTTCTCGCAGGGCGACATCCAGTGGCACGCGGTCTCCGACACCCTCTTCGACTCCTCCGTCATCAAGGGCGCCGGGCGCACGCTGCTGATCAGCATCCTCGCCATGATCATGGGCGTGGTGCTCGGCATCATCCTCGCCGTGATGCGGCTCTCGAAGAACCCGGTGACCAGCTCGGTCGCCTGGCTGTACATCTGGTTCTTCCGCGGCACCCCGGTCTACGTCCAGCTGCTGCTCTGGTTCAACCTGGCGCTGATCTTCCCCGTCCTCAATCTCGGTCCGATCTACAAGGACGAGATGGTGGACGTGATGACGCCGTTCATGGCGGCCCTGCTGGGCCTCGGCCTGAACGAGGCCGCCTACATGGCGGAGATCTGCCGCGCCGGCCTGCTGGCCGTCGACGAGGGCCAGACGGAGGCCTCCCACGCGCTGGGCATGAGCCACACCAAGACGCTGCGCCGGATCGTGATCCCGCAGGCGATGCGGGTGATCGTGCCGCCGACGGGCAACGAGTTCATCAACATGCTGAAGACCTCCTCGCTGGTGTACGTGGTGACGTACAACGAGCTGTTGCGGTCGACATCGGCGATCGGCTCCACGTCGTACGCCGTGATGGAGCTGCTCTTCGTCGCCTCGATCTGGTACCTGGTGATGACCAGCGTGTTCAGCGTCTTCCAGTACTACCTGGAGCGGTACTACGCACGCGGTTCCAGCCGCAGCCTGCCGCCGACCGTCTTCCAGAAGATCAGGGCGAACCTGTTCACCAAGGGCAGCCCGAGGGGAGCGGTGTGATGACCGCGATGGTGAAGTCCGAGGGCGTGCACAAGTCCTTCGGCCCGGTCGAGGTGCTCAAGGGCATCGACCTGGAGGTGAAGAACGGCGAGGTCTTCTGTCTCATCGGTCCCTCCGGCTCCGGCAAGTCCACGTTCCTGCGATGCATCAACCACCTGGAGCAGATCAACGCCGGGCGGCTGTACGTCGACGGCGATCTGGTGGGCTACCGCGAGAAGGGCGACAAGCTCTACGAGCTCAAGGACAGCGAAGTCGCACGCAAGCGCCGGGACATCGGCATGGTCTTCCAGCGCTTCAACCTGTTCCCGCACATGACGGCGCTCGAGAACGTCATGGAGGCGCCGATCCAGGTCAAGGGCGTCAGCAAGTCCCAGGCGCGGGAGCGCGCGGGCCAGCTCCTTGAGCAGGTCGGCCTCGCCGACAAGGCGAAGAGCTACCCCGCACAGCTCTCCGGCGGCCAGCAGCAGCGCGTGGCGATCGCCCGCGCGCTGGCGATGGACCCGAAGCTGATGCTCTTCGACGAGCCGACCTCGGCGCTCGACCCGGAGCTGGTCGGTGACGTCCTCGACGTCATGCGCGACCTCGCCGAGTCCGGCATGACGATGATCGTCGTCACCCACGAGATGGGCTTCGCCCGCGAGGTCGGCGACAGCCTGGTCTTCATGGACGGCGGTGTGGTGGTCGAGTCCGGCAACCCCCGCGACGTGCTGACGAACCCGCAGCACGAGCGGACGCAGTCGTTCCTGTCGAAGGTGCTCTAGCGGTACGCGGTACGCGGGAGAAGGGGCGGTACGGAGTTCCGTACCGCCCCTTTCCGTGTGCCCGAACTCCCGCGCCGGGGCGGCTACTTGACCGCGAGCAGCAGCGTGTCCGAGGGTGAGCTCCACACCGGCCGGGCCTCGCCGAAGCCCTTTTCGCGCAGCACGCGCGCGTGCCAGGCGGCGGAGGGCATGTCACCGTCGGCGTGCTCGCCGTAGATCTCGTAGCGGCGGGCGGTCGGGGCGGCGAGGACGGGGTCCTCGGCGGCCACCTGCCACCATTGCGCCCAGTCGAGGGCGCCGTTGTCCTTGGCCTGATCCATGCGGGTGTGGCGCTGGGCGCGCTCGGCCGCGTTGATCCGGGGCGTCGTCTCGTCGATCATGTGGTCGGCGTTCATGAACACACCGCCGTCGCGGACGAGTTCCGCGACCTGACCGTAGAGGGCCGCGAGGGGTTCGCTGTGCAGCCAGTGGAGAGCGGTGGCGGTCAGGACGGCGTCGTACGAGTCGTACGGCAGCCGGGCCGTCCACTGCGGGTCCTTCAGGTCGGCGGTCACGAAGCTGACCCGGTCGTCGTCCCGGAAGGTGCCCTCGGCGATGGTGAGCAGCGCCGGGTCGAGGTCGACGCCCGTACTGACGGCCTTCGGGAAACGCGCCAGCAGCCGGGCGGTGATGGTTCCGGTGCCGCAGGCGAGGTCGAGGACGCGGGGCTCGGACCCCACGAGCGCCTCGACCATGTCCAGCATCACCCGGAAGCGCTCTTCGCGGTCGGGCATGTACCACTCCTGCTGCCGGTCCCAGCTCTGCTGCCAGGCCTGCCAGTCGGTTCCTGTCGTGGTGGTCATGGAAGCCCCTTCTCCGCTCGACCTCGTCATACCCTGAAGTAATACCCTGGATGCACGATCAGCTGTTACCTGACCGCACGCACGACCATAGAGCGCCTTGGTAAGGACTACAAGTGGAACTGGCCTATTACTCGGATTACGCGGTACGCCTCGTCAACAGCGAGGAGCCGGCCCGGGGCAAGGACTCACTCACCTCGGTCGACGCGGTCCGTGATCTCTTCGCGGGCAACTCCTCGGCGGCCCGTCGCGCCACGGACGCGGACGTCACACGCTTCCGTTCGGTGCGCGCCCGGCTGCGCGCGGTCTTCGAGGCGGCGGACACCGACGACGAGACCCTCGCGGTGGACCTGCTGAACTCGCTGCTCCTCGAATTCCCCGTGAGCCCGCAGATCGCCGGCCACGACTACCGGGACGACGACGGACGCCCGCTGTGGCACATGCATCTGGCGGACCACCCCTCGAACGCGACGGCGGGCTTCGCGGCGATCGCCGCGATGGGCCTGGCGTTCCATCTGACGGAGTACGGCGTCGACCGCCTCGGCCTGTGCGAGGCCGCACCCTGCCGCAACGCCTACCTGGACACCTCGACCAACCGCTCCCGGCGCTACTGCTCGGACCGCTGCGCGACCCGCGCCAACGTGGCCGCCTACCGCGCCCGCAAGCGCCTGGAGGCGGACCGGTCGGAGAGCACCGGCCTGGCGGCGGACAGCGCCCAGCGCACGAGCGCGAAGGGCGAACGCTGACCGTCCTTCAGGGGCCGGTACCGCAACCGCACCTTCCCGAGCACCAGTTCCTCGGGCACGGTCCCGTAGTCGGTGCTGTCCCCGCCCGCGTAGGCGTTGTCACCGAGCACCCACCAGCCACCCTCCCGCCGCTCGGCCGCACGCTTCACGACCAGCAGGTCCTGCTGGAACGGATGGCGCAGGACGACCACGTCACCGGGCCGGATCCGCGCCCCGTACTGCACGACGAGACGGTCCCCGTGCTGCAGCGTGGGCACCATGGACGGCCCCGTCACCTCGGCCGCCCCGAATGGCAGCAGAGCCCTCCCGCGCTCGGTCTCCTGCGACAGCTCCGGCATCACGGCACCTCCCCGGTCCTATCCTCCACCAGTCCCAGTCTGACCCTGGACTTTTGTCCTAAGCCCATGGGGGCACTCGCGAAAACCCGTCTCCTACGGAGTAATGTCCCACCTGAGAAGACGATCACGAGGAAGGACAGCTCAATGCTCTCCCGCCTGTTTGCCCCCAAGGTCAAGGTCAGCGCCCACTGCGACCTGCCCTGCGGCGTGTACGACCCGGCCCAGGCCCGCATCGAGGCGGAGTCGGTGAAGGCCGTCCAGGAAAAGATGGCCGGCAACGACGACCCGCACTTCCAGGCGCGCGCCACCGTCATCAAGGAGCAGCGCGCCGAGCTCGCCAAGCACCACGTCTCGGTGCTCTGGAGCGACTACTTCAAGCCCCCGCACTTCGAGAAGTACCCGGAGCTGCACCAGCTGGTCAACGACGCCCTGAAGGCCCTCTCGGCCGCCAAGGCGTCCACCGACCCGGCGACGGGCCAGAAGGCGCTGGACTACATCGCCCAGATCGACAAGATCTTCTGGGAGACCAAGAAGGCCTGATCCAGGGCTGAACCCTGACGACCGGCGGGCGGTGCACCTCCGCGGGTCGGCGGACTTGGTGGAGGGGCCCGGCCGGACATCGGCCGGGCCCCTTTCCCTTTGCCCGGCCGCAACTGCGGCCCCCGCCAGTCCCCTTCGAACGGCTCCTCGCTCCAGCGGAACCACACCTTGTCCCGTACCCCCGCGCGGGCGGAGCGCCCCGTGTCATCCTGAAGAGGTGACCGTAGAGGACTTGGTCCGGCTGCGCCGGGCACGCGACCGCATGGACCGGGAGTACGCCGAGCCGCTGGACATGGCGGCGCTGGCCCGCACCGCGCTGATGTCCCCCGGGCACTTCCAGCGCAGCTTCCGCGCCGCCTACGGAGAGACCCCGTACACGTATCTCATGACCCGCCGCATCGAGCGGGCCAAGGCGTTGCTGCGCCGGGGCGACCTGACGGTCACGGAGGTGTGCTTCGCCGTGGGCTGTACGTCTCTCGGGTCGTTCAGCTCCCGGTTCACCGAGCTGGTGGGCGAGACCCCGAGCGCGTACCGGGCGCGTTCGCACGACCACGGGGCGCCGATTCCGTCCTGCGTGGCGCAGCGCCTCACCCGCCCGGCCCGCCGCCGCAACCCGGAAGCGGAACCCGGTAGATGGCTTTAACGTGAGCGCATGGACCTGAAACTCTCCCAGTGCTTCATCGCCGTGGACGACCACGACAAGGCCCTGGCGTTCTACCGGGACGTGCTGGGCCTGGAGGTCCGCAACGACGTGGCCTTCGAGGGAATGCGCTGGGTGACCGTGAGTTCGCCGATCCAGCCCGACGTGGAGATCGTCCTGGAGCCGCCCAGCGCGAGCCCGGACGCCTCCCCCGCCGACAAGCAGGCGATGGCCGAGCTGCTGGCCAAGGGCGTCCTGCGCGGCGTGATCTTCTCCACCTCCGACTGCGACGCCCTGTACGAACGCGTCCGCGACTCCGGCGCCGACGTCCTCCAGGAGCCGACGGACCAGCCGTGGGGCGCGCGCGACTGCGCCTTCCGCGACCCGGCGGGCAATCTCCTGCGCTTCAAGGAGCGCAACGACGGCTGACGCCTCCCTGGCGGGCCGAACCTATGATCGACCGGCAAGCCAGCCGCTGATCGGTTGATCAACCGGACCGGACCGTCCCTGGAGACCCCCATGCCGCCCGCACGGCCCCGCATCCTGTACGTCAGTGACCTGGCCTATCCCGCCAAGGGCCGCCGGTACTGCGACGAGGACATCTTCCTCACGTCGCGGCTGCGGGAGGAGTTCGACGTCGCCGTCTGCCATCCGCTGGACGCGGCGGCGCTGATGGAGGGCTTCGACGCCGTCGTCGTACGCAACAGCGGTCCGGTGCTCAACTACCAGGCGGCGTACGACGCGTTCGGGGAGCGGGCACTCGCCCTCGGCATCCGCGTGTACAACGAGCTGTCGGGCAGGGGGGACATGGCGGGCAAGCAGTACCTGCTGGACCTGACCGCGGCCGGATACCCGGTCATCCCGACCGTGGACCGGGCGGAGGACCTGGGCCGCCTGCCCGAGGTGGACACCTACGTGGTGAAGCCGAAGCTCGGCGCCGACTCCATCGGCCTGGAGTTCGTCCCGCGCGAGCGGCTCCCGGAGCTGACGTACGACGGCATCCTCGTCCAGCCGCGCATCGACTTCCGCTACGAGGTGTCCTTCTACTTCGTCGACCACACCCTGCAGTACGCCCTCCACGCGCCGCGCACCGAAGAGCGCTGGGCCCTGGAACCGTACGAACCGACCGACGAGGACCGGGAGTTCGCGCAGCGGTTCGTGGAGTGGAACACGATCGCGCACGGCATCCAGCGGGTGGACGCCTGCCGCGCCCCGGACGGCGGACTCCTCCTCGTCGAGTTGGAGGACCTCAACCCGTACCTGTCCCTGGACGCCCTCCCCGCCGACGACCGGGACGCCTTCGTCGCGAGCATGAAGGCGTCCTTGCACGGCCTGCTCGCCCGCTAGTCCCTGACCGGGGCCCACGCCTCCACGTCCACGACGGCCGCCGCCGGGATCGGGCCGTACACGTGCGGGAACTCCTCGGCGCCGGGCTTCGGGGCCTCGTACACCAGCGGTACGTCGAGCCGGTCGGGGTCGACGACGAGGACCACGAGTTCGTCGGGCCCGGCGTAGGAGCCGTACAGGAAGGCGGCCACGTCCGGGAGTTGCCGCCGCGAGGAGCAGTGGATGAAGCCCTCCTCCTCCAGCGTGCGGCCGCGGGTCGACATCGTGTACGCGCCGCTCGCGCGGGCCGCCTCCCACAGGGAGCGCTCGGTGATGTGCAGGATCTCTGAGGACATGGCGTCACGTTAAGGGCTCGGCCGTGCCGTCGGCGCGCCGATTTCGCGCGGCGGCCTGCTCGGGCTCGCCATGGCCCTCCTGGTCGTACCGCTCGCATTTCGGGTTCCGGCAGGGGCCGGGGCCCCAGTCGGGCACGAACACGCCCAGGGTCTTGTGCCGCCGAAGCAGCGCCTCGACGGGCTGCCCGCAGACCGGACAGACTTTGCTGTCTTCCTTGCTGCGCATGTCTTCAGGTTATTGCGGAAGGCACGGCCGCGCTTCCCGCGGGCGTCAGCCCTGGGGCTCACGCCACATCGGCCACATGTGCGGGCCGTCCGGCAGGTCGACGGTGCGGCCCATGAAGGTGAAGCCGAGGCGCTCGTACAGGGCTCGGCTGCGGGCGCTGCTCGCCTCCAGGTACGCGGGCAGGCCCTCGCGGTCGCAGCGGTCGAGCACGGGCTGCATGATCGCCGTGCCGAGGCCCTGGCCCTGGTGGCCCGGCGCCACTGCGATCATCCACAGGTATTCGTGGGCGCGGCCCTCGGGGTGGACCTCGCCGGTCAGCCGGCCGATCTGCTCGACGCGCTCGTTGTCGGGGTCGACGGCCTCGCGCAGTTGCACGGCCGAGTCGTCCTCCGCGCCGTCGGGCTCGGGGCCCTCAGCCGGCATCGGCAGCCACAGCGCGCAGGCCGAGAAGTCCTCCGTGACATCGATGCGTCCCTCGGCGAGCACGATGCCGACGAACGCGGCCATCAGCCGGGGGTGTGCGACGCGCCGGTGCTCCTCGCCCGGGAAAACCCAGCCGCTCACCGGGTCGTCCTGGAACGCCTCGTCCAGCAGCCGCGCGAGGGCCTCGCGATCGCCCTCGCCCGCCGCCCTGATGGCCACACCCATGTTCCCGCCCCTTCGCCTCAATCGCCTCAACCGGCCCTGATCGTAAGGCGGTTGCGGCCCGGGGCCAATCCGCTGCACGGGAGCGCGGGTCCCGCGCACCGTGGGGATGCGCGGGCCCCGCCCCGACCGAAGCCACCGAGCACCGCGCGGGGTCAGGTCCACGCGAGCCCGGTGGCTCCGGGGTCTTCGCTGCCGGGCGGCTGCGATCGGCTTGCCGCGGGCGGTCGCGACCGGTCATCGTCGAACAGCCCGGCCGTCGCCCTCAGTTGCTGCGTCGCGTCACGAATTCCGCCAGGGCGAGGAGGCCGCCCGCCGACTCCGGGTCCGGGATCGCCCGGGAGAGTTCGTGCATCGCGCGGGACATCCGGTCGGCTGCCTGGCCCTGGGCCCAGTCCCGGCCGCCGGCCCGCTCGACGGCCAGCACCGTGCGCTCCAGTTCGCCCGGATCCCCTTCCTTGTACGGGACCGCGTACAGCTCGGCGAGTTCGGCCGCCGCCGGGGTGCCGGAGGCGAGTGCGGCCACCACGGGGAGGGACTTCTTGCGGGCGATGAGGTCCGCCCCGGCCGGCTTGCCGGTACGGCTCGGGTCCCCCCAGATCCCGATCACGTCGTCGATCAGCTGGAAGGCGAGCCCGGCCTCGCGGCCGAACGCGTCCAGGGCCTCCACGTCACCGGGCGACGCCCCCGCATACAGCGCCCCGAGCGCGCAGGCGCAGCCGAGCAGCGCGCCCGTCTTGGCCTCGGCCATGGCGAGGCACTCGTCGAGGCCGACCTCGTCCGGGCCGAGTTTCTCCATGGCGGTGTCCGTGTGCTGCCCCGCGCACAGTTCGACGACGCAGTTCGCGAGCCGGGCGGCCGCGGTGGACGCCGCCGGATGCGGGTCCTCGGCGAGCAGCCGCTGGGCCAGGGCCTGCAGGGCGTCCCCGGCGAGGATCGCGTCGGCGTCGCCGAACACGGTCCACGCGGTGGGGCGGTGCCTGCGGGTGGTGTCCCGGTCCATGACGTCGTCGTGCAGCAGCGTGAAGTTGTGGATCAACTCCACGGCGGCCGCCGCCCGTACGGCACCGGCGTGCCGTCCGCCGAGCGCCCGGACGGCGGTCAGGACGAGCGCCGGCCTGATCGCCTTGCCCGCGTTGCCCGCCGCCGGTGTGCCGTCCGCGTGCTCCCAGCCGAAGTGGTAGAGCGCGATCCGGCGCATCGAACCGGGCAGCGACTCGATCGCCCTGCGCAGCTCGGGGTCGACCCACGCCCGGGCACGCTCCAGGATCCCCGCGGCTTCCTGCCCGTCGAGCGGACTCGGCGGGGTCCGCCTGTCGCTGGGGCTCCCGATCTGGTTCCGCCTTCCGAGGGTCTCGGTCCCGCACTGCTTCGTCCCCGTCATGAACTCACCCATGGGATCGCCTTGGAGAGTCTGCGGACGGTGGCGCTTCCGCTGCCGCTGGGCGCGTACCCCCCTGGGTGTACCCGCCCCCGGAGGGGCGGGAACACCGCGCCCGGGGGCGCGCGGAAGCTCACCGCCAGCGGCCGATCTCGACGTTCTCCAGGATGCCGAGGGCGTCGGGCACGAGGACCGCGGCCGAGTAGTAGGCCGTCACGAGGTAGGAGATGATCGCCTGCTCGTTGATGCCCATGAATCGCACCGACAGGCTGGGCTCGATCTCGTCCGGGATGCCGGCCTGCTGGAGTCCGATGACACCCTGCTCGGCCTCGCCGGTACGCATGGCGATGATCGAGGTCGTACGGGTGTCGCTGACCGGAATCTTGTTGCACGGGTAGATCGGGACTCCGCGCCAGGTCGGGATGCGGTTGCCGGCGATCTCGACGGTCTCCGGGACGAGTCCGCGCTTGTTGAGCTCGCGGCCGAACGCGGAGATCGCGCGCGGGTGCGCGAGGAGCAGCTTGGTGCCGCGCCTGCGGCTGAGCAGTTCGTCGAGGTCGTCGGGGCTGGGGACGCCGTCGTGCGGCTGGAGCCGCTGGTCGTACTCGCAGTTGCTGAGCAGACCGAACTCACGGTTGTTGACGAGCTCGTGCTCCTGGCGCTCCTTCAACGCCTCGACGGTGAGCCTCAGTTGCTGCTCGGTCTGGTTCATCGGCTGGTTGTACAGGTCGGCCACGCGCGTGTGCAGGCGCAGTACGGTCTGGGCGATGCTCAGTTCGTACTCGCGTGGCGAGCCCTCGTAGTCCACGAAGGTGCCGGGGATGTCCTGCTCCCCGGTGTGGCCCGCCGCGAGGTCGATCTCCTTCTCGCCGTACTTGTTGGTGCGCTGCTCGGGGATCGCGCGCTGCTCCCCGAGGTGATCGCGCAGGGACTCGGCGCGCTCCGCCACCTGTTCGAGGTCCCGGCGGGGCAGTGTGAGCACGGTGCACGCGGTGACCGCGCGGGCCGTGTACTCCCAGATGGCGTCCGGGTCGAGGAGCGCCTCCTCGCCGAAGTACGCCCCGTCGGCGAGGACACCGAGGACCGCGTCGTCCCCGTACGGCCCCGTGCCGACCTTCTCGACCTTGCCGTGTGCGAGCAGGAAGACCTCTTCGGCCTGGCCGCCGAACGAGGCGAGCACCTCCCCCGGTGCGAACTCCCGCTGCTGGCAGCGCTGGGCGAGCTCGCCGAGCACCTCCAGGTCCTCGTAGTCCCGCAGCACCGGCAGCTCGCCGAGTTCCGCGGGGATGACCTGCACCCGGTCCCCGGTCTTCACGAACGTGACGCGGCCGTCGCCCACCGAGTAGCTGAGGCGCCGGTTGACTCGGTACGTACCACCCTGCACGTTCACCCACGGGAGCATGCGCAGGAGCCAGCGCGAGCTGATCTCCTGCATCTGGGGTGCGGACTTGGTCGTGGTGGCCAGGTTCCGCGCCGCCGAGGTGCCGAGACTCTGCTGCGGCCGCCCCTGCTCTGCGCGGACTTCTTCGCCTACCGACATAAAGAACTGCCCTCCCGGTCGTGCACTGGTCTGGTCGTGCACTGGTCTGCCGGAGCAACCCTTCCATCACGGAGCGTGCCGGTGCTATTACACGAATGAGGGGGAATGGATCAGCGGTGGAGTGGGCACAGCCCCGGTTTTTGTCGGGTCGCCGAACACATGCCCGGATCCCGCGACGGACGAGGACGGGAGAACGCGTCCTGTCCAAAACGGCTCGCACGCTGTGCGAACGGCTGGGCCGGACCGCCTTGTACCGGGTACAAGCTGCGTACGAGACGGCCGCGACGGGCGGTCGGCATGCAGCACGAAGGAGGCGGTCATGGCCCCACCCATGTCCGCGGGCACGTTCCTGGACCGGCTCAGGGCGGAAGGCGTCACCGTCGTCGAAGTCGGCGACTGGGAGCATCACAACCGCAATCACAAGGGTCCCTGGGGACCGGTCAACGGCGTGATGATCCACCACACGGCGACCTCGGGCAGCGCGCGCACGGTGGAGATCTGCCGCGACGGCTACCCGGCTCTGCCCGGACCGCTGTGCCACGGCGTCATCACCAAGGACGGCGTCGTCCACCTGGTCGGCTACGGACGGGCCAACCACGCGGGCCTGGGCGACGACGACGTGCTGCGCGCCGTGATCGCGGAGAAGGCGCTCCCCCACGACAACGAGGCGGACACCGACGGAAACCGCCACTTCTACGGCTTGGAGTGCGAGAACCTCGGCGATGGCAGGGACCCCTGGCCCGACGTCCAGCTGTCGGCCATCGAGCGGGTCTCGGCGGCGATCTGCCGCCACCACGGGTGGACGGAGCGCTCCGTCATCGGCCACCTGGAGTGGCAGCCGGGCAAGGTCGACCCGCGGGGCTTCACGATGGCCTCCATGCGGGAGCGCGTCCGCGACCGCCTGAAGTAGCACCTCTCGCTCGAAGCCTCACTGTCCGACAATGGCACGGTGACCGTCCCCGACCTCCCCGACCTCCCCGAAGCGCTCGACCCGACCGTGCTGCGGCCGCGGCTGCCGTCGCCGCTGCAGGAGGCCGTGGACGAGCGCTTCGCGCGGCACGGTGTGCGGCTGCTGCTCAAGCGGGACGATCTGATCCACCCCGACCTGATCGGCAACAAGTGGCGCAAGCTCGCCCCGAACCTGCGGGCGGCGGCGGGCCGCACGGTTCTCACGTTCGGTGGCGCGTACTCCAACCATCTGCGCGCCACGGCCGCCGCGGGCCGCCTCCTGGGCCTGCCCACCGTCGGCGTGGTCCGCGGGCAGGAGCTGGCCGGCCGCCCGCTGAACCCCTCCCTGTCCCGGTGCGCCGCCGACGGCATGCGGCTGCACTTCGTCGACAGATCGACCTACCGCCGCAAGACCGACCCGGAGACGCTCGCCGGGATCCTCCGTGGCGCGGGCGCCGAGGACGCGTACGTCGTCCCCGAGGGCGGCAGCAACTCCCTTGCCGTACGCGGCTGCCGGGAGCTCGGCGAGGAGCTGCGCGGGCACGCTGATGTCGTCGCCCTCGCCTGCGGCACCGGCGGCACCTTCGCGGGCCTGGCCGCCGGACTCGCTCCTGACCAGCGCGCCCTCGGCATACCGGTCCTCAAAGGCGGCTTCCTGGCCGCCGACATAGAGGGGCTCCAGGAGGACGCCTTCGGCGGCCGGCGCGGCGACTGGTGGCTCGACGACCGCTTCCACTGCGGCGGCTACGCCCGCACCACCCCCGAACTGGACGCCTTCGCCGAGGACTTCGAGGCCCGCCACGGCCTGCCGGTCGAACGTCTCTATGTCGCCAAGCTGCTGTACGGACTTGTCGCCCTTACGGCGGAGGACGCCTTCCCGCGCGGGACGACGGTGGCGGCCGTGATCACCGGCAGCCCGTTCCCGCCGGCCGCCGAGACCGCCCGGGCCTCCTAGGTCGCCGTCTCCCGGTAGGCCGCCGCCTCCTCCAGGTCCAGGCGTCTGAGCAGCGTCCGCAGCATCTCGTCGTCGATGTAGCGGCCGTCCCTGAGCCGTACGAAGACCGCGCGCTCGGCGCCGATCATCTCGCGGGACAGCCGCCGGTAGGTGTCGTCGACCGTCTCGCCGGTCGTGGGGTTGACCGCGCCCAGCCGCTCCCAGACCGCGTTGCGGCGCCGCTCCAGGACCGAGCGCAGCCGGTCGGCGAGCGGCGGGGGCAGCGTGTTGGCCTCGTCGTCGAGGAGTTCGTCGAGGCGCTGCTCGGCGATCCGGGACGCCTGCGCCTGGGCGTTCGCCTCGGCGAGCGTCTCGGCCTGCGGGTCGCGCGCGGGGAGGTTCAGGAGGCGGATCAGCGGGGGCAGTGTCAGGCCCTGCACGACCAGGGTGCCGATGACCGTGGTGAAGGTCAGGAAGAGGACGAGGTTGCGGTCGGGAAAGTCCGCTCCGCTGTGCAGGGTGAGCGGGATCGAGAAGGCGATGGCGAGCGAGACCACGCCGCGCATCCCGGCCCAGCCGATGACGAACGGCCCCTTCCAGGTGGGGTTCTTCTCGCGCTCCCGGATGCGTGAGGACAGCAGCCGCGGCAGGAAGGTCGCCGGGTACACCCACGCGAACCGGGCCGCGACGACCACCACGAAGACGGCCACCGCGTACCAGGCGGCGCGGCCACCCGCGTACTCCCCCAGCCCTTCGAGGACGACGGGCAGCTGGAGTCCGATCAGCGCGAACACGGCCGACTCCAGGACGAACGCGACCATCTTCCAGACGGCCTCCTCCTGGAGCCGGGTGGCGAAGTCCACCTCCCAGGCACGGTGTCCGACGTAGAGCGCGACGACCACCACGGCGAGCACTCCGGAGGCGTGCACCTGCTCGGCGACGCCGTAGGCGACGAAGGGGATCAGCAGGGAGAGGGTGTTCTGGAGCAGCGCCTCGTTCAGGTGGGTGCGCAGCCAGTGGATCGGCACCATCAGGGCGAGCCCGACCACCACGCCGCCGACCGCCGCGAGCAGGAACTCGCCGATGCCGCCCGCCCAGGTCGCGCCCTCGCCGACCGCGGCGGCGAGGGCCACCTTGTAGGCGGTGATCGCGGTGGCGTCGTTCACCAGTGACTCGCCCTGGAGGATCGTGGTGATGTGCGAGGGCAGCCCGACCCGGCGGGCGACCGCGGTGGCCGCGACCGCGTCCGGCGGCGCCACCACCGCCCCGAGGACCAGCGCCGCGGTCAGCGGCAGGCTCGGCACGATCAGATAGGCGGCCCAGCCGACGGCGAGGGTCGCGAAGAGGACGTACCCGACCGAGAGCAGCGCGACGGGCCGCAGTTGGGCGCGCAGGTCGAGGTAGGAGCTGTCCGTTGCCGCCGTGTACAGCAGCGGGGGCAGCAGCAGCGGCAGTACGACGTCGGGGTCGAGCCTGTAGTCGGGCACCCCGGGGAGGTACGAGATCAGCAGACCCACCGCGACGAGCAGCAGCGGCGCCGGTACGGGCGTGCGGCGCGCGGCCCCCGCGACCGCGGCGCTGCCCGCGACCAGCAACAGCAGTGGCAAAACGTGCATCGTCCTCAGCCCGCCCTCGTTTTTCGCGCGGCTCGCCGCACACCCGACGTAACCTGGCAATCATGAAACAGTGCACGCACGGCGACGCGCTGCCGCAGCCCGAGCCCGAACCGCTGAGCGAGACCTGCCTGGAGTGCCTGGCGGCAGGATCGCATCCGGTGCAGCTGCGGCTGTGCCTGGAGTGCGGGCACCTCGCCTGCTGCGACTCCTCACCGTTGCGGCATGCCTCGGAGCACTTCAAGGAGACCGGACACCCGGTGATGCGCACCTTCGAGGCCGGGGAGAGCTGGCGCTGGTGCTTCGTCGACCACGTACTCGTGTGATCCGCGTGCCGGACGGTTCGGCGGTCTGACGTCTGGGTACGTCAACCCGGCGCGCGCTCTTCCGATTTGGGGGCGCAGACCCCTAGCCACTGTGCGTACTCATAGGCTTACTATGAGTGACAGGAAGGGGCGGGGTCCCCGGTACGGGAAACTCGGGAGCGCGGTAGCGTCACCGCTGAACCACATAGCGCGTTACCCCGGGGGGCGACCCTCGGCCCTGAAAAAGCTCTTAATGAGCTTGTACCACCTTGGAGGTGAGGGTGTCCCAGATCGCAGGCGAGCCCGCGACGAAGGACTTCGTGGAAGTCCGGCTGCCGGCTGCGGGTGCCTACCTGTCGGTGCTGCGTACGGCCACGGCCGGCCTCGCAGCCCGTTTGGACTTCACCCTCGACGAGATCGAGGACCTGCGCATCGCGGTGGACGAGGCCTGCGCGATCCTGCTGCAACAGGCCGTCCCCGGCTCGGTGCTCAGCTGTGTCTTCAGGCTCATCGACGACTCGCTCGAGGTGACGGTCTCAGCCCCGACCACGGACGGTCACGCCCCCGCGCGGGACACGTTCGCCTGGACCGTCCTGTCGGCTCTCGCGGGCACGGTCGAATCCACCGTCGCCGACGACAAGACCGTGACGATCAGCCTCTACAAACAGCGCGGCGCGGGACCCGGGCCGGCGTGAGGAACGGGGACGGGCCGGTGCGGGACGAAGAGCGCGGCACACGGGAGCTTCCCGCCGAGCCTGTCGACGGCCCGGGCGGGTCGCGGCGCACGGCGGACGGCGTCGACGGCATCCCCGAGCAGGCCCGGCCGCACCCGGAGGACGGCGCATCCTCGGCGGCGGCCGAAGCGTCTCAGCAGCAGACGGAGCCGATCGACGGGGTCTCCCCTGCTCATGCGGGTCCCCCTCGTTCAAGCAAGGTCGAGGACCTGGGGGAGGAGCCGCGAGCTCGGGAAATGGTGACGGGCGGGACTATGAGCGAGCACGAGCGACACGACAAGCCGGCCGCGCCGGATGTGCAGAGCGCACCCCAGGGGCCCAGCGCCCCGCCGGTGCAGGGGCCGAGCCGCCAGCACACGCAGCACGACCCGCAGGACCGCAGCGGAGCTCGGGCGATGTTCATCGAGCTGCGCAAGCTGAAGGACGGCAGCGCCGAGTACGCGGAGCTGCGCAACCAGCTGGTCCGCATGCACCTGCCGCTCGTCGAGCATCTCGCGCGCCGCTTCCGCAACCGCGGGGAGCCGCTGGACGACCTCACCCAGGTCGCCACCATCGGCCTGATCAAGTCCGTCGACCGCTTCGACCCGGAGCGCGGCGTCGAGTTCTCGACGTACGCGACCCCGACGGTCGTCGGCGAGATCAAGCGGCACTTCCGCGACAAGGGCTGGGCGGTGCGCGTGCCGCGCCGGCTTCAGGAGCTGCGCCTCGCGCTCACTACGGCGACCGCGGAGCTCTCCCAGCTGCACGGCCGCTCCCCCACGGTGCACGAGCTGGCGGAGAAGCTGGGCATCTCGGAGGAGGAGGTCCTGGAGGGCCTGGAGTCCGCCAACGCGTACTCCACGCTGTCCCTGGACGTCCCCGACACCGACGACGAGTCGCCGGCCGTCGCGGACACCCTCGGCGCCGAGGACGAGGCACTGGAGGGCGTCGAGTACCGCGAGTCCCTCAAACCGCTCCTTGAGGATCTGCCGCCGCGCGAGAAGCGGATCCTGCTGCTGCGCTTCTTCGGCAACATGACGCAGTCGCAGATCGCGCAGGAGGTCGGCATCTCCCAGATGCACGTCTCGCGCCTGCTGGCCCGCACGCTGGCCCAGCTGCGGGAGAAGCTGCTCGTCGAGGAGTAGGCCAGGTCCTACTTCTGATCCTGCACGTCTGCGCCGGGCCCTCGGATTCCGAGGGCCCTGGTCGTTGCCGGGTTCACCAGCAGCACGAGCGCCGCGACGGCGACGACCGCGAGGGCGATGCCCGCCGGAATCGCGACGCTGTCGGCCTGCAGCAGGCTGTAGGCCACCGGAAGCGCCATGATCTGCGTGATCACCGCCGGGCCCCGGCTCCAGCTGCGGCGCAGCAGCAGCCCGCGGGCGGCGAGCAGGGGCAGCAGCGCGAGCAGGATCACCGTGACACCGCCGGTGACGGCCTGCTGCCGGTCGTCCCCGTCACCCGTGAGGCCGAGTACGAGCATCCAGACGCCGCCCGTGACGAGCGCGAGGCCTTCCAGCGCGGCCAGCGCCGCCGCGGCGGTCAGCCGCCCGGGGCGGGGCTCGGCGCCCTGGTGGTCCGCGGGCGTCTTCGGGGCGGGATTCTGCTCAGCACTCACCCCAGCAGGGTAGCCCTCCGCCTCCGGCCGCCCTCGGCCCCGGTGCCCGGGATCCCCCGGCTCCGGTGCCCGGGATCCCCCGGCTCCGGTGCCCGGGATCACGTGCCGAGCTCTTACCCGATCCCTACCCGACCCCCACCTCGGTCTGGGCCGAGTACCACCCAGTAGGTACCCTGCATCTCATGCGTGCACTTCTCGTGGTCAATCCGGCGGCAACCACCACGAGTGCGCGTACGCGTGACGTCCTGACCCACGCATTGGCCAGCGAGATGAAACTCGAGGCGGTCACCACCGAGTACCGCGGGCATGCCAGGGACCTCGGCCGGCAGGCCGCGGAGAGCGAGGACATAGACCTGGTCGTGGCCCTCGGCGGCGACGGCACGGTCAACGAGGTCGTGAACGGCCTGCTGCACAACGGCCCCGACCCGGACCATCTGCCGCGCCTCGCGGTGGTCCCCGGCGGCTCCACCAATGTCTTCGCCCGCGCACTGGGCCTGCCCAACGACGCCGTCGAGGCGACCGGCGCTCTGCTGGACGCCCTGCGCGAGAGCCGGGAGCGCACGATCGGGCTCGGTCTCGCCGCGGGCACCCCGGGTACCGAGGACGAGTCGGTGCCGGCCCGCTGGTTCACCTTCTGCGCGGGTCTCGGCTTCGACGCCGGGGTCATCGGCCGGGTCGAACAGCAGCGCGAACGGGGCAAGCGCTCCACGCATGCGCTCTATCTCCGCCAGGTCGTACGCCAGTTTTTGGACGAACCTCACCGCAGACACGGCACCATCACGCTGGAGCAGCCCGGCCAGGATCCGGTCACCGATCTGGTCCTGTCCATAATCTGCAACACGTCCCCATGGACGTTTCTCGGCAATCGTCCGGTGTACGCCTCACCTAAGGCCTCGTTCGATACCGGGCTCGACGTACTCGGCCTGAGCCGCATGTCGACGCCCTCGGTTGCCCGGTATGCGACCCAGTTGCTCACTTCGTCCCCCGAGCGCGGACCCCATGGCAAGCACGCTCTCTCACTGCACGACTTGACGGACTTCACCTTGCATTCGAAGGCCCCGCTACCCCTGCAGATGGACGGCGACCACCTAGGGCTGCGCACGAGCGTGACGTTCACAGGCGTACGCCGTGCACTGCGTGTGATTGTGTGAGCGGAAGGGCCCAAAGTCCTTTCACTCGAACGTTTAGGCCAGGATCCACCCCATGGAAGTACGGCTGTGACCTAGTCGACACCGAGGAATCAAAAAAAACTTTCCAGAAGGGGTTGTATCCGCCGCTGAGGTTTGCGAGTCTCTACGTGGCGCTCGGGACGGCCCGCAACATCGGCCCCCACAGAGAGCCAGAACCCCTCCTCAAAACACAGGACCACGCCAGTCCATCTGGCAGTCGGCCCTTCACTTGTTGAGGGATTCGTGAAAGCGTTCACATTCACAAGCAACTTGCACGTAATACCAAGGAGAGGTAGCAGCCATGGACTGGCGTCACAACGCCGTTTGCCGCGAGGAAGACCCCGAGCTCTTCTTCCCCATCGGCAACACCGGTCCTGCGCTGCTGCAGATCGAGGAAGCCAAGGCCGTCTGCCGCCGCTGCCCCGTCATGGAGCAGTGCCTGCAGTGGGCGCTCGAGTCCGGCCAGGACTCCGGCGTCTGGGGTGGCCTCAGCGAGGACGAGCGCCGCGCGATGAAGCGCCGCGCCGCCCGCAACCGAGCCCGTCAGGCCACCGCCTGACGCTCCACCCCGTAACAGCCTGAGCCCGGCGGCGCGTACAGCGAGTACGCATCTCCCGCCCCCGAGCCGCAGCGCGCAGTACCCCCGATGCGCATCGCATATCGCAACGAGCTTTCAGCCCCGGACCAGATCTTGGTCCGGGGCTCATTGCTGTTTGCGACTGCACGGGTGAACGGACCGCGCCGGCGGTCCGTTACTTGTTGGGCGGCACCGGGATGTCCAGGATCACCTGGGTGCCGCGCTCCGGGGCCGCCACCATGTCGAAGGTGCCGCCCAACTCGCCCTCCACCAGCGTTCGTACGATCTGCAGCCCGAGATTGCCCGAGCGGTGCGGGTCGAAGCCCTCGGGCAGACCCACGCCGTCGTCCTGGACGGTGACCAGGAGCCGGGCCTCCTTGCTGGTGCCGCCGCGGACCGCCGAGACCTCGACCGTGCCGCGGTCGCCCTCGCGGAAGCCGTGCTCCAGGGCGTTCTGCAGGATCTCGGTGAGCACCATGGAGAGCGGCGTCGCGACCTCGGCGTCCAGGATCCCGAAGCGGCCGGTGCGCCGCCCGGTGACCTTGCCGGGTGAGATCTCGGCGACCATGGCGAGCACCCGGTCGGCGATCTCGTCGAACTCCACCCGCTCGTCCAGGTTCTGGGACAGCGTCTCGTGCACGATCGCGATCGAACCGACGCGGCGTACGGCCTCCTCCAGCGCCTCACGCCCCTTGTCGGAGTCGATGCGGCGGGCCTGGAGGCGCAGAAGTGCGGCCACCGTCTGCAGGTTGTTCTTCACCCGGTGGTGGATCTCCCGGATGGTCGCGTCCTTGGTGATCAACTCGCGCTCGCGCCGCCGCAGTTCGGTGACGTCCCGCAGCAGGACCAGCGAACCGACGCGCGTGCCCTTGGGCTTGAGCGGGATCGCGCGCAGTTGGATCACCCCGTCGCCGCTCTCGATCTCGAACTCGCGGGGCGCCCAGCCGCTGGCGACCTTGGACAGCGCCTCGTCCACCGGGCCGCGGGAGGGGGCGAGTTCGGCGGTGGTCACACCGAGGTGGTGGCCCACCAGGTCGGCGGCGAGGCCGAGGCGGTGGTAGGCGGAGAGGGCGTTCGGGGAGGCGTACTGGACGATGCCGTCCGCGTCGAGCCGGATCAGCCCGTCGCCCACGCGCGGTGAGGCGTCCATGTCGACCTGCTGGTCGGGGAACGGGAAGGAGCCGGCGGCGATCATCTGGGCGAGATCGGAGGCGCTCTGGAGGTAGGTCAGCTCCAGGCGGCTCGGGGTGCGCACGGTGAGGAGGTTGGTGTTGCGGGCGATCACACCGAGGACGCGCCCCTCCCGTCGCACGGGAATCGACTCGACCCGTACGGGGACCTCTTCGCGCCACTCGGGGTCGCCCTCGCGCACGATGCGGCCCTCGTCGAGCGCTGCGTCCAGCAGGGGCCGGCGGCCGCGCGGGACGAGGTGGCCGACCATGTCGTCCTGGTACGAGGTGGGGCCGGTGTTGGGCCGCATCTGCGCGACGGAGACATAGCGGGTGCCGTCCCGCGTGGGGACCCAGAGCACGAGGTCGGCGAAGGAGAGGTCGGAGAGCAGCTGCCACTCCGAGACCAGCAGATGCAGCCACTCGAGGTCGGAGTCACCGAGTGCGGTGTGCTGGCGTACGAGGTCGTTCATGGAGGGCACGAGTGCGAGCGTACCTGGCGGTACGGACACCGCTCGAAAACGGCCACGGGCGGGGGCTCGGCGGAGACGGGTCAGGGCCCGGAAACACCCGCGGGCCGCGGCGCCTGGGAGGGACCCTCAACCCTCCCGGCACCGCAGCCCGGAGCAGCAACGGCCATGGGGTGTGCGGTCCCATTCGGCCGAAGGAGAGGAGCCGGAGCAGTCAGGGCAGAGAGCGCCGGTTCCTCGGTCCGCCTTCCTGTGCGGGGAAGACGGAGGCTTGATCGGTACGGTCAGCCCAGAGTTGTGGACTAGACCATGCCACACGGTCCATGTTCCTTCGTCCATGAGCCCGTGTCCATGCGTGAGCGGATGTTTGTTGTTGTCTCTTTATCCAACATCCAACGGCATCCACCACGCAGAGTAGCCCGGTTCGGGGCCCCGCAGCAGCCGGATTGCGGCACAAGCGGGAGCGGTTTCCGTCACGAAGGGGGCCGGACCGTCAGGGCATGGGCGGCCAGACCGTCATCGCGAGGGCGGCGAGCGCCTCCAGCTCCTGCTTCGTGGCTCCGTCGCGGGCCTGCTGGGACATCCCCTGGATGATCGCCCCGGTGTGCCGGGCGAGGGCCGCCGTGTCGGTGCCCGCGGGCAGCTCGCCGGCGGCGATGCCCGCTCCCATCCGGCTCTGGATGGCGGCGATGTTGGCATTGCGCCGCGCGCGCAGCGACTCCTCCACGTCCGGTGTCGTGCAGTTGGTGGCCGCGTGGATGACCAGGCAGCCGTGCGGGCGGCCCGGGTCGGTGTATTCGGCGGCGGCCTCGCGCAGCATCCGCTCCACGGCGCCGCGGGCGGTGGGCTCCTCGGCGAGCGCGCGCTCACCGAACGAGCCGTACCTGGCGCCGTACTCGCGCACGACCTCCTCGAACAGCGACCGTTTGTCGCCGAACGCCGCGTACAGACTCGGGGCGCCGATGCCCATGACGCGGGTGAGGTCGGAGACGGAGGTCGCCTCGTAGCCGTGCTCCCAGAAGGCGAGGATCGCCTTCTCCAGCGCCGTCTCGCGGTCGAAGGAACGGGGGCGGCCGCGCTGCCTGGTCACCGCCCGGGTCTTCGCCTCGATCTCGGTATCCGTACCGGTTCCCTCGCTGCGCACCATGGGGTGAATTGTATAGCGGGTACTAGAGAAATGTCGGCGGGCTGTTGTACGGTTTTTTCTGTAGCGGCCACTAGATAAATGAGAAGGGGGCGCCGACATGGGCGTGCTCACGGGCAGGACTGCACTCGTCACCGGCGGCAGCAGGGGGATCGGGCGGGGCATCGCCGAGCGGCTCGGCGCCGACGGCGCGCGCGTCGCCGTGCATTACGGCAGCAACAGGGCGGCCGCGAAGGAGACGGTGGCCGCGATCGAGGCGGCGGGCGGCTCGGCGTTCGCGATCGGGGTGGAGCTGGGGGTGCCGGGAGACGCGGAGCGGCTCTGGGCGGAGTTCGACCGGCATGCGGACGGCGTCGACATCCTGGTGAACAACGCGGCGATCGGCACGTCACGGGCGTTCGGCGAGATCGACGAGGCGGAGTACGACCGCGTCTTCGCGGTGAATGTGCGAGCCCCCCACTTCATCACCCGGCTGGGCGCCGAGCGGCTGCGGGACGGCGGTCGGGTGATCAACGTGTCCTCCGGCCTCGCGCGCAACGCGGTGATGCCGGACAAGATGGCCTACGCGATGACGAAGGGCGCGCTGGACGTCTTCACCCGCGACCTCTCCAAGGTGCTGGGCCCCCGGGGCATCACGGTGAACTCGGTGGCCCCCGGCATCATCGACACCGACACCAACGCGGACTGGCTGCGGACCAGTGACGAGGCGTGGGCGGGGGCCGCGGCGATATCGGCCCTCGGGCGCGTGGGCACCCCGGCGGACGTCGCGGACGTGGTGTCCTTCCTCGCCTCGGACGCGGGGCGCTGGATCACCGGGGCGTGGCTGGACACGACAGGGGGTTCGCTGGTGTAGGCCCACCGGGGAAGTGAACGCGGGTGGACTCTGACGGGAACGGCGGAACGCCCCGATTTCACCGGCGGGGAGAAAGCTGGCGGACGAAGGTGTCCGACGAGACCGCGGGGGCCGATTCTGGTAGATTGGTCTATACCACATGTGCCCTCTTTCGGGTTCCAGTTGAGTCCCTCTCCAGATCGGCAGGCCCAGCGTGGAAGTTGTCATCGTCCCGGACGCCAAGGCGGGCGGCGAGATCATCGCCGAGGCCATGGCGGAGCTGCTCCGACGCAAGCCCGACGCCCTGCTCGGCGTGGCCACCGGCTCGACCCCGCTGCCCATTTACGAGGCGCTGGCGGCGAAGGCGGACTCCGGGGCCGTGGACGCCTCGCGTGCGCGGATCGCGCAGCTCGACGAGTACGTGGGACTGCCGGCCGAGCATCCCGAGTCGTACCGGTCGGTGCTGCGCCGGGAGGTGCTGGCGCCGCTGGGGCTGGACGTCGAGGCGTTCATGGGACCCGACGGCACCGCCGCGGACGTGCAGGCGGCGTGCGAGGCGTACGACAGGGCGCTGGCGGCGGCCGGCGGTGTGGACCTCCAGATCCTGGGGATCGGGACCGACGGGCACATCGGGTTCAACGAGCCGTGCTCCTCGCTCGCCTCGCGCACCCGGATCAAGACGCTGACCGAGCAGACCCGCGTCGACAACGCGCGGTTCTTCGAGGGCGACATCGAGCAGGTCCCGCACCACGTCATCACCCAGGGCATCGGCACGATCCTGGAGGCGCGGCACCTGGTGCTGCTCGCCACGGGTGACGGCAAGGCCGACGCGGTCGCGGCCACGGTGGAGGGCCCGGTCGCCGCGGTCTGCCCGGCCTCGGCGCTCCAGTTCCACCCGCACGCCACGGTCGTGGTCGACGAGGCGGCCGCGTCCAAGCTGAAGCTCGCGGACTACTTCCGGCACACGTACGCCAACAAGCCGGACTGGCAGGGGATTTAAGGCACTCTCCGGTGTACGACGGTGCCGGGCCGCCCCTCGCGGGGTGGCCCGGCACCGTCGTACACGGGGCAGGGTGCGGGCTGCTCCCAGCTACTCCCCCGCGATGACCTCCGCCGCAGCCCGGCCGCAGACGCGGGCCGCGCCGTGCGTGGCGATGTGGAGGGAGCCGCGGGGCGTGGCCTGCGGGACGCCCATCTCGACCACGAGCGTGTCGGGGCGGGCGGCGAGGAGGGTGTCGAGGGCTGCCGTCATCCAGGGGTGGCGGTGCTCGTCGCGGACGACGGCGACGATGCGGCGGGAGCCCGCGGCGGCCAGGGCCTCCGCTCCGGCGCCGTCCCCGGCGAAGCTGCCGGTCTCCGTGCCGGGCAACAGCCGGGCGAGTTCGGCCGCGACGCCCCACGGGGTCTCGTCGCCGACCGCGATGTTGGCGACGGGAGTGAGGGCGGCGACGTAGGGCGGCTCGGTGACTGCCGCGTAGGCCTCCGAAGGCGTGACGGTCAGTGCCCGGCGGGCGGCGATCAGCCCGATGTCCGAGCGCGCCCCATGTCCGTCGGGAGAACCGTCGCCCGAGGCACCGGCCGTCCACCGTGCCAGGGCCCGTACCCGTGCCGCGGCGTCCGCGAGCCGTTCCTCGGGCAGTTCCCCCGTACGTACGGCCGTCACGAGGGCGTCGCGCAGTCGGCGTACCGTCTCGTCGTCCGCGAGGCCGCCGCCCACGCAGATGGCGTCGGCGCCGGCCGCGATGGCGAGGACGCTGCCCCGCTCGATGCCGTACGTCGCTGCGATGGCCTGCATCTCCATGCCGTCGGTGACGATGAGGCCGTCGTAGCCGAGTTCCTCGCGCAGCAGCCCGGTGAGGATGCGCGGGGAGAGGGTGGCCGGGCGGTCCGGGTCCAGGGCCGGGACCAGGATGTGGGCGCTCATCACCGCGCGGGTGCCCGCGGCGATCGCGGCGCGGAACGGGGCGAGTTCGCGCTCCTGGAGCACCGGGAGCCCGGCGTCGATGCGCGGCAGTGCGTGGTGCGAGTCGACCGCCGTGTCGCCGTGCCCCGGGAAGTGCTTGGTGCAGGCGGCGACGCCCGCGGACTGGAGCCCGGTGACGTAGGCGGCGGTGTGCCGGGCGACCAGGGCGGTGTCGGCACCGAACGAGCGCACGCCGATGACCGGGTTGCCGGGGTTGGAGTTGACGTCCGCGGACGGCGCCCAGTTGAGGTTGACTCCGCAGGCCGCGAGGCGGCGGCCGAGTTCCGCGGCCACCTCCCGGGTCAGCTCGACGTCGTCGACCGCGCCGAGCGCGTGGTTGCCGGGGAACGAGGAGCCCGTGCGCACCTCCAGGCGGGTGACATCACCGCCCTCCTCGTCGATGGCGACGAGCACGTCGTCGCGTTCGGCGCGCAACTGGGCGGTCAGGGCGGCCAGTTGCTCGGGCGAGGCGATGTTGCGGCCGAACAGGCCCACGGAGGCCAGGCCTTCACCGAGCCGGCGCAGCAGCCAGTCGGGGGCGCTGGTTCCGGTGAAGCCGGGCTGGAGGACGGCAAGGGCGTCGCGGGTGAGCGTGTCCGTGCCGGAGGCGATCGTCGTCATCTGGTGGCGTTATCCCTTCACGGCGCCGGAGGTGAGTCCGCTGACGGCCTTGCGCTGGAGGAAGACGAAGAGGATCAGGATGGGCAGGGCGAAGAGCGTCGCCGCCGCCATGGTCGCCCCCCAGTCGTCACCGAACGTCGTCTGGAAACTGGAGAGCCACAGCGGAAGCGTCTGCTTCTCGATGTCCTTGTTGAGGATCAGGACCAGCGGGAACTCGTTCCACGCCGTGACGAAGCCGAAGAGCGACGTCGCCATCAGCCCCGGCGCCAGCAGCGGGAAGATCACCTTCACGAAGGCCTGGGTGCGGGTGCAGCCGTCCACCATGGCGGACTCCTCCAGCTCCTTGGGCACGGCGGCGACGTAGCCGCGCAGTGTCAGGATCGTGAAGGGCAGCACCATGATCATGTAGAAGACGGTCAGCGGGACGAGGCTGTTGAGCATGTCCGAGTCCCGCACGATCAGGTAGATCGCGATGACCATGACCTCCCAGGGCGCCATCTGCGCGATCATGAAGGTCAGGACGAAGCCGCGCCGCCCCTTGAACCGCATCCGGGCCAGCGCGAAGGACGCCAGCAGCGCGATGACGAGGGCGAGGAGCACCGAAAGCACGGTCACCGTCAGGGAGTTGCCGACCAGGGTCCAGAAGTGGTCGGCGTGGAAGGCCCGCTTGAAGTGGGCGAAGGTGACGTCGGTCGGCAGGAAGACCGGGGTGTCCGCGATGATGTCGCCGGTCGGCTTGAACGCGGTGGCGAACATCCAGTACACGGGGAACGCGAAGACGACGAAGAGAACGACGGCCGTCACGTTGGGCCACAGGCGGGCCGTCAGGGAGCGCTTCACAGCTCGTCCTCCTCTTGCTTGAGAACGGTACGCAGGTAATAGGCGGTCAGGGCGAGCAGGATGAAAATCGTCAGGAACGAGATGGCCGCGCCCATGCCGTAGTGCTGGTTGCCGGGACCCTCGACGAAGGCGTAGATCGGCAGGGTCTCGGTGAGCCGGTCGGGGCCGCCCTCGTTCATCGCGAAGATCTGCGGGAACGCCTTGAAGATCCAGATGACCTCCAGGAACGTCGTCGCCCACAGGAACGGCCGCAGGTACGGGAACGTCACCGAGGTGAAGCTCTTCCAGGTCCCGGCCCCGTCGATCGAGGCGGCCTCGTAGAGCTCCTTGGGGATCGTGGTCGTGGCGGCGTAGAGATTGATCGCCACGAACGGGATCGACTGCCAGACGAGCAGCAGGGCGATCACGGAGAAGGTGGAGAGCTGGGTGCCGAACCAGTTGTAGTCGGCCATCGAGTGCCAGCCGGCCTTGTCGAGCAGCCAGTTGACGACGCCGAAGCGCTGGGCGAACAGCCACTGGTAGACGGTGGTCGCGGCGATCACCGGCATCGCCCAGGCGAGCACGAGGCCGAGCATCAGCAGCAGCCGCATGCGCTTGCCGAGGCGGGCGAGGAGCAGGCCGACGAGCGTACCGAGCACCATGATGAGGACGACGTTGACGGCGGTGAAGACCACCGACCGCTGGACGACCTTCCAGAAGTCCGAACTACCCAGGACCTCCTGGTAGTTGTCGAACCCGTTCCACTCGGTGAGGTGCAGGATCAGCTGGCGCGGGTTCATGTTCTGGAACGACAGCATGCCGTTCTTGACCAGCGGCCAGCCGAGCAGCACCGCGGTGAAGAGCAGCGCCGGCAGCAGGAGCAGGTAGGGGGCGAAGGATCCGCCACGTCTGTTCGTACGGGTCTCCCCGCCTCCGGGGCCGGGCGGGGCCCCGCCGGTCTTACGGACGCCCGATGCCGGGACCGTGTCCGCGCGTTCGGTCTGCACTGACATGCTCGCCATCTCTCCAGATCGCCACTGGCACGTGCGCGCCGGGGAACGGCTCGGCGGCGTTGCGGCCGTCCGGCCGTCCCCCGGCGGAGGGTGGGTCAGCTCTTCTGCGAGAGCCGCTTGTTGATCTCGGCCTCGACCTGCTTGGCAGCGTCGGCCGGCGACTTGCCCTTCAGAACCGCGGTCATGTACGTCTTGATCGGGTTCGGGGTGTTCTCCACCGCGGCCCACTCGGGGATCAGCGGCGTGGTGCCGCCCTGCTTGGCGGCGGGAGCGGCCGCCTCGGCGACGACGTTGCCCGCGAGGACGGAGTTGAGCGACTCCTTGTTCGGGATGACGCCGTTCTGCTTGGCGAGCGCACCCTCGAACTTGTCGGACAGGGCGAGCTTCAGGAACTCCTTGGCGAGGTCCTGCTTCTTGCTGCCCGCGGCCACCGCGAAGTTGGAGCCGCCGAGGAAGACGCCCTCGGGCTTGTCGGCGGTCTCACCGGGGATGGTGAAGTAGCCGATGTCCTTCTCGATCTTCTTGTTGGCGGCGATGGCCGTGCCGGCCTCCCAGCCCATGCCGATGAAGGCACCGACGTTGCCCTTGGCGAAGACCTCGGCCTGCTGCGGGGTGGCCTCGTCCTTGTCCATGGGGGCCTTGGAATAGGACTGGTACTTCTTGTAGATCTCCATGGCCGCGGTGACCTTGGGGTCGGCGAGGTTGGAGACGTACTTGTCGCCGTCCTTCTTCACCAGGTCGGCACCCTGGCCGATGGTCAGACCGTCGAAGAAGTACCAGTTCTGGCCGGGCAGGTAGATCGGCTCGGCCTTGGTCTTCTTGCCGATGGCGTCGAGGTCCTTGTAGAACTCGTCCCGCGTCTTCGGGGTGCCCTTGATGCCGGCGTCGGCCCAGACCTTCTTGTTGTAGATGACGACGCGGTTGGCGAAGTACCAGGGCGCCGCGTACTGCTTGCCGTCGAAGACCGCGGACGCGTTGAGGTTCTCGGCCCAGTCGGCGCCGATGCTGCTCTTCAGGTCGCTGAGGTCGGCGAGGCCGCCGGTGGCCGCGTACGCGGGGGTCTGGGTGTTGCCGACCTCGACGACGTCCGGCGGGCTGGACTCGGAGAGGGCGGTGGTGATCTTCTGCTGGATCCCGTCCCACTTCTGGGTCTCGAACTTCAGCGTCGCGCCGGTCTTCTTCTTGAAGGCGGCCTGCAGGTCCTTGGTCCAGGCCGGCGGGGTGGAGCCGTCCATCGCCCAGACGGTCAGGGTCTCCCCCTTGTAGCCGTCGGCCCCCGCCTTCTTGCCGCTGTCGCTGTCGTCACTGCCGCCGCAGGCCGCGACCGAGATCATCATGCCCGCGATACCGATCGCGGCTATCAGCTTGCGCTTCACGCCACCCTCCTCAGGGATGCCCTCAAACCCCCCACGCTCCCTGCGGTGACCGTTGCAGTGGATACCGCCCAGCGGGGCCGGGACTGGACCAATGGTGTAGACCAGTAGCCCGGAGCTTGGCCTAGACCTAGGGGGGTGTCAAGGGTGAATAACCCCCTCCAGCCGTCCGTTATGGGACCTACATATGCAAGGACCTTTAAGTAGGTAAGTAGCGAAAAGGCCAGGTCGCTTCGCGCGAAACCGAGTGGACCATTTCAGCGCGGTGGACTAGACCAGCGAGGGGTCCGACGGTATATAGAGGGGATCACGGAGCGTGCGGGGGATACTCACAGGGAACTCGCGCACGAAGCCGTGCCACGATGTGAGCCGTGGCCGACGGGATGCCGGTCGCTTCGGCACCAGAGCCGGGAAGGCAGAGCATGAGCACCGACGTCAGCAGTGCGGAGAACGAGGGTGGGGCCCCCATCCGTACCGCGCGCGTGCCCAAGTACTACCGCCTGAAGAAACACCTTCTCGACATGACGGAGACGCAGGCGCCCGGCACACCGGTGCCTCCCGAGCGCACCCTCGCCGCCGAGTTCGACACCTCACGCACCACCGTGCGCCAGGCCCTGCAGGAGCTGGTCGTCGAGGGCCGCCTCGAACGCATCCAGGGCAAGGGCACCTTCGTCGCCAAGCCGAAGGTCACCCAGTCCCTCCAACTCACCTCGTACACCGAGGACATGCGCGCCCAGGGCCTGGAGCCGACCTCGCAGCTCCTGGACATCGGGTACATCACCGCCGACGACACCCTCGCCGACCTGCTCGACATCACGGCGGGAGGGCGGGTGCTGCGCATCGAGCGGCTGCGCATGGCCAACGGCGAGCCGATGGCCATCGAGACGACCCACCTCTCCGCCAAGCGCTTCCCCGCCCTGCGCAGGTCGCTGGTCAAGTACACCTCGCTCTACACCGCGCTCGCCGAGGTCTACGACGTCCATCTCGCCGAGGCCGAGGAGACCATCGAGACCTCCCTGGCCACCCCGCGCGAGGCCGGCCTGCTCGGCACCGACGTGGGCCTGCCCATGCTGATGCTCTCCCGCCACTCCCTCGACAACGACGGCGAGCCGGTGGAGTGGGTGCGGTCGGTGTACCGGGGCGACCGGTACAAGTTCACGACCAGGCTCAAGCGGCCGCAGGATTGAGCCACTTGAAGTCCTGAGCTCATGACGTCCTGAGCCCTTGAGGTAAGGCACGCGGTGTAGCGCAACTGCTGTTCCTGCTCTACGTTCCTCCCGTCTCCGTATGGACGGGAGGACTCCCCGGTGCGTACCGCGAACCCCCGAACCGTCGTCGTCTGGACCCTCGTCGCGCTGGTGGGCGCGGCGGGCTGGTCCGTACTCGCCCTGGCCCGCGGGGAGGACGTGTCGGCCGCCTGGATGGTCGCCGCCGCCCTCGGCTCGTACGCCATCGCCTACCGCTTCTACGCGAAGTTCATCGCGTACAAGGTGCTCAGGGTCGACAGGACCCGGGCGACTCCTGCCGAGCGGCTGAACAACGGCATCGACTTCCATCCGACCGACCGGCGCGTGCTGCTCGGCCACCACTTCGCGGCGATCGCGGGCGCCGGACCGCTGGTCGGGCCCGTGCTCGCCGCGCAGATGGGCTATCTGCCCGGCACGGTCTGGATCATCGCCGGCGTCGTCTTCGCGGGCGCGGTCCAGGACATGGTGGTGCTGTTCTTCTCCACGCGCCGGGACGGCAGGTCGCTGGGGCAGATGGCGCGCGAGGAGATCGGCCCGTTCGGCGGCGCGGCCGCGCTGGTCGCCGCCTTCGCCATCATGATCATCCTGCTCGGGGTGCTGGCCCTGGTCGTGGTGAACGCCCTCGCCGCCTCCCCGTGGGGCACCTTCTCCATCGCCATGACGATCCCCATCGCCCTGCTGATGGGGTTCTATCTGCGGGTGCTGCGGCCGGGGCGGGTCGCCGAGGTCTCCCTGATCGGTGTGGCACTGCTGCTGCTCGCGCTGGTCGCGGGCCGCTGGGTCGCCGAGTCCTCCTGGGCCGGCGCCTTCACCCTCGCGCCCTCGACGCTGGTCATCTGGCTGATCGGGTACGGCTTCGTCGCCTCGATCCTGCCGGTGTGGATGCTGCTGGCGCCCCGCGACTACCTCTCCACCTTCATGAAGATCGGCACGATCGCGCTGCTCGCGCTCGGCGTCGTCATCACGCTGCCGACGCTGAGGATGGACGCCGTCACCGACTTCGCGTCGAAGGGCAACGGACCCGTCTTCGCGGGCTCGCTCTTCCCGTTCGCCTTCATCACCATCGCCTGCGGGGCACTGTCCGGCTTCCACTCGCTCATATCGAGCGGTACGACGCCGAAGATGATCCAGAAGGAGACGCAGGTCCGGATGATCGGCTACGGCTCCATGCTGATGGAGTCGTCGGTCGCGATCATGGCGCTGCTGGCGGCGAGCATCATCGACCCGGGCCTGTACTTCGCGATGAACGCGCCGTCCGGCGTGATCGGCACCACCGTGCAGAACGCCTCGCACGTGGTGGGCGGTTGGGGCTACCAGATCTCCCCCGCCGACCTCGCGCAGGCGGCGAAGAACGTCGAGGAGTCCACCCTGCTGTCCCGCACCGGCGGCGCGCCGACGCTCGCCATCGGCATCTCGGAGATCTTCTCCAAGGTGACCGGCGGGAGTCTGCGCGCGTTCTGGTATCACTTCGCGATCATGTTCGAGGCGCTGTTCATCCTGACCGCGATCGACGCCGGGACGCGCGTGGGCCGCTTCATGCTCCAGGACACCCTCGGCAACCTCTACCGACCCTTCAAGAACGTCAGTTGGAAGCCCGGCCTGGTCATCACCAGTGCGATCGTGACCGGCCTGTGGGGGTACTTCCTCTGGGTGGGTGTGCACGAACCGCTCGGCGGCATCAACCAGCTGTTCCCGATCTTCGGTATCTGCAACCAGCTGCTTGCGGCCGTCGCGCTGGCCGTCTGCACGACGCTGCTCGTGAAGTCCGGGCGCCTCAAGTGGGCCTGGATCACCGGGGTTCCGCTCGTCTGGGACGCCACGGTGACGCTGACGGCGAGCTGGCAGAAGGTGTTCTCCGGCGACCCGAAGGTCGGCTTCTTCAAGCAGCGCTCGGTGTTCCAGGACGCCATCGACTCCGGGAAGGTCCTGCCGCCCGCCAAGAGCATGGACGACATGCACACCGTCGTCATCAACTCCACGGTGGACGGCGTCCTTTCGGCCATCCTCGCCCTCCTCGTCGTCGTGGTGGTCGCGGACGCGGCCCGGGTCTGCGTCCGGCACATCCGCCGCCCCGCACTGTCCTCGCTGAGTGAATCGCCGTACGTGCGGTCGGAGATCGTCGCCCCGGCCGGGCTGATCCCGACCCGGGAGGAGAAGGAGGAGATGCGCGATGCGGTCGGCGCTGGTCAGGGCGGCTAGGGGAATCCGCTGGTACGTACGCGAATTGACGGACGAATCCGCGTACGACCGCTATGTGGCGCACGTACGCGGGAACCATCAGGAGGCCCGAGTACCCTCCCGCCGTGACTTCGAGCGAATGCGGACGGACCGCCAGGAGAAGGACCCCCGCCAGGGATTCCGCTGCTGCTGAGGACCGGAATACGGACGAGGGGTTCCGCTTCCGGGACACCGTCGCCTAGATTGCCTGCGCGTTACACAGGTTGATCAGTGAGGGGACGGAGCCGCCGTATGTCGGAAGTGACGGATGTGCCAGACACGTCAGGTGCACCTGACGCGAACCCACCGGTGGTGACACCGGTCCGTGTGGTGATCGCCCTCTGCCTGTTCGCGCCGTTCGTGGCGATGCTGTGGGTCGGCTCGTACGCGAAGACCGACCCGGCGTTCGCCGGTATCCCGTTCTTCTACTGGTACCAGATTCTGTGGGTGGTCATCTCCACGGCGCTCACGATGCTCGCGTACCAGCTGTGGAAGCGTGACCAGCGCGCCCGCACCTCGCAGAAGGGCGGTGCGGGGGCATGAAGGACGGTGTGAACGGAGTCGCCCTCGGCGTCTTCATCTTCTTCTTCCTGGCCGTCACGGTCCTGGGCTTCCTGGCGGCCCGCTGGCGCAGGGCCGACAACGAGCACAGCCTCGACGAATGGGGCCTGGGCGGACGTTCGTTCGGCACCTGGGTCACCTGGTTCCTGCTCGGCGGCGACCTGTACACGGCGTACACCTTCGTCGCCGTACCGGCCGCGATCTACGCGGCGGGCGCAGCCGGCTTCTTCGCGGTGCCGTACACGATCCTGGTCTACCCGCTGATCTTCACCTTCCTGCCGCGCCTGTGGTCGGTGTCGCACAAGCACGGGTACGTGACGACGTCGGACTTCGTGCGCGGGCGCTTCGGCTCGAAGGGGCTGTCGCTGGCGGTCGCCGTCACCGGCATCCTCGCCACGATGCCGTACATCGCGCTCCAACTGGTCGGCATCCAGGCCGTCCTGGACGTGATGGGCGTCGGCGGCGGCGAGGGCACCAACTGGTTCGTGAAGGACCTGCCGCTGCTGATCGCCTTCGGCGTGCTGGCGGCCTACACGTACTCGTCCGGTCTGCGGGCCCCCGCCCTGATCGCGTTCGTGAAGGACACCCTGATCTACATCGTCATCGCGGTGGCGATCATCTACATCCCGATCAAGCTGGGCGGCTTCGACGAGATCTTCCAGGCCGCGAGCGACAAGTACGCGAAGGCGGGCGCGGGCGGCGTGGTGCCCGCACCGGCCGGCCAGTGGACGTACGCCACTCTCGCGCTCGGCTCGGCACTGGCGCTGTTCATGTATCCGCACTCGATCACGGCGACGCTGTCCTCGCGCAGCCGTGAGGTGATCCGCCGCAACACCACGATCCTGCCGCTGTACTCGCTGATGCTGGGCCTGCTGGCGCTGCTCGGGTTCATGGCGATCGCGGCCGGTGTGAACGTGCAGAACGGCCAGCTCGCCATCCCGCAGCTGTTCGAGAACATGTTCCCGGACTGGTTCGCGGGCGTCGCGTTCGCCGCGATCGGCATCGGCGCGCTCGTGCCGGCGGCCATCATGTCCATCGCCGCGGCGAACCTCTTCACCCGCAACATCTACAAGGACTTCATCAAGCCGGACGCGACGCCGCAGCAGGAGACCAAGGTCTCCAAGCTGGTCTCGCTCCTGGTGAAGGTCGGCGCGCTGGTCTTCGTCCTCACCATGGACAAGACGGTCGCCATCAACTTCCAGCTGCTCGGCGGCATCTGGATCCTGCAGACCTTCCCGGCCCTGGTCGGCGGCCTGTTCACCCGCTGGTTCCACCGCTGGGCGCTGCTCGGCGGCTGGGCGGTCGGCATGGTCTACGGCACGCTCGCCGCATACGGTGTCGCCTCGCCGACCCAGAAGCACTTCGGCGGCAGCTCCAAGGAGATCCCCGGCATCGGGGAGATCGGCTACATCGGTCTGACGGCCTTCGTGCTGAACGTGGCGGTGACGGTGGTCCTGACCTTCGCCCTGCGCGCGTTCAAGGCCCCCGACGGCATCGACGAGACGTCCCCGGCCGACTACACGGCGGACGCGGGCGACGCCGGCGTACAGGTGGAACTCCCGCCGGCGACGGCGGGCGCGAGCCACTAGGCCGCCTGAACCGGAGGGACGCTCAAGGGCCGTCGGAGAAATCCGGCGGCCCTTCGCCGTGCCCCTGATGCACACTGCCCCGCATGGACATCGAGATCCGCCGGGCGGCCCCCGGCGACTACACGCCTCTCGGAGAGATCACCGCAGGGGCCTACCTCGACGACGGCCTCCTCGACTTCGGCGAGAGCGACAGCTACCTCGGCGAGCTGCGGAACGTGGCGAAGCGAGCCGCCGCGGCCGAGGTCCTCGTCGCCGCCGAGGGCACCCGCCTGCTCGGAGGCGTGACCTTCGTGCCGCAGGGCGGCCCCATGGCCGACATCGCCCGCGAGGGAGAGGCCGAGATCCGGATGCTGGCGGTCATCAAGGACGCCCGCGGCAAGGGCGCGGGGGCCGCCCTCGTGCGCGCGTGCCTCGACCGCGCCCGCACCACGCCCGGCTGCATGCGCGTCGTCCTGTCGACCCAGAGCTCCATGCACGCCGCCCACCGCATCTACGAACGCCTCGGCTTCACCCGCGCCCCCGAGCGTGACTGGAACCCGATCCCGGAGCTCGACGACATCATGCTGCTCGCCTACGAGTTGACGCTCTGACACTCTTCGACAGCAGCGCGACACAACATGTGGGGGTGCTCCCGCAGCCCGGCACAAGATGTATGCTCATGCTCGCTGTCGCCGCAGGGGAATCCGGTGCGAATCCGGAACTGTCCCGCAACGGTGTACTCGTGCGCATTTGCGCACCTGGTCAGTCCGAGGACCTGCCGACAGCGCGCCCGGCCGACCGGCCCGGGTGCCATGACGTCCGGGCCTCGCGGAGTGGGTCAGCTGGACGCGCGCGGGCCTGTCCGAGCCCGTGCGCCCTGCTGCCCTCGCCCCTGGCCCCGTGCCGAGCGAGGGAGAGTCCCACGTGACCATCGCGCCAGTCGATCCGGCTTCAGCGACCGAGGCGACCGCGGCCACCGTGACAGGGGCCGAGGCCGACGCTCCGGGAACCGCGTTGCTGCGGACCCTGACCGACCTCACCGCCGACCTCCCCGACGCCGACCCCGGCCGGGTCGCCGCCGCCGCGCTGCGCGGCCGGTCCGCCCGGGCGGACGAGACGGAGCTGCGCGAGCTGGCCACCGAGGCGGCCGCGGGTCTCATCTCCGAGGACCCCGCCTACTCCCGGCTCGCCGCGCGCCTGCTGACGATCAGCATCGCCGCCGAGGCCGCGTCGCAGGGTGTCACGTCGTTCTCCGGCTCGGTCGCGGTCGGGCACCGCGAGGGTCTGATCGCCGACCGCACCGCCGACTTCGTACGGCTGCACACGGCCCGTCTCGACGCGCTGATCGACACCGGCGCCGACGACCGCTTCGGCTACTTCGGCCTGCGCACCCTGCACAGCCGCTACCTGCTCCGGCACCCGATCACCCGCAAGGTCGTCGAGACGCCCCAGCACTTCATGCTGCGCGTGGCCTCGGGCCTCGCCGAGGACGACACCAGCCGAGCGGTGGACGAAGTGGCGGCGCTCTACCGCCTGATGAGCCGCCTCGACTACCTGCCCTCCTCCCCCACGCTCTTCAACTCCGGTACGCGGCACCCCCAGATGTCGTCCTGCTACCTCCTCGACTCCCCGCTGGACGAGCTGGACTCCATCTACGACCGCTACCACCAGGTCGCGCGCCTCTCGAAGCACGCGGGCGGTATCGGCCTGTCGTACTCCCGTATCCGCTCCCGCGGTTCGCTGATCCGCGGCACCAACGGGCACTCCAACGGCATCGTCCCGTTCCTGAAGACCCTCGACGCCTCGGTCGCCGCGGTGAACCAGGGCGGCCGGCGCAAGGGCGCGGCCGCGGTCTACCTGGAGACCTGGCACTCGGACATCGAGGAGTTCCTGGAGCTGCGCGACAACACCGGTGAGGACGCCCGGCGTACGCACAACCTGAACCTCGCGCACTGGATCCCGGACGAGTTCATGCGCCGGGTCAACGAGGACGGCGTCTGGTCGCTGTTCTCGCCGGCCGACGTGCCCGAGCTGGTCGACCTGTGGGGCGACGCGTTCGACGCCGCCTACCGCAAGGCGGAGGAGGCCGGGCTCGCCAAGAAGACCATTCCGGCCCGCGATCTGTACGGCCGCATGATGCGCACCCTCGCGCAGACCGGCAACGGCTGGATGACCTTCAAGGACGCCGCCAACCGCACCGCCAACCAGACGGCGGAGCCGGGCCACACCGTCCACTCCTCGAACCTGTGCACCGAGATCCTGGAGGTCACCGACGACGGGGAGACGGCGGTCTGCAACCTCGGCTCGGTGAACCTCGGTTCGTTCGTCGTCGGCGGCGACATCGACTGGGACCGCCTGGACGAGACCGTCCGCACGGCCGTCACCTTCCTCGACCGCGTCGTCGACATCAACTTCTACCCGACCGAGCAGGCGGGCCGGTCGAACGCGAAGTGGCGTCCCGTCGGCCTCGGCGCGATGGGCCTCCAGGACGTCTTCTTCAAGCTGCGCATCCCCTTCGACTCGCCCGAGGCCAAGGCCCTCTCCACGCGCATCGCCGAGCGCATCATGCTCGCCGCGTACGAGGCCTCCACCGACCTCGCCGAGCGCAACGGGCCCCTCCCCGCCTGGGAGAAGACCCGTACGGCCCGCGGCGTCCTGCACCCCGACCACTACGACGTCGAGCTGACCTGGCCGGAGCGCTGGGCGGCCCTGCGCTCCCGTATCGCCTCCGTCGGCATGCGCAACTCGCTGCTCCTGGCGATCGCGCCGACCGCCACCATCGCGTCCATCGCGGGCGTCTACGAGTGCATCGAGCCGCAGGTCTCCAACCTGTTCAAGCGCGAGACGCTGTCCGGCGAGTTCCTCCAGGTCAACTCCTACCTGGTCGACGAGTTGAAGAAGCTCGGCGTGTGGGACGCGCAGACCCGCGAGGCGCTGCGCGAGTCGGGCGGCTCGGTGCAGGGCTTCACCTGGGTCCCGCAGGACGTCCGCGACCTGTACCGCACGGCGTGGGAGATCCCGCAGCGCGGCCTCATCGACATGGCCGCCGCCCGCACGCCGTTCCTGGACCAGGCCCAGTCGCTGAACCTGTTCCTGGAGACGCCGACCATCGGCAAGCTCTCCTCGATGTACGCGTACGCCTGGAAGTCGGGCCTGAAGACGACGTACTACCTGCGCTCGCGCCCGGCGACCCGCATCGCCCGCGCGGCACAGGCCCAGACCCCGATCCCCGTACAGCAGGCGACCCCCGACGAGGACGCCGTCGCCTGCTCCCTCGAAAACCCCGAAAGCTGCGAGGCCTGCCAGTAATGACGACCCCGAACACCGAGAAGAACCTCCTCGACCCGGGCTTCGAGCTGACCCTGCGTCCCATGCGCTACCCCGACTTCTACGAGCGCTACCGGGACGCGATCAAGAACACCTGGACGGTGGAGGAGGTCGACCTCCACTCGGACGTCGCCGACCTGGCGAAGCTGTCCGAGGGCGAGCAGCACATGATCGGCCGGCTGGTCGCGTTCTTCGCGACGGGCGACTCGATCGTCGCGAACAACCTGGTGCTGACGCTGTACAAGCACATCAACTCCCCCGAGGCGCGGCTGTACCTGAGCCGTCAGCTCTTCGAGGAGGCCGTGCACGTCCAGTTCTATCTGACGCTGCTCGACACCTATCTGCCCAATCCGGAGGACAGGGCGGCCGCCTTCGACGCGGTCGAGAACATCCCGTCCATCCGTGAGAAGGCCGAGTTCTGCTTCAAGTGGATCAACGAGGTCGAGAAGCTGGACAGCCTGCAGACGCAGGCCGACCGCCGCCGCTTCCTGCTGAACCTGATCTGCTTCGCCGCGTGCATCGAGGGCCTGTTCTTCTACGGCGCCTTCGCGTACGTCTACTGGTTCCGCAGCCGGGGTCTGCTGCACGGTCTCGCCACGGGCACCAACTGGGTGTTCCGCGACGAGACGATGCACATGTCCTTCGCGTTCGAGGTCGTCGACACCGTCCGCAAGGAGGAGCCGGAGCTCTTCGACGACCGGCTCCAGCAGGAGGTCACCGACATGCTGCGGGAGGCCGTCGAGGCCGAGCTGCAGTTCGCGCGCGACCTGTGCGGTGACGGCCTCCCGGGGATGAACACCGACTCGATGCGGCAGTACCTGGAGTGCGTCGCCGACCAGCGTCTCCAGCGTCTCGGCTTCGCCCCGGTGTACGGCTCCGAGAACCCCTTCTCCTTCATGGAGCTCCAGGGGGTTCAGGAACTGACCAACTTCTTCGAGCGACGACCTTCGGCGTACCAGGTCGCGGTGGAGGGCAGCGTCGACCTCGACGAGGACTTCTGATCCTCGCCGGCCCGCCGCTCCTCGGCCTCCCTGATCTGACGGTCCACGCGCCGGTCGCGCGCGACGCCGATCAGTGACGGGAGGACGAGGAGGACGAGGATCCCGAGGACGGTCAGCATTCCGATGAGGGCTTCCATGCGTGTATCCATGGACATCAGTCTCGTACCGTTCACTCCTTACCGTCAGTGGCAGGACCGCCGGGAACCCTCGAATTACTGCCACGTTCGAGGCACACTGGACGCATGCTGAAGAACGTGGCCGCAGTCCTCCTCGACGGCGTCGAGCCCTTCGAACTCGGCGTCCTGTGCGAGGTGTTCGGCACCGACCGCAGCGACGAGGGCCTGCCGGTGTACGACTTCGCGGTCGCCTCGGCCGAGGGGCCGACCCTGCGGTCGTACGCCGGGTTCTCGCTGCAGGTGGAGCACGGCCTGGAGCGCCTGGACACCGCCGACCTGATCGCCGTACCGGCCGGGCGCTCCTACGCCGTCCGCGACTTCCCGCCCGAACTGCTCGACGCCCTGCGCCGCGCGGTCGACCGCGGAGCCCGGCTCCTCAGCGTCTGCTCCGGTGTCTTCGTGCTGGGCGCGGCCGGGCTCCTGGACGGGCGGCACTGCGCGGTGCACTGGATGCACGCGGACGACCTCGCCCGGCAGTACCCGCGGGCGGTCGTCGAGCCCGACGTGCTGTACGTCGACGAGGACCCGATCATCACCTCGGCCGGCACCGCCGCCGGGATCGACGCCTGCCTCCACCTCGTCCGCAAGGAACAGGGTCCGGAGGTCGCCAACGCCATCGCGCGCCGCATGGTGGTGCCCCCGCACCGCGACGGCGGGCAGGCCCAGTACATCGAGCGCCCGCTGCCGGCCGCCCCCTGCGACACGGTCGGCGAGGTGCTCGTCTGGATGGAGCGCCACCTCAACGAGGAGGTGACCGTCGAGCAGCTCGCGGCCCGCGCCCTGATGTCGCCGCGCACCTTCGCCCGGCGTTTCCAGCAGGAGACCGGGACCACTCCGTACCGCTGGATCCTGCGCCAACGGGTGCTGCTGGCCCAGCAGTTGCTGGAGGCGACGGACGAGACGATGGACGCGATCGCGGGACGCACGGGGTTCGGCAACGCGGCCGCGCTGCGCCACCAGTTCGTCCGGGCGCTGGGCACGACCCCGCAGGCGTACCGGCGCACGTTCAGGGGCCCGCAGGCCGCCTGAACGTGCGCCCCGCGGTCAGCGGGGTACGGCTTTCAGCAGCAGCCGGTGCGGACGCAGCGTGATGCCGACCCGCGTCCCGTCGTTCGATCCGGACACCTGCTCGAACCGCCACCTCGACGCCAACGTGGCTGTGATGAGGGTCAGTTGGGCCATCGAGAAATGGTCGCTCGGGCACTTCCGGTTGCCCACGCTGAACGGACTCATCGCGTACTTCGGCACCTCCTTGGCGCGCTCGGGCAGCCACCGGTCGGGGTCGAACTGCAAATTCCCCGCGTACGACCGCGGATCGCGCTGTATCGCGTACGGGCTGTACACGATGTCGGCCCCGGCCGGAATGCGATAGCCGCCGAGTTCGGTTTCGGTCACCGACCGTCGCGTCAATATCCATACGGCGGGGCGCAGCCGCATCGCCTCGACGACGACATTGTTCGTGTGGGACAGCTGCCTGACGTCACCGAATGCGACAGGTCGGTCACCAGCGACGGATTCGACCTCCGCGCGCACCCGCTCCGCGTGTTCCGGGTGTTCGGCGAGGACCTGGAGGAGCCACATGATCGTGGACGCGACAGTTTCACTGCCGGGGGTGAGTATCGCGACGACCTGGTCGTGGATCTCCTGCTCCCCTATGGGATCGCCATTCCCGTCCTTCGCTTCCAGCAAGGCGGTCAGCAAATCGTCCGGCTTTTGACCAGATGCGCGCCGCTCGGCGATGATCTCGTCGACCAGGAGATGCAAATCGGCCAGTGCCCGGTTGAATTTGCGGTTGGCCGGGAGCGGCAGCCGATAGAGCGGTCCGGCCGGGACGACCATGCGCCGGTACATACCGCGGAACACGGTGGCGAGGGCGATGCACAGACGCTCGGCGCGCTCGTCCATGAAGTCGCCGCGCAGCAGGCAGCGGGCCGCGATGCGCACGGCGACGCGGAACGACTCCGCCGTGCAGTCGACGACCGCCCCGCCCTCCCAGCGGTCGGCGAGCGCGCGCGCCTCCTCCTCCATGATCGACCCGTACGCGGGGATGGCGTCGAGCCGGAACGCGGGCTGGATGGTGCGCCGTTGGCGGCGGTGCGTCGGCCCGTTGGCGGTCGCCACTCCCTCCTTGCCGAGCAGGCCTTCAAGGGACTCCCAGAGCGGCCCGTCGATCTTGAAGTCGGGGCTCAGCGCGAGCGCCCCGGTGAGGGCCGGCGCGGTGACGGCGTACACCGTCTTCGGGCCGAGCCTGAGCCGTACGACGTCGCCGTGGTCGCGCAGCCGGGCCATGAAGGCCAGCGGGTCGCGGACCAGCTTCCAGCCGTGGCCGAGGACCGGGACACCGCCGCCCGCGAGGGGCGGTTCGCGGTGCTCCGGAGCCGGACGGGCTTCCGGCTTCACAGACTCGGACTTCACAGACCCGGGCTTCACAGACTCGACGGTCATTTCTCACCTGCCGCTTCGTTGTTGACGTACGGGGGCGTGGACCGGTCGTCCCAGCTGTCGACCATGTACCGGCCGGACTCGTGGTGGAACCAGTAGACGGAACTGAACCAGTTCCGCATATTGCCGAGGCACGCTTTCACGGCGACGCTCAATTCCTTGCCCGCCACGGTGCCGTCCGCGAGACTGTCGGCGAACCGCACCGCTTCCTTTTCGGCGGCCAGGAATTCGAGAATGCATTCCTCGACGCGTCGCCTTACTTCTGCGATCGCTTCTTCGAGCGTCAGCCCTTCGTGTTGGATGAGACTGATTCCGAGATTGTGGACTTCATCTCCCGCGATTTCCTTGGGAAGCGAGCACAGATCGTTGTACCAGGCGGCGAATTCCTGGCTCAGCAGTGCCGACCGGCGATATGCCGGGTGATTCCGCACCGCGCTGGGCATTTCGCGTCCCGCGCTCGGCTCCAGAAGATCGGTCCAGATCCAGTGCGCGAAGGTGAGCCGCCGGAGTTCGAGGTAATCCGCTACTGAGGGGACGGTGCCGGACGTACGGTTCTGGAATTCCTGGTCGTACGCCTCGATCACCGCATGGAAGTGACCCGCGAACCGGACGTTCCACTTCTTGCTGAGGAACGAGTACAACCGCACCATGCTGTCGGCGAACCCCGCGACCAGCGGATCCCGGTGGTGCAGGTGATCCCGGGGGGAGTCGAGGGCCGAGTGCAGCTGGAACCTGAGCCTCCGCCAGGCGGCCGGCCGGCCGTGGATGACGTCGCGGTCGTGGCGGTCGTCCCAGACGAAGAACCACGCGCTGTAGTCCGCTATCGCCTGCATGACCTCGTCGGGGGCACCTATGTAGTAGCCCGCCATGAGGTCCGTGTAGCAAAGTCCATCGGCATATTCCTCGACCTTGTCGGCCGGCATGAGCCGTTTTTCGAGGAGCCAGGTCCTGGTCTTCTCCTGGAGCCTGGGCCAATAGGGATGCAGTTGCCGGGGAAACGCAGCTTCGATCACCGGGAGAGAGAGCGCCGGTGGAACCGCGACCGCAGTCGGTGTCGATGAAGTGCCGTGTGAGAAAGCATGCACGAACAAACCCCTCTCAGCCGCCAGTTGGCGCTGCGCCCCTCCCGCCGTGCCGGGCGTGCGCCGTTGCGTATCCCCGCACTTCCCATTCAGCACCACAACTGACCGTTCTGGGAACGGATTTGCTTCACTCACTACCCCAAGGTGCCGAGAATCTCCCCTTGTGTGACTGAATATGGATCAAAAGAGGAGCACATGGGATCGAACGTGCGACGCACACACGAACGGCGCCTGGTCAGGGGGTTCCCGGCCAGCCGCCGTCCGTCCGGGCCCACGAATGATCGCGGGCCTCAACTGCATATATGCGTCCCAGTCGTTCGTGGCGACGTCTCAGTCGACGTCTCAGTCGTTCGCCACGATCGGGTAGCGGGGCTCGTTCTCGGCCATCTGCCGCAGCGCGTCCTTGCGTTCGCGCTTGGAGAGCCGGTCGATGTACAGGTACCCGTAGAGGTGGTCCGTCTCGTGCTGGAGGCAGCGCGCGAAGTAGCCGGTGCCCCGCACCTTGATCGGGTTGCCCTTCTCGTCCTGCCCGGTGACCTCGGCGTAGTCGGGGCGGGCCAGCGGCGCGTACGCCGTCGGCACGGAGAGGCAGCCCTCGTTGCTCTCGTCCAAGTGACGCTGGTCGGCGGGCAGTTCGCGCAGCACGGGGTTGCAGACCACGCCGGTGTGCCGCTTGCCCTCGTCGTCCGGGCAGTCGTACACGAAGACCTTGAGGTCGACGCCGATCTGGTTGGCGGCCAGGCCCACGCCCTCCGCGGTGTGCTGGCTCGCGAACATGTCGTCGACCAGCGCCGCCAGCTCGTCGCCGAACTCGGTGACGTCCTTGCACTCCTTGTGCAGCACCGGGTTCCCCACGACCGTGATGGGCCGCGAGGTGCCGCGCTCGCGGTAGGCCGCCTCGCGCTCCTCGCAGTCCTCGGTGTCGATGACGAAGCCCTCGTCGTCCACGGGGAGCACCCCTGGGTGCTGCTGCTCAGTGTCCTGCTGCGCCATGACCGACGTACGCCTTCCTGCGACCTGTAGAGATTCTGCGAGTACAGCCTAAAGGGGCGCTCAGCAGACCTCTGCGCTAACAGACCTCTTCGAGGTCCCGCCAGTCCCGGGAATCAGGGCTGTCGGCGACCCACCCGTCCAGCAACCCCCGCACCAGCCCGGCAGGCGCGGCCACCCCGCACTCCCGCTCCGGCACCCACAGCTGCCCGTCGGTGCGATGGCCGAGCGGCCCCGGGTGGCCCGGTTCGCTGTGGTCGTGCGGGTCGAGGTGCTCGCCGTCGCCCTCGTCGGACGGCATCCGGGACTCGGAGCACATCCGGCACAGCAGCCGTACGGACGACGACCAGTCCTCGGCGGCGAAGCCGGCGTCGGCCGCGAGCTGCTCCAGCGCGTCCCGGTCGTCCTCGGTGGCCGCCTCCAGGAGGACCACCCAGGTCGGCACCGGCGAGGGCGCCCACAGCTCGATCTCGTCGAAGACGGGGTACGCGTTCCCGGCGGCCGTCGTCCGCTCGCCGTGCGGGACCCCGTCGTGCAGGACGACCTCGCCCCAGCGCCGCCCCGAGGACGGCAGCGGAATGGAGAGCACCTCGATCCGCGCGGGGTCCAGGCGGCGGCCCCAGACGACCTCGGCCTCACCCTCGGGCGACAGCCGTACGGCCGCGCTGCCGAGGTCCATGCCGACGGGCTCGCCGGAGACGGCGGCGCCGCCCGGCACCCGCAGCCCGTACGCCTGCCAGGCACGCCGTGCCAGCGGCCAGTCCTGCAGGGCGGTGGCCGCGATGCCCACGTTCCACCAGTCGGGGGCGCCCGTCTCACGGTCGAGGAGCGCGACGGCTCTGAGACCGGCGGCCCGCGCCTGCTCCCAGTCGTGCCGGAACTTGTGCAGCAGGGCGAGATTGAACCAGGACTCGGACAGCCAGGGCTCCAGGTCCGCGGCACGCGTCAGCAGCGCTCCCGCGTCCTCGTACCGGCCGTCGCCGATGAGCGTGAACGCCCGGTCGGTGGCCTGCCGCCATGAGGCGGAGGGCCGGTGCCGTCCCTTGCCGAAGATCCTCACGATTCCCGCCTGCCAGTTCCGTTCTGTGGGCTGGCCTGTGCCCCCGGACACCCTCTCTCTCGCATCCAACCATGGACGGTCGGAGGGGCGCTCATTACCCATGGGTTACCCAGCCTGGGGCAGAGTCAGGCCACCCCGCAACAGCACCCTGGCCAGCGACTCCACGACCTCGGGCTGATAGTCGTGGGCGGTGCCCAGCCGAAGCTTCTCCAGGGCGGTGAGGGGGCCTCCGGGCCCTGCTTCCCTGGCCAGCTCCTCGTATGCGTTCACCGCCCGGACGATCCTGGCACTGACCGGCTGCTCCCGGTAGGGGTCGGCCTGCCGTTCCACGACCACCGCGACCTCGGTGTCCACTCCGGTCTGGCGTACGACGGCGCCGCCGAGCAGGGCGATGCGCCGCTGCTCCTCGGCGGGCAGCACCGCGGTGGCCCCGGCGGGCACGGGGTCCAGGAGCGAGAGCTGCCCGATGTCGTGCATCAGGGCCGCGTACTCCAGCACGGTCAGGTCCGGCTCTGACAGGCCCAGCTCGCGGCCGACCGCCCGGCAGAGCGTTGCCACCCGCCGCGCGTGCCCGGCGGGGGTGTACCCGGCGATCTCGGTGGCGCGCGCCAGCGAGGCGATCGTCTGCCGATAGGTGGTCCGCACCTCCGCGTACCGCCGGAAGGAGAGCTGGGTGAGCAGCAGGGGCAGCGAGAAGACGGGCAGCGCCCAGAGCCCGACCACGGCGACGGCGAGCGCCATCACGGCCCCGGTCGCGCACACGGCGGACCCGATGCCGAGCATGGCCCGCAGCTCGTCGCGGAGCAGCGGGCCGAAGGGCCACCGGGTGCGGGAGTGTGCCATGACGGCGGCCAGTACGGCCTCGCAGAGCGCGGTGAGCGCCAGCAGGGCGACGAGCAGCACGGCGTACGCCGCCCCGTCCCAGCCGTGCAGCCTCCCCTGGTTGTAGAGGGGTTGGAAGCAGACGGCGGTGAAGCCGACGGTCAGCAGCCGCCGGGCCAGCTGGTCGAGCGACGGCCCCTGCCCGCGCGCGACATGCGGCACGCAGCCGGCGAGCGTGGCCGCGACGACCACGGCGACGACCTGGAGAACCCCGTGGTGCGTGGCGTTGCCGGCGTCCTCCCCGAGCAGCGCGTACGCGAGGGCCCCGGCGGTGCCGAGGGGCGCGGACTCCCGTTCGGCGCCGGTCGACCGGGCGAGTTCCCCGAGGGCGATGAGCAGTCCGAAGGCGAGGGCGGTGCCGCGTTCGTCCACCCCGTTCCAGAGGGTCGCGGCGAGCGAGACGAGGGCGAGGAGGGTGGCGCAGCCGTGCACGAGGGTGAGGGTGAGGGGCCGGCGAGCGGGGTTCACGGGGCCCTCCGGCTTGCGGCACCGCTGTCCTCGGGGGACCGCCGCCCGGCGACGGCCTGGGCGGGCGTCCGGGCATCGCCCGGATTCGGCGGCACGTTTCCGCATGGATCGTCGGCGGTGACGGCGGGGTGCCATCCGTGCCGGCCGAGCGCCCGCACCAGCGCCTCCACCATCTGCGGGTCGAACTGCGAACCGGCACACCGCTCAAGCTCCTCCAGCGCCGCCGTGACGGCCCGTGCCCGTCGATAGGACCGCGTCGACGTCATGGCGTCAAAGGCATCGGCCACGGCCACCACCCGTGCGAACTCAGGGATCTGACGCCCCATCAGCCCGTACGGGTATCCGCTCCCGTCGAGCCGCTCATGATGGTGCAGGATCGCCGACCGCGCCTCGCCCAGGAACCCGATCCCGCGCACCATCTCGTGCCCGTACTCGGGATGCAGCTCGATGATCCGCCGCTCCTGAGGCGTCAGCGGCCCGTCCTTGCGCAACAGCCGGGTGGGCACGCCGAGTTTGCCGACGTCGTGCAGGATCCCCGCGAACCGCAGCACCTCGACGCGCTCGTCGTCCATACCGAGTTCACGGGCGATCATCATGGACGCCTGCCCGACCCGCTCGCTGTGCCCGCGGGTGTACTCGTCCTTGATGTCGACGGCCTGCACGAGCGCCCGGATGGTGGCCTGGTGAGCGGCGCGCTCCCGGTGGTAGTGCGCGAACACCCAGCACGACACGTACATCGGCAGCAGCACGAGCAGCGCGGCGACGGGCCCGAACGGACTGCGCAGCAGCACCGCCATCATCAGCCCGGCGAGCCCGTGCACGGCCACGGGGGCGAGGGAGCGAAGAAACAGGCCGCGCCACGCGCTGCCTACGGGCACCCGGTCGGCCAGCACCAGGATGCCGCCGTCGAGCACGGTCAGCACCAGGCAGAACACCAGCACGGCGGCCCCGGCGGGCACGAGGGCGTACGGGAACCGCGGCTCGACCACCGCGTCCCGGCCGCCCAGCGCCCAGTGCACCCGGGACGCCGCCCACAGCGCTACGGCGAGCTGCGCCGCACGCCAGACCCGGCGCAGCCCGCGCGGCCGCTGCTCGACCGGGGCGAGCAGCGCCCCCGGCAGCGGCACGAGGGCGGCGGCCGGGGGCGGCAGCAGAAAGGCCCCGGCGAGCAGCACGGGGAAGAAGGTGCCCATGGCCAGGGGGGCGGGGCGACCGTCGGGGCGGTAGCGGGGGATCTGCTCACAGCCGGCGTAGAGCGCGGCGAGCAGCACGACGACCCACCACGGCGTGCGGATCGTCGGCAACGGAACGAGACAGGCCATGGCGGCGAGAACGACGCAGGCCACGTACACACGGGCCCAGGCCGGAACCGACCCCATCCGCGCCCCCTCCCCATGTCAGGCTCCGGAGCCTAGGGCGGCGGAAAGGACAAGGGGGCGGCAATGGCCGAATCCGCGGGCCTGAAGCCCGCGGATTAGCACGTTCGGGTGACGAACTCGGCGATTATCCGACCAGAAGGGAACGCCGGAGGGAAAGGTTCAGGACTCCTGCGACCGCCGCTGCGGACTCTCCCGGCGGTTCAGGACTCCTGCGCCGTCGCGGTGATGTCGTGCTCGGGCACGGTCTCCCCTGAGCGGATCATGTCGATCCGGCCCATGACCTTCGCCCGCAGGTCGGTCGGCACGTCGTCCTGCCCGCAGCACCGCTTGACCAGCTTCTTCACGGCCTGCTCAAGGCCGTACTTCTCCAGGCACGGGGAGCACTCCTCGAAGTGCACCTCGAACTTGGTGCAGTCCGAGTCCGGCATCTCATGGTCCAGGAACTCATAGAGATGATCGAGTACTTCACTGCAGTCCGTCTCGTGCGGCTCTCCGCAGCTCATGAGCCCGAGCCTTTCGCTTCGTTCGACTCTCCGGCGCCGGCCGGGACCAGTCCGCGGTCACGCGCGTAGTCCTCGAGCATGCCGCGCAGTTGACGGCGGCCGCGGTGCAGCCGCGACATGACCGTCCCGATGGGTGTCCCCATGATGTCCGCGATCTCCTTGTACGCAAAGCCCTCTACGTCAGCGAGATACACCGCGATGCGGAATTCCTCGGGGATCGCCTGAAGCGCCTGCTTCACGTCCGAGTCGGGCAGGTGATCGAGCGCCTGCGACTCGGCGGAGCGCAGTCCGGTCGACATGTGCGACTCGGCGCGCGCCAGCTGCCAGTCCTCGATCTCCTCGGCCGCACTGCGCTGGGGCTCACGCTGCTTCTTGCGGTACGAGTTGATGAAGGTGTTCGTGAGGATGCGGTACAGCCATGCCTTGAGGTTGGTGCCCTCACGGAACTGGTGGAAGGACGCGTACGCCTTCGCGTACGTCTCCTGCACCAGGTCCTCGGCGTCGGCCGGGTTGCGCGTCATGCGCAGGGCGGCCGAGTACATCTGGTCGAGGAATTCGAGCGCGTCCCGCTCGAAGCGCAGCGTGCGCTCGGCGGACGTTTCCTTGGTCGCGTCGCTCGTGCCCTGGCCCTCGGGCTGCTCCGCCTGGCCGTGTTCGGTCCCTGCGTCGGTCCCAGTGACCGGACCCACCTCCTCCAGTGACGTAGCAGGACCGAAACCGGTCCCACTCGATTCGGAGGATAGACGAACATCCGGTCCGCCCGCCGCCCGAATAGGGGCAGTCTTGGCCGCGTGCAGCACTGTCCACTCCAGGTCAGAGCTGCTGCGGCGGGTCGAATCGGACTCTGCCGGGCGCAGCCCGTCCACGGGGTGGTGGCGGGAGGCGGGCGGGCAGGTGGTCGAACCCATGCGGCGGACTTCCTCTCGTACGGACGGCCAGCACTCCTCGCGCTGTCTGTTCCGCACAACAGTGGCTGCGCTGTGGACATTCCCGGGCGTCACCCGAGTGACGCGGTCCACTTCACCACGGCACGGGTGAGCGTCTCGAGCGCCTCGTCCTGCCCGAGCGGCGCCCGCTTCGGCACGGCGAAGCCGTGATCGCCGTACGGCACCTCGACCAGTTCGTACGACCCCGCAGGGAACTCCTCCGGCTTCCCGAAGGGATCGTTGCCACCCTGCACGACCAGCGTGGGCACACCGCTCCCGAGCAACTCCTCGGCCCGCGACTTCTCGGGCCTGCCCGGCGGGTGCAGCGGGAAGCTGAGCGCGAGCACGGCATGCGCGCCGAGCTCGACCGCCGTCCGGCAGGCGACCCGGGCCCCGGCACTGCGCCCACCCGCCACCACGGGCAGCCCGGCCGCGGCAAGCACCGGCCACACCGCCCGCCAGCCGACGTCCAGCGTCTTCGGCGCGGGCGCCACCTTCTTCCCGGCCACCCGCCAGGGCTGCTCGACGAGCGCGACGGTCACTCCGTGCGCGGGGAGTTCCCCGGCCAGCGCCTGGAGGTCCCGCGCCTCGATGCCGCCGCCCGCGCCATGGCTCACGGCGAGGACGAGCTTCGCCTTCTTGGCCCGGTGCCAGGTGACGCGGGCGGTACCGGCGTCCGTCTCGATCGTCTCGCTGATCTCGGTCACGTCAAAAGAGTGTGCCCTCTTCGGGGCCCTCCAGCTCCTTCAGCAGCTCCGGCCCGTTGTTGCGGACGTTGCTGACGGCCGTGGAGACGGGGTACGCACGCATCAGCCCGGCAGGCGGGGGCGCGAGCAGCTCGCGAAGTCCGTCGGCGTCGGTGCGGGTTGGGTCGAGCCAGGCGTCCCAGCGGTCCGCGGTGAGCATGAGGGGCATACGGGGGTGGATGTCGGCCAGCGCGTGCGGGCCCTCGGCCGGGGCCACCGCGAGCGGCGAGGTCTCCGCCTCGGTGGTGATCACGGAGCAGGTCGCCCACCAGGCCAGCGGGTGCTCGTCGGGCAGCGTCCTGTCCCGCCAGAACTCGTACAGCCCGGCCATGGCGAAGACCGACCCGTCCGCCGGCGTCACGAAGTACGGCTGCTTCCGCGGCCGCTTCTTCTTCCCCTCGACCTCGAGATCGCGCTCCCCGGCCCCGGTCACCCACTCGTAATAGCCGTCGGCGGGCACGATGCACCGCCGGGCGGCGAAGGCCCGCCGGTACGACGGCTTCTCGTGCACGGTCTCCGCACGCGCATTGATCATCCGGGCGCCGCCCTCGGGCGTCTTGGCCCAGGACGGGACGAGCCCCCACTTGAGCTTGCGCAGCTGGCGAACCGGCCGGGGGTCCTCGGCGTCCTTCACAGGACGGTCGAGAACGGCGTAGACCTCCTTGGTCGGCGCCACGTTGTAATCCGGCTCGAGCGCCTCCTCCGGCTCCCACTTCTCGATCTCAAAGATTCCTGCGAGATCCTCGGGCCTACGACTCGATGCATACCGTCCGCACATACGTGCAACACTGCCAGGCCCACCCGCCGCCCGACCACCACCCCTCAACGATTGCGCTACGCGCAAGCCCCTGTCTACTGCCCCCGAGGGAGCCATTCCCCCCATGGACAGCACCGCATCCGCCTCGCTCGCCGCCCTCTGGGACGAGGTCTTCGGCAGCCAGCCCGACCCCGATCTGTGGGTGGTGATCGCCACGATGGTCGCCGCGCTGGCAGTGATCGTCCCGCAGGGCCTGTGGCGGCTCTCCCGCAACGCCATCACCATCGCGCACGAGGGCGGCCACGGACTGATCGCGCTGCTCACCGGCCGCACGCTCACCGGCATCCGGCTGCACTCGGACACCAGCGGCCTGACGGTCAGCCGGGGCAAGCCCACCGGCCTGGGCATGGTCCTCACCGCGGCCGCCGGCTACACCGCTCCCCCGCTGCTCGGCCTCGGCGGCGCCGCGCTGCTCGCCGCGGGTCACATCACGGCGCTGCTGTGGCTGGCCACGGTGCTGCTCGTCGCGATGCTGGTGATGATCCGCAACGCCTACGGCGCGCTCACCGTGGTCCTCACCGGCGGCATGTTCCTGCTGGTGTCGTGGCTGGCGGGACCGCAGGTGCAGGCGGCGTTCGCGTACGCGGTGGTCTGGTTCCTGCTGCTCGGCGGGGTCCGTCCGGCGTTCGAGCTGCAGGCCAAGCGCGGGCGCGGCAACGCGGGCGACTCGGACGCGGACCAGTTGTCGCGGCTGACGCACGTGCCGGCCGGGCTGTGGCTCTTCCTGTTCCACGTGGTCTCACTGAGCGCGCTGATAGGCGGGGGCCGGTGGCTGCTGGAGGTGTGAACGCGCACTCACGCGTCCCATGCGCCTCCAGCACCTCACCATGAGTGCAGCCCGCTGCATATATCCACGGCACATACCCACACCCGTACACCGTGCGCGCCGTCACACTGTTTCGGTCGGATTTCGCCTCTTTTGATCAAGATCTCCGGTCATCGCCAGCCACTAAAGTGGAGCGCATGACCGCTAACCCCGCACACACCGCCCTCTGGCCCGCCCCGCATGCAAGCGGAGCCGTCGACGCGACGGTCCACGTACCGGGGTCCAAGTCGGTCACCAACCGCGCCCTCGTCCTGGCCGCGCTCGCCTCGGAGCCCGGCTGGCTGCGCCGCCCGCTGCGCTCGCGCGACACCCTGCTGATGGCGGGCGCGCTGCGCGCGATGGGCGTGGGCATCGAGGAGACGGTGTCGTCGAGCTCCACGGTGGCGGGCGGCCCCGAGGCCTCCGGCGAGGCCTGGCGCGTCATCCCCTCGGGTCTGCACGGCCCGGCCACGGTCGACGTCGGCAACGCGGGCACCGTGATGCGCTTCCTGCCCCCGGTCGCCGCACTGGCCGACGGCCCCATCCGCTTCGACGGCGACCCGAGGTCGTACGAGCGCCCCCTGACCGGTGTCATCGACGCGCTGCGTGTCCTCGGCGCCCGCATCGACGACGACGGCCGCGGCGCACTGCCGCTGACCGTGCACGGCGGCGGCGCCCTGGACGGCGGCCCGGTGGAGATCGACGCCTCGTCCTCCAGCCAGTTCGTGTCGGCGCTCCTGCTCTCCGGCCCGCGCTTCAACCAGGGGGTGGAGGTCCGCCACATCGGCTCGACGCTGCCCTCCATGCCGCACATCCGGATGACCGTCGACATGCTGCGTACGGTCGGCGCGCAGGTGGACACCCCGGAGTCGGGCGGCGAGCCGAACGTCTGGCGGGTCACCCCGGGCGCGCTGCTCGGCCGCGACCTGACCGTCGAGCCGGACCTGTCCAACGCGCAGCCGTTCCTGGCGGCCGCCCTGGTGACCGGCGGCAAGGTCGTCGTCCCGGACTGGCCCGCGCACACCACCCAGCCCGGCGACAAGCTGCGGGAGATCTTCACCGAGATGGGCGGTTCCTGCGAACTGACCGAGTACGGGCTGGAGTTCACCGGATCGGGTGCCATCCACGGTATCGACGTGGACCTGGGCGAGGTCGGCGAGCTGACCCCCGGCATCGCGGCGGTCGCGGCTCTCGCGGACTCCCCCTCCACGCTGCGCGGGGTGGCGCACCTGCGCCTGCACGAGACGGACCGGCTGGCCGCGCTCACCAAGGAGATCAACGAACTCGGCGGCGACGTCACCGAGACCGCGGACGGCCTCCACATCCGCCCGCGGCGCCTGCACGGCGGCATCTTCCACACCTACGACGACCACCGCATGGCCACCGCCGGCGCGATCATCGGCCTGGCGGTGGAAGGCGTACAGATCGAGAACGTGGCGACGACCGCGAAGACACTGCCGGACTTCCCCGAACTGTGGGCCGGAATGCTCGGGAACTGACGGGCGGACGACGATCATGCGCCGCTACGGCAAGCACACCGACGAGGACGACATCCGCCAGCGCCCCAACCGCAAGGGCAACCGTCCCCGTACGAACATCCGCCCCAAGCACGAGGAGGCGGTCGACGGCATGGTCCTCACCGTCGACCGGGGCCGCCTCACCTGTCTGGTCGGAGACCACGTCGTGATGGCGATGAAGGCCCGCGAACTGGGCCGCAAGGCAGCAGTGGTCGGCGACCACGTCGCCATCGTCGGCGACCTGTCCGGCGACAAGGACACCCTCGCCCGCATCGTGCGCATCGAGTCGCGCACCTCCGTGCTGCGCCGCACGGCCGACGACGACGACCCCTTCGAGCGGGTGGTCGTCGCCAACGCCGACCAGCTCGCGATCGTCACCGCCCTCGCCGACCCCGAGCCCCGCCCGCGGCTGATCGACCGCTGCCTGGTCGCGGCGTTCGCCGGTGGCCTGAAACCGATCCTGGTGATGACCAAGTCGGACCTCGCCTCGCCCGACAAGATCCTGGAGCTCTACGGCGCCCTGGACATCCCGTACGTCGTGACGAGCCGTGAGGAGCTGGAGAACGGAGACGCGGCCGACCGGGTGCGCGAGCAACTCGACGGAAAGATCACGGCGTTCGTCGGCCACTCCGGTGTCGGCAAGACGACCCTGGTCAACGCGCTGGTGCCGGCGGACCGGCGGCGTTCGACCGGCCATGTGAACGCCGTGACGGGCCGCGGCCGGCACACCACGACGTCGGCGCTCGCGCTGCCGCTGGCGAGCGAGGGCGGCTGGGTCATCGACACCCCGGGCGTACGGTCGTTCGGCCTGCACCACGTCGATCCGTCCCAGGTCATCAAGGCCTTCCCCGACCTCGAACCGGGCACCGAGGGCTGTCCGCGCGCGTGCAGCCACGACGAGCCGGAGTGCGCGCTGGACCAGTGGGTGGCCGACGGCCACGCAGACCCGGCCCGTCTGTACTCGCTGCGCAGGCTGCTGTCGACGCGCGAACGGCGTGAGGGCGACTGACCTCCGCGTTGTTTGCCGCCGTGCTGTGCAGGTAAAGGCATACTCGCACCAAGCCGGATATCAGCCAGACGAAGCAGTCATCATGCGGATGCGGGAGGACAGACCATGGCGTGGCTGCTGGTGGTTGTGGCCGGACTGCTCGAAACCGGCTTCGCCGTCTGCCTCAAGCTCTCGCACGGCTTCAGCAGGCTCTGGCCGACGGTCGCCTTCTGCATCTTCGCGCTCGGCAGCTTCGGCCTTCTGACCCTCTCCCTGAAGAAGCTGGACGTCGGTCCGGCCTACGCGGTGTGGACCGGCATCGGCGCGGCGGGCACCGCGATCTACGGCATGATCTTCCTCGGCGACCTGGTCTCTACCCTCAAGCTCGTGTCGATCAGCCTCGTGATCGTCGGCGTGATCGGCCTGCAGATCTCAGGTTCGGCCCACTGAGGTCGCACGGTCACCGGCTCAGGAAGTAAGCCCCAGCGCCCGGTGCGGCGGGGCCAGTACCGCCTTCACCAGATCGACGACCCCGCCCTCACCCGGCGGCGCCGCGACACACGACACCGCGAGCCGTACGACGAGCTCGCACGACCGGGCCAGTTCCGCCGCGTCGGACTTCGTGGTGGCGGGTCCCCGCAGCGTGGACACGGTCCGGTCCCGTACGAGCGCCACGAAGTCGGCGGGTGACGGCAGCGGACCGTCGGCCCGCCGCTGCGCGGGCACCGCGGAGGACGACGGCACGGCCGACAGCGTCGGCGAGGGCAACCGCTCGCTCCAGCACCCGGTCAGCATGGCCCGCACCAGCGCGTTGCCCCGTGCGGCCGACGTGATCCACTCGGCGGTCGCGGCCAGCCGCTCCCGCGCGTCCCCGTGCACGGCCAGCGCCCGGTCCACCCCGGCGAGATATCCGTCCGCCTCCCGGCGGACCAGGGCCCGCGCCAGCCCCTCCTTGCTGCCGAACTCGTTGTACAACGTCTGGCGGGACACTCCGGCCACGGCGGCGACATCGACCATCCGCACCGCGGACCACGGCCGACGTGCGAGCGCCGTATAGGCGGCGTCCAAGAGGGATTCCCGCGCTGCAGGCATCATCGCCTCCCTGGGGCGAGCGGCTCTGCAGCTCAGATTTGACGCGCGCAGGAGCACTGTCAAGGGTTCGCGGCAGTACTGAGGGGCGTACGCCCCGGCCCGCACGCCACCTCCCCACGGTCCGGATCCGGCATCGCCTGCGGTGATCTCACGCCCCGGACCCTGTGGCCCCGCCCCGGAACAGCCGGATACGGTGCAGGCATGCCCGACTATCTCGATGACCTGCGCCTGGCCCACGTCCTCGCGGACGCCGCCGACTCCGCGACGATGGACCGGTTCAAGGCGCTCGACCTCAAGGTCGAGACCAAGCCGGACATGACGCCGGTGAGCGAGGCGGACAAGGCGGCGGAGGAAATCATCCGCGGTCATCTCCAGCGCGCCCGCCCACGCGACGCGATCCTCGGCGAGGAGTACGGCATCGAGGGCACGGGCCCCCGCCGCTGGGTCATCGACCCGATCGACGGCACCAAGAACTACGTACGCGGAGTGCCCGTCTGGGCCACCCTGATCTCCCTGATGGAGGCGGCCGAGGGCGGCTACCAGCCGGTCGTCGGGGTGGTCTCCGCCCCCGCGCTCGGCCGCCGCTGGTGGGCGGCGAAGGGCCACGGCGCGTTCACCGGCCGCAGCCTCTCCTCCGCGTCCCGGCTCCGGGTCTCCCAGGTCTCCCGGATGTCCGACGCCTCGTTCGCGTACTCCTCGCTCAGCGGCTGGGAGGACCAGGGCCGCCTGGACGGCTTCCTCGACCTCACGAAGGCCGTCTGGCGCACCCGCGGCTACGGCGACTTCTGGCCGTACATGATGGTCGCCGAGGGCTCGGTGGACATCTGCGCCGAACCCGAGCTGTCGCTCTGGGACATGGCGGCGAACGCGATCGTCGTGACGGAGGCGGGCGGCTCCTTCACCGGCCTGGACGGCCGCCCCGGCCCGCACAGCGGTAACGCGGCCGCGTCGAACGGCATCCTGCACGACGAGCTCCTCGGCTACTTGAACCAGCGGTACTGACGCGCCACCCGGCCCCCCTCTCCCCCTCCCCGCGCACGCTCCCCGGCCGCCCCGCAACTCACCCCAGGCGCCCCGAACTCGCCGCACGCGCCCTCTTGTTGACCCTCCCTTTAACTGCGACTCTGAGAGTCCCCCACTTGTGAACTTGTGAATCCGCGCGCAAGCCCCGCGGATTCGTAGGAGGTGGCTCCAGCCCATGCTCGTCCGCGACGCCATGAGCACGGTGGTCCTGACCATCGGCCCGGCACACACCCTCCGCCAGGCGGCCCGCCTGATGTCCGCACGCCGCGTCGGCGCGGCGGTCGTCCTCGACGAGGACTCCATCGGGCTCGGCATCCTCACCGAGCGCGACATCCTCAACTCCCTGGCCCTGGGCCAGAACCCGGACACGGAGACCGCAGGCGCCCACACCACGACCGACGTCGTCTTCGCCGCCCCCGCCTGGACGTTGGAGGAGGCCGCGGCCGCCATGTCGCACGGCGGCTTCCGGCACCTGATCGTGCTCGACGGAACCGGACCGGTCGGCATCGTCTCGGTCCGCGACATCATCCGCTGCTGGGCACCCGCCCGCCAGCACGCACCGGCCTGAGTACGCGAAGGGGCGGAACCCGGAGAGATTCCGCCCCTTCATATCTAGACATCGTCCAACTCAAGTCAAGGTCCAAAGTCACACCTGTTCGGAATCTGGTCCTCTTGCTGTTAGGCTGGCCCGCATGAGTGACCTGTTGGATCGACTGCGCGGACGTGGCTGGCGAATGACGGCGCAACGGCGTGTCGTGGCCGAGGTCCTCGACGGCGACCACGTCCACCTGACGGCAGACGAGGTGCACGCACGCGCTGTCGTCAAGCTGCCGGAGATCTCCAGGGCGACCGTCTACAACACCCTGGGCGAGCTGGTCTCGCTCGGCGAGGTGCTGGAAGTCGCCACGGACAAACGCGCCAAGCGGTACGACCCGAACGCGCACCGGCCGCACCACCACCTGGTCTGCGCCAGTTGCGGCACGATCCGGGACGTCCACCCGGGCGGCAACCCGCTCGCCGACCTCCCCGACTCGGAGCGCTTCGGCTTCAAGGTCTCGGACGTCGAGGTGACGTACCGAGGCGTCTGCCCGAACTGCGCGTCGGCCTGACCCACAAGCGCCCGAAGCCCCGGCATCCTCCAGGATGCCGGGGCTTCGCGCTGCGTACGCAAACACCGAAGGCCCGGAACCATTGGTTCCGGGCCTTCGGCCTTCAGTAGCGGGGACAGGATTTGAACCTGCGACCTCTGGGTTATGAGCCCAGCGAGCTACCGAGCTGCTCCACCCCGCGTCGGTAGACCCGACAGTACGTCACACCCCACGACCAGCGCAAATCCCTTACCCGCCCCTCGGCTCCACACGCACTCGCAGCCGCCCACCGGCGGTCATGGCCCCCGTCAGCCCCCACGCACCCGCAGTCGCGGACGCACGGAAGGGGCCGTGCCGGTACGTTCCTGCCCGTCGCGTAGCAGACCGCCCGCCAAGTCCCGCCGTGTATCAACCCCGGGCAGTACGCCCACGCGGCGACGGGCAGAACGTACCGGCACGGCCCCGACCCACCCACCGCACCCCCTGCGAACGGCGCCCCGCCAGATCACGCCGTCAGCTCCTGCCGCAACGCATCCCGCAACCGAGCCGCCCGCTCGGACACCTCGGCGGGCCCCAGCGCGACCGCCCGGTCGGCCCACCGCTGCCCCACCGCCAGCTCGCCACGACGCGCGTAGACCAGGGCGAGCCGCAGCGCCGCCCGGCCATGCCCCGCGTCGGCGGCCCGCTCCCACCACAGCGCGGCCTCGGGCTCGCTCCCCTCCCGAGCCAGCAGCAGCCCGAGATTGAACGCCCCGTTCCGCGACCCGGCCTCCGCGGCCTCGCGATACCAGCGGGCGGCCTCGACCACGTCGCCCCGGGCGGCGGCGAGCATGCCGACGCGCACCTGGGCTCGCCGATGCCCCTGGGACGCGGCCCGCTCGTACCACTCCTCGCACTCGCTCTTCTCGTGCGCGGGCTCGCCCAGTTCGTGGGCGGGCGCGGGCGGCCGGCGCGCGTCGAGCACGGCGGCGAGCCGGTACGCGGCCTCCGCGCTGCCGCCGCCCGCGGCGCACCGCAGATGCCGCTCGGCGGCCCGCTCGTCGCCGTCCCGCAGTCGCGCGATGGCGACCTGGAGCGCCGCCTCGGTGTGTCCGGCGGCCGCCGCCCGCTCGTACCACCGCAGCGCGGCCGCGTCGTCGCCCTCGGTGCCCCGCCCGGCGTGCAGGATGCCGAGGTTGAACGCGGCGTCGACGCTGCCGGCCTCCGCGGCCTTGGAGAACCACGGCTCGGCGCCGGCGGAGTCGCCGACCTGGAGCAGCAGGATGGCGAGCGCGTTCGCCGCCTCCCGGTGCCCCGCGTACGCGGCCCGCCGGTACCACTGCTCGGCCTGCGGGGTGCGTCCCTGCTCGGCGCAGAGCAGCCCGAGGTTGTGGGCGCCGTTGACGTCGCCCGCGTCCATGGCGGCCCGGTACCACCGCTCGGCGGTCTGGGTCTCACCGCGTTCGGCGTGCAGCGCGCCGAGCGCGTTGGCGGCGTTCCCGTCACCGTCCTGGGCGGCCCGCAGCCACCACACGGCGGCGCTCTCGGTGTCGCCCGCGTCGCGCAGCAGGAACCCGAGGGCGCAGGCGGCGCGCGCCTCGCCGTCCTTGGCGGACGTCAGGTACCAGCGCCCTGCCTCCTTGAGGTCGCCCCGCTTCTCCAGGATCGCCCCGAGGTGCAGCGCGGCCCGCCGGTGTCCGCGCGCGGCGGCCTGCCGGTACCACTGCTCGGCCTCCTCGGCGGCCTTCTCCGCGGCCGCGACACCGTTGTCAGAGCCGTCCTCGCCCTCGTGTACGGCCTTGCGATCAAGGGCCCGCGCCAGCCGGTAGGCGGCCTCGCGGTGCCCGTGCTCGGCGGCGGCGCGCAGCCACTGCTCGGCGCCGACGTCACCGCGGTGCTCCAGCAGGTCCGCGAGGGCATACGCGCCAAGGGCGTGCCCCTGCTCGGCGGACTGGCGCAGCCAGTACTCGGCGGCGGGCTCGTCGCCGTGCTCGCGGTGGTACCGGCCGAGTGCGTGTGCGGCGGCCGCGGACCCGGCTACGGCGGCGATCCGCCACCACCCGGCGGCCTCGTCGCCGTAGCCGCGCTGGTGCAGGAGGACACCCAGGTTGTTGGCGGCCGCGCGGTCCCCGGCCGCGGTGGCGGCACGCAGCTGAGGCTCGGCTCCATCGAGATCACCGCGGCGCAGCAGCATCGCTCCGAGGACACTCATCGCCTCGACGTCGCCGGCTTCCGCAGCGAGTCGCTGACGTGCTTCCTCCACAGCCTCGCCGGTTTCGTCCCGGTCGGAAGGCTGCACAAAACGCCCTGTATCCAACAGAGTTGCCTTGTCCCCCATAACGTCCATCGTCGCACCACCTGCAACCTGGGTACACCTGGTATACCGCAGTCAGTGAGGTCACTTCAGCGTTTTGTCGACATGCCCACAGAGAGACAAGTCAAACACGATTTCCCCAACTCCCCCCGCACGGAGCAGTCTTCACACCGCACCGACTCCCCCCACTCCGCACACGCCCTCGCACCCCCGCACACGTGATCCCCACCGTCGATCCACACATGACTAAGGCCCGGATCCTTTTCAGGATCCGGGCCTTGGCCTTCAGTAGCGGGGACAGGATTTGAACCTGCGACCTCTGGGTTATGAGCCCAGCGAGCTACCGAGCTGCTCCACCCCGCGCCGTTGTGACTCAACCGTACCACGGCGCGGAGGTGGCCTTCGGTCAGCCGCTGCTCGAACTCTTGTCGCTGCTCTTGTCGCCGCTCTTGTCGCCGCTCTTGTCACTGCTGCCGGCACCGGTCTTGTCGGCCTTGGCCTGCGCGTCCTTGGCCCGCTTCAGTGCGGCCTCAAGATCCTTCTGCGACTGGCCGTACGCCTCCCAGTCACCCTTCTTCAGGGCCTCCTGGCCCGCGTCGAAGGCCTTCTGGGCGTCGCCTAGCGCCTTCTGGACCGTGGGATTACCGGTATCCGGTGGCGTGGTGGTCCCGCCATCACCGGTGTCCGACGGCGGTGTCTCCTTCGCGGCGCCGAAGACGACGTTGAGCGCCTTGTCCAGGGTGTCCTCGAAGGCCGTCTTGCCCGCGTAGGTGACCAACACCTTGCGAAGCAAGGGGTACTTGAGTCCACCACCGCGTACGTAGACGGGCTCCGCGTAGAGCAGTTCCCCGTCGAGTGGCACCGTCAGCAGGTTGCCGTACTCGACTTCCGACGCACCACCGCCGCTCAGGAGTCTGATCTTCTCGGCGATGGTCTCGTTGGAGTTGAACTTGCTCTGCACCTGTTTGGGTCCGTCGACGGTCTCGGCGGACGGCATCTTCAATATGTCGATCTTGCCGTAGTCGGGTGAGTCCGCCTCGGCGTTGACCGCCATGAAGGCGCTCAGGTTGTCGCGGCCGTTGGGCGTGAAGGTGGTCGTCAGCGAGAAAATCTGGTTCTGCTGGTCCGGCATCTTCATGCTCAGGTAGTACGGCGGAACCGCGCTGCCCGACTTGTTCGTCGGGTCGTCCGGCACCTGCCACACCTCGCTGCCGCTGAGGAACGTCTGCGCGTCCTTCACGTGGTAGCGGCTCAGCAGCTCGCGCTGGACCTTGAACAGGTCCTGCGGGTAGCGCAGGTGGTCCTTGAGCGACTGCGAGATCTCGCTCTTCTTCTTCACCGTGTTCGGGAACGCCTTCATCCAGGTCTTGAGGACCGGGTCCTTGGTGTCCCACTGGTAGAGCTTGACGTCGCCGGTGTACGCGTCGACGGTCGCCTTCACGGAGTTGCGGATGTAGTTGACCTGGTTCTGCTGGGCCACCACCGCGCGCTGGTTGTTGGCCGCGGTCAGCGAGTCCGCCGTCGTGTCACCGAGGGTGGTGCGGGAGGCGTACGGATAGCCGTTGGTGGTGGTGTACGCGTCGACGATCCACTGGATCTTCCCGTCGACGACGGCCGGATAGGCGTCACCATCGATGGTCAGCCAGGGCGCCACCGCCTCGACGCGCTCCTTGGGCGTGCGGTTGTAGAGGATCCGGGAACCCTCGCCGATCGCGCCCGAGTAGAGGATCTGCGGCTCGTTGAACGCCACCGCGTACGCGGCCCGGTTGAGCGGGTTCGAAAGGTTGACACCGCTCTTGCCCTTGTAGCTGGTCGTCTTCTCGCCGCTGCGGTCGGAGTAGTCGATCTCCTTCTGCGGGCCGCCGACGATCGAGTACTGGGTGGTCTTCTCGCCGTAGTAGACGCGCTGCTGGTAGGTGCCCAGGTCGCCCGAGGAGGGCAGGTCGGACTCCGTGAAGACGGGAGCGCCCTGGTCGGCCTCGGTGCCCTTGGCGGCCACCACTCCGTAGCCGTGCGTGTAGCGGAAGTGGTCGTTGATCCAGTTGTTCTTCGGAATGCCGTTGAGGTTCAGCTCGCGCAGTCCGATGACGGTGTCCTGGACCTTGCCGCTCTTGTCCTTGTAGCGGTCGACGTCCAGGTTGGACGGGAAGCCGTAGTAGGCCCACATCTGCTGGAGCTGCTGGAACGTCGGCGAGACCACGTTGGGGTCCATCAGCCGGATGCTGGCCGCGTCGCCGGCGTCCGAGCGCAGCTTGGCCTTGTCCTCGGTGGTGGACTTGCCGGGGTAGTCCGTGACCTTCGTCTGGTCGATCCCGTACGCCTCGCGGGTCGCCTTCAGGTTCTTCTCGACGTACGGCGCTTCCTTGGCCTGCTCGTTCGGCTGGACCTGGAACTTCTGGACGATCGCCGGGTACAGGCCGCCGATGAGGATCGCCGAGAGCACCATCAGGCCGAAGCCGATGACGGGCAGCTGCCAGGTGCGCCGCCACAGGGTGGCGAAGAACAGCAGGGCGCAGATGACGGCGATGCAGAACAGGATCGTCTTCGCCGGCAGGTAGGCGTTGGCGTCGGTGTACCTGAGGCCCGTCCAGTTGCCGGTCGCCTTGAAGTCACTCGACTTCACCGCGAGCCCGTACCGGTCGAGCCAGTAGGCGACCGCCTTCAGGGCGACGAAGATGCCCAGCAGCACCGACAGGTGCCCGGTGGCCGCGGCCGTGGCGCGCGCTCCCGGGCTGGTGATCCTGAGGCCCCCGTAGAGGTAGTGCGTGAGCGCGGCGGCGATCAGCGAGAGCACCGCGGCGGCGAAGCCGAAGCCGAGCAGGAAGCGGTACCACGGCAGGTCGAAGGCGTAGAAGGAGACGTCCAGGTGGAACTGGGGGTCCTTCTGGTGGAAGGGCACCCCGTTCACCCACATCAGCCACGTGCGCCACTGGCCCGAGGCGGACGCGCCCGCGATCAGCCCCACCAGGGAGGTGACGGCGAGCAGCAGCCACTTCTTGTAGGGCGCGATGCCCATCCGGTACCGGTCGAGGCTCTGCTGCTCCATCGACATGGCGCTCAGTGGCGGGCGCAGCCGGTGCGCCAGCCAGATGTTCACTCCGACCGCGGCCGCCATGAGCAGGCCGAAGACGAAGAACAGCCCGATCTTGGTCGACAGGGTCGTCGTGAAGACGGACGAGTACTTGACCGACCGGTACCAGAGCCAGTCCGTCCAGAACCCCGCGAACATGACGAAGGCCATGGCCACTACGGCCAGGACGCCCAGCGTCATGAGCAGGGTGCGGACACGCCGGGAGGGTCGGCCCACTCTGATCCGTGGCCCCGTCGGGCCTCCGCCGCGGTCCGGCATCTGGAAAGCCAAGGTGCGCACCTCGAAGTTCGCTGTTGATCCGTCAGGCCCCCGTGATCGCGGACCATCCATCAGGCTCCGTGATCGTGGAGCCTCACCTATGCAACTTACTCACGCTTTACTCGGTTCCCGGTTCGGGGTACTTCCGAGGCAGGATTGTGACCATGTCCAACACTCCCATGGCAGCGAGCCCGCTCACCCGGGCCGTACTCGAGATCGACGAGTACGCCTCCACCCTCGGCTGGGACCAGCCCGCTCGCCTTTTCGCCCTCGTAGACACCGCGCGACTGCGGGCCCAGGAACCCGGCCTCGCGGCCCAGCTCGGCCTGCAGGACGAGCCGGAGACCACCGGTCTCACCCCCGTCGAGCAGGACGAGATTCCTGCGAACACGCCGCTGGACAAGTTCCTCGGCACCATCGCCTGGCCGGACGCCGTGGTCGGCTGCGCGCTCACCGTGGAGCGGCTGATGCTGCCGCCGTCCGCCGAGACCGCGATCCCCGAGGGCCTCAGTGAGAAACAGCTCACGAAGTGGGTCGCGGCCCACCCGGACCGTCAGGAGGTGCGCATGACGGTCGGTGTGCTGCGCGACGGGGCCCGCGACTCCGCGGTCAGGCTGCGCGAGAAGGACACCCCGACGGAGGTGCTCACCGGCTCGGGCCTGGTGCCGGGCCTCGCCGAGGCACTGTCGGCGACGTTCGCCGACTGACGTCCTCGCCTACGTCGTCGGGGGCGCCCTGGATTCCAGGGCGCCCCCGACGACGTACGGGCAAAGCCGACGGCTGTCAGCCCTTGGTGGTGCACTTCGGCAGGTCGGCGGTCTTGCCGCTGCTGATGTCCTTGAGGGCGCTCAGGGCGTCGTCGATGGTGTGCACCTTGACGAGCGTGAGCCCGCCGGGGGTGTCCTTGGCGGCGGCCGCGCAGTTCTCCTTGGGCGTCAGGAAGTACTGGGCGCCCTTCTCGCGCGCACCGACGGTCTTCATCTCGATGCCGCCGATCGGGCCGACCGTTCCCGCGTCGTCGATGGTGCCGGTGCCGGCCACGAACTTGCCGCCGGTGAGGTTGCCCGGGGTCAGCTTGTCGACGATGCCGAGCGCGAACATCAGGCCCGCGCTGGGGCCGCCGACGTCGGCGAGCTTGATGTCGATGGTGAACGGGAACGTGTGGTCGGTTCCGGCGGAGATGCCGACGATGGCGCGGGCCTCGCCCTGGTCGTCGGACTTGGCGGTGGTGATCGTGACGTCCTGCGTCCCGGTCGCCGTCCTGTTCTCCTTCTCGGCGGCGGCCTGCTCCTTGGCGGGCACGATCGTGAAGACGACCTTCTGGCCGGGCTTGTGCTTGGTGACCAGCTTCGCGACGTCGTCGGGCGCCTTCACCTTCGTACCGTCGACGGCCTTGATCACGTCCCCGGCGTGCAGCCTGCCCTCGGCCGGCGTGTCCTTGACGACCGTGGAGACGATCACCCAGGACTTCACGGGGATGTTCAGCTCCTTCAGGGCCGCCACCTTGGCGCTCTCCTGGGACTGGCTGAACTCCTCGGCGTTCTCCTGCGTCGACTGCTCCTCCGTCTTGCCGTCGGGGTAGAGCGTGTCGTGCGGGACCACCTTGTTGTCGTGCGCCAGCCAGCCGTACACGGCCTCGACGAGGTTCATCTTGTAGTCGGCGCTGGTGACCCTGACCGTGGTCATGTTCAGATGACCGGTCGTGGGATATGTCTTGTGGCCGGTGATCTGAAGCACCGGCTCGCCGCCATGCTCGCCCAGCGTGTTCACCGTCGGCCCCGGTGACATCTCCGCGTAGGGCACTTTGATGAACACTCCCGCGCACAGGAGTGCGATCAGGATCAGGGTGGAGGCGAGCATCGTCGCGGTGCGGCGTGGCATGCCACGACAGTACGGGACCTCGCTGAGGGCGTACCGCCGGGGCCGTCCGTACGGGCGGACGACGTGGGCGGCCGGGCTCAGGTGCCCGAGCGGGACTTCTCCATGGCCTCGCGGAAGCGTGTGTAGCCCGCGAGCTCGGTGCCGTCTCCCGCGGTCCGGCGATTCCGGTTGGCCCAACTGCCCCACAGACCGGCGCCGATCGCCGCGACCAGCGGAATGAGCAACCAGGCGAGAGCCGCCATACCGACCTCCCAACCCCATGAGCGACCGCAACTGACTGATCAGCAGATTAACCATCTGCTCCGTTAACGCTCACGCCAGGGGGGCGGTTACGCAACCGGACGACCGGCACCGGCAGGGTCAGCAGGCGCCTACCCACTCCTCGGTACCGTCGGAGAACCTCTGGTGCTTCCAGATCGGCACCTCGTGCTTGAGGTCGTCGATGAGCTTGCGGCAGGCCTCGAAGGCCTCGCCGCGGTGCGGGCACGACACGGCGACGACGACGGCGAGGTCGCCCACACGGAGGTCCCCCACCCGGTGCACGGCCGCGAGCGCCCTGACCGGGTACTCGGCGCACACCTTCTCGGCGATCCGCCGCATCTCCGCCTCGGCGCTCGGGTGGCACGAATACCCCAGCGCGTCGACGTCGGCGCCGCCGTCGTGATTACGCACGGTCCCGACGAACAGCGCCGTCCCTCCGGCCGCGTCGTCCCCGACGGCCCGGAAGACCTCGTCCAGGGACAGCGCTTCCTCACGAATCGCGAGCAGCCGGACGGGGTCCTGCGCCGCGCGCTCACCGGGATGGTCGTTGATGGGTGCCATACCCCCATCGTGCCCCACACCACGGACACCGAGGAACTGACCTTTCACCCGGCACGCGCGCGTGGCCGTTTGGAGCGTCCTACAGGGAGGCTTTTCAGCCCGTCCGGCGTTTGAGGACGAGCCCTTCGGGCGAACGGGGGTCTGGAGGCAGAGCCCCCAGGTACAGGACGGGTAGGGGCGGAGGGGGCGAAAACCCCCGACGCCGACCAAGGGCACACGGCTCCCCCCGCCGGAGGGGACCACCTCAGATCCGCCGTCGGGCCTTCCGTACCCGGCGGACCACCGCGGCCGTACCGAGCAGCGCGACCGTCGCTCCCGCGGCCCCCGCCGCCGTCGCGTCCTTGCGCCCCAGCCGCCGCCCGGCCACGGTGTGCCGCCCGGCGACCTCCTCCAGCAGCTCCGCGAGGACCTCCTCGTTGGTCCACTGCGGACGCCACCCGGCGTCATGGAGCCGGCTCCCGCTGACCACCCAGGGGTACATCGTGTAGGCGAGGTCCCCGGCCGGGGACGGGGTGAGCCCGATCCGGTGCAGCCGGGCGGCCGCCCCGAGGGCCACCGCCGACGGCAGCTCCATCCGGCGGATCCCGCTGAGCTCCTCGACCTCCTCCTGCTCCAGCCACCCGTCGCAGCCGACGGCGAGTTCCCCGTCGACCTTCTCCAGGACGGCGTACTCCAGGGCGCTGGTCAGGTCCTCGACATGGCAGAACTGCCAGGCGGGCCGCGACCCGGCGACCACGAGCAGCCGGGGCGACTCGAAGTACCTGGTCAGAGCCGTGTCGGTGCCGCCGACGAGCACGCCGGGCCGTACGACGGTGACATTGAGCCCCGGGTGGGCGCGCGGCGCCCGCCGGGCGAGCCGCTCGATCTCCAGGAGGTCGCCCACGCCCGTGGCCTCGGCGGTGGCCCGCAGTTCGGCATCCTCGGAGAGGGGCAGTTCGTTGTCCGGCAGCGCTCCGTAGACCATCGCGGACGTGCACAGGACGACACGGTGGACACCGGCCGCGGCGGCGGCCGTGAGCACGGTCTGCGTCCCTCGGACGTTGTACGCCGTCCGGGCGGCCGCGTCGGTCTCGAGATCGAGGTCGAGCGCGAGGTGCACCACGACGTCCGCCCCGCGGAGTTTCTCGGCGATCGCCGGGTCGCGGACGTCCAGGATGTGCCACTGGGCGCCCGCGCACTCGCCGCGCCGCTCGTCGATGGCGATGACCTGCTTGATGTCCTCACTGGCGGCGAGCCGCTCGGTGAGGAGCGCTCCCACGCCGGACGCGGCGCCGGTGACCGCGACGACGGGCCCGCGCACGGCGGGGCTGGTTGCGAGGTTTCGCGCTGCGCGAACCTGTGGATCTGGGGAACTCACCGGGCGTCTCCAGCGGTTGTCTTCAGTAACGGACGCGCGTGACGCGTACGTACCAGGTGACATCCATCCTGCCGCAGGCCAGGAGTCGGCGGGGCACCGAGGCCCGAACGGGCGCCGCGGTGTCTACGCTGGGTGGTGTTGTCGGGCAGCCGCCGTCGGAACGAACCGGCGGCCTTACCAGCCGAGGAATCCCGTGAGTGACACCCCATTCGGATTCGGCCTTCCGCCGGAGGAGCCGGAGAACGGCGACGAGGGCAAGAAGAAGGACCAGCAGGGCGGTGGTGGTCAGGGACCGTTCGGCTTCGGGCTGCCCGGAGCCGGCGGCCCCGGAGCCGACAATCCGCTCGCAGCAATGTTCGGTTCCATGAACCCCAACGACCTGGGCGCCGCGTTCCAGCAGCTGGGCCAGATGCTCTCGTACGAGGGCGGCCCGGTGAACTGGGACATGGCCAAGCAGATCGCCCGCCAGACGGTCGCCCAGGGCACCCCTGACGGCACCAAGGACGCGAGCGTCGGCCCCGCCGAGCGTTCCGCGGTCGAGGAAGCCGTCCGCCTGGCCGACCTGTGGCTGGACGACGCGACGTCACTGCCGTCCGGTGCCGGTTCCGCCGTGGCCTGGAGCCGCGCGGAGTGGGTCGAGGCGACCCTGCCGGTGTGGAAGGAGCTCGTGGACCCGGTCGCCGAGCGTGTCGGCGCGGCCATGGGCGACGTCCTGCCGGAGGAGATGCAGGCCATGGCGGGCCCGCTGATCGGCATGATGCGCTCGATGGGCGGTGCCATGTTCGGCACGCAGATCGGGCAGGCCGTGGGCGTGCTCGCGGGCGAGGTCGTCGGCTCGTCCGACATCGGCCTGCCGCTCGGCCCGGCCGGCAAGGCGGCTCTGCTGCCGCTGAACGTCGAGTCGTTCGGCAAGGACCTGAGCGTCCCCCAGGAGGAGGTGCGGCTGTATCTCGCTCTGCGCGAGGCCGCCCACCAGCGTCTCTTCGCGCACGTGCCGTGGCTGCGCTCGCACCTGTTCGGTGCGGTCGAGGGCTACGCGCGCGGGATCAAGGTCGACACGGCCAAGCTGGAGGACGTGGTCGGCCAGCTCGACCCGTCCAACCCGGAGCAGTTGCAGGACGCCCTCCAGCAGGGCATGTTCCAGCCGGAGGACACGCCCGAGCAGAAAGCCGCCCTGGCCCGACTGGAGACGGCTCTCGCCCTCGTCGAGGGCTGGGTGGACGCGGTGGTGCACGCCGCCGCCAAGCCGCGTCTGTCGTCCGCGGACGCGCTGCGCGAGACGCTGCGCCGCCGGCGCGCCACGGGTGGTCCGGCCGAGCAGACGTTCGCCACGCTGATCGGCCTGGAGCTGCGCCCGCGCCGGCTGCGGGACGCCTCGCGGCTGTGGGCCTCGCTCACGGACGCGCGCGGTGTCGACGGCCGCGACGGTCTGTGGGCCCACCCGGACATGCTGCCCACCGCGTCCGACCTGGACGATCCGGACGGCTTCGTGCACCGCGAGCAGCTGGATTTCTCCGAGATCGACAAGATGCTCGGCGAGGCCGCGGGCGGCTCCGGCGAGAAGCCGAACCTGACGAAGGACGACACTCCGAAGAAGGACGACAAGGACGACGACAAGGGCGACGGCAGCGAGTGAGCCTCCACGACGACGCGGTCCTCGTACTGAAGAGCTACGAGGACCAGGAGGAGCTGCGCCAGACCTACCTGGACCATCTGGCGGCGCATGCGGACGGAATGTGGAAGGCATGCCAGGACGGGCACATCACGGCGAGCGCCCTGGTGATCGACCCGGAGCACGGGCGCGTGCTGCTGACCCTCCACAAGAAGCTGCGCATGTGGCTCCAGATGGGCGGCCACTGCGAGCCGGTCGACGGGACGCTGGAGGCGGCGGCCCTGCGCGAGGGCACGGAGGAGTCGGGCATCGCCGGGCTGGCCCTGCTGCCCGGCGGTCCGGTGCGCCTGGACCGGCATCACACACCGTGCGCCTGGCACCTCGACGTGCAGTACGCGGCCCTCGCCCCGGCCGGGGCCGTGGAGGCGATCAGCGACGAGTCCCTGGACCTGCGCTGGTTCGCGTACGACGAGGTGGCGGACGTGGCCGACGAGTCGGTCGTACGGCTGGTGGAGGCCACGCGCGCACGACTGTGAGGACCAGCAACGTGTAAGGGGCGACCGCCATAGCGGTCGCCCCTTACGTTTGCTTCCCGGACGGTCTCGGGTGTTCCCGGGATCCGGTCCGGTCCGGTCAGCTCCAGACGTTGCCCTGGTTCTGCGCGTGCGCGCCCTGCTGACCCACGCCGTACTGGGCGCGCAGGCCCTGGCCGATCACGGCGTTCTGCGGCGGCAGCAGCTCGCTGGGCTGGACGAGCGCGTAGCCGCTGCCCATGAAGCTGAGCTCCCAGCCCTCACCGGTGTTGCCGCGGCGCCGGAACACGCCCGAGGAGTGCGTCTGGGCCTGCATCTGCACCCGCAGACTCGTCGACCAGGCGACGATCGCGTCGGCGTCGCAGTTGACGTACTTGTCGGGCGTCACCTGCATCATCAGCGGCATCCCGGAGGTCATCAGCGCGACCTTGCCGCGGCCCGTGATGTTGAGCTGGTACTTGCCGGAGCCGGAGATGCCGTACTGGCTGTCCACGGCGATGACCTCGTGGTGCAGCCCGGAGTCCATCGCCAGCACATAGCTGCTGTCGACGGTGAGTCCGTCCTGGTCCACGTCGACCACGTGCACGTGCTGGGCGAGGTTGGCGAGGTAGACCGTGCCCTGCCCGTGGCAGCGCATGAGGTCCAGGCCCTCACCCGTGTGGGCACGCGCGCGGTGCTGGCTGTTGTTCTGGTACTCGGCGTCGAACTCGACGAGACCCTGGTACGCGACCATCGTGCCCTTGCGGGCGAGGATGTCGTCGTGGCCCTCCAGGACGATGCGCAGCATCTGCGAGTTCTGCAGGCTGTAGCGCTCCTGGGTCTGGAGGTCGTTGTAGCCGAAAAGCGGGCTCTGCATGGTGTGTCGCTCCCCCTCAGCCCCGGACTCGGAGGCGGTCGGTGCTGTCCTCGCTGGGCTGGACGACGACGATGCCCTGCCCGGAGAACGCCATCTGATACGCCTCGCCGCTGCCGCGGCCGATCAGTGACTGCGCCTTGAAGCTGCGCTTGCCCTTGACCTTGAGGTTCGGCGACCAGGCGACGAGCGCGTCCGGGTCGACATACGTCTCGTCCTCACCGCCGCCGCAGTCGACCACGATCGGCTTGCCGCGGGAGGTCAGCGCGACCCACCCCTGGCCGGAGATCTTGGTGTTCCACAGGCCCTGTCCGGCGAACTTGGCGAGTCCCTTGACCCGCTCGACGCCCCACTGGAGGTGCGCGTCGAAGGCGAGCAGGTTGGTGGCGTTGACGGAGATCGCGTCCCCGTTGAGGTTGATCACGACGACGTTCGCGCCGTAGTCGGCGAGATAGAGCAGACCGTCGCCGGACGCCTTCATAAGAGGCGCTCCCTCACCGGTGATCCAGTCCCGCGCGATCTGGCGTACGGCGGGCGGGTTGGGCTCGTACTGGACGAACCCTTCGTAGGCGACCATCGAGCCCACGCGCGCGAGGAGGTCGTTTCCGGTCTGCATGGCGACCTTCAGCATGTGGTTGCCGTGGTTCTCCATGCGGGCGGTGACGGGTGCCGGGGCGAAGCCCGCGAGCGGCTGGTTCATGACGGACTCCCTCAGATCTCGTACGGCTGGACGACGATGAAATTGCCGGGCGCGCCGCGGAACTGGAGGTTCACGCTCTCTCCGGTGTCACCGGGGTAGGCGTTGCGCCGCATCCGCACCTGGCTGGAGACGATCACCTGGGAGGCCGCGGACCAGGCGACGACGGCCTGGCAGTCGGCGAACGTCGTCGGCGTGACGGGCAGCACCACGGGAGCGCCGTGCGTCTTCACCACGACCGTGCCGGTGCCCTGGAACTGCATCGTGAACAGCGCGCCCCCGGGAATGCCGTGCCCTTCGATGCGGCGCACCTCGTACTGGAGCGACTCGTCGAAGGCGAGGACGTTCTCGGCGGAGACGCAGATCGCGTCGCCCTGGAGCTCGATGGGGTGCAGATGCGTGGAGTTCTCGGCGAGGAACACCTGGCCCTGGCCCGTACAGCGCATGAGCTGCATCTCCTGGCCGGTCGCGTTGCCCACGAGCCGGCCGGCGAACCCGGCGCCCTTGTAGCTGAACTCGACCTTGCCCTGGTAGAGCACCATGCTGCCCTGGCGGGCCAGCGCGGGCTGACCTCCGATGCCGAGGTCGACGCGGATCAGCTTCTTGTTCTGCTGCGTCCACCGCTGCCCGGTGGGCGTCTCCTTGAAGGCCTGCAACGCCGCGGTGACACCGGCGCCGCCCTGCGGGACGCCCTGGGGGGCTCCGTACGGGGCGGGGGCGCCGGCCTGGCCGGGCATCTGCCCCGGGACCTGTCCGTACTGCGGCTGCTGACCGTAGCCGGGAGGCGCACTCGGGGCCTGCTGGCCATAGCCGGGGGGCGCACTCGGCGCCTGCTGCCCGTAGCCGGGAGGCGCGCTCTGGGCGGGCGGCTGTCCGTATCCGGGCGGCGGTCCGGGCTGCCCGACAGGCTGCCCGTACGGCGCGGGGGCGGGAGCAGGCGGGTGCACGGTGCCGGCGCCAGGCCCGGTCAGGGGCGCGATGATGGTCGGCGCGGCGTGCACCGAGGGAGCGGGCGCCGGAGCCGGGGCGGGGGGCGGAGTCGCTCCCGGCGGCGGTGCGAAGCCCCGCGGGGCGGGTGCCGGAGCCTGGGCGGGCGCGCCGAACGCGGGCGGCGCGGTGGCCTGGGCCGGCGGGGCGAAGGACGGGGTGGCAGCGGCCTGCGGCTGCGCGGCGGGCTCCTCCTCGGCGACCTCGCCGCCGAAGTTCTTCAGCAGCGCGTCGAGTCCGCCGTCAAAGCCCTGTCCCACGGCGGCGAACCGCCAGACGTCCTTCAGGTAGAAGTCGCCCAGCATCACGGCACGTTCTGTGGAGAACTCCGCGCCGCTGAACGAGTAGCGGGCCACTTCCTCGCCGCCCGCGACGATCCGGAGGTATCCCGGGGCGATCTGCGACATCTGTCCGGCACCGTCGATCGTCGCCGTGAACGACAGCTTCTGGATCTGCGGCGGGATCCGGTCGAGCGTGACCCGGAAGGACTCCGTGTCGCCGGACTGCGTGCCGAGGAGCTGAACGGACTCCTCGGGGGTCTTCGGCTGGTTGAAGAAGACGAAGTAGCGGTCGTCCGAGAGCCGTTCGTCGGCGTCCAGACCGAAGCAACTGATGTCGAAGGTCAGCCCCGGGCCCGTGATCTGCACACCTACGTACAGATCGGTGCCCGCGGTGAGGTCACTGATCTTGGCCTTGTGGCCGCGTTGGAATTCCCTGGCCATGCGTAACGACCGTCCCCCATCCGGAATGCGAGTGCGTCGCGTCAGGCTAACGGCAAAGTCTGGGAGTGGACGAAGCCGGTACAGACCCGGTACACAATCGCCCCTCGACGGGAGCCCGGGCATCCCTACTCGTCGCGCGCGGCCAGCAGATGGGGCAGCCGGTCGGCGGCGACCACGCCTTCGAGGTAGCCGCGCGCACGCTCCGTACGCGGATACGCCTCCAGAAGCCTCCAGAAGCGTGGCCCGTGTCCCGGGACGAGCAGATGCGCGAGTTCGTGGACGAGGACGTAGTCGACGACGTACTCGGGCATGCCTTGCAGCCGGTGCGACAGACGGATGCTGCCCTCGGACGGGGTGCACGAGCCCCAGCGCGTGTTCTGATTGGTCACCCAGCGCACGGACGTCGGACGGGCACGGCCGTCGAAGTACTGGGCCGACAGGCGTTCGGCCCGCTCGGACAGCTCGGCGTCACCGAGCAGCCGTTTGCTCTCCTGGGCGGCCAGCTTGTCGAGCATGACGGTGACCCAGCGCTGTTCCTCCGCCTCGGACATACGGGCGGGGATGAGCACGACGGTGCGATCGCCTTCGCGGTACGCGGAGACAGTGCGACGCCTTCGCGCACTTCTGCGGACCTCGATCGGGCTCGCCCCCGAGCCGCTTGGCGGCTGGCTCGTCGTGCTGCGCTGTGGTTTTCCGGCGCGGTGCAGTGGGTCGGCGGGCACGCCCCGACGTTACCCGCTGCACATGGGGGAAGTCCCGCCCCCGGGACGGTTCGGTGCCGATCCGCACCCCGTGCGCTTGATTTGTACGACCAACGCCATCACTTGTGGACAACTTTCGGCAGTCACCGAGCGATCCGGGCATGCTGGCATCCGGTCGGCGGAGCAGGACTGACATCCACCGACACACGGGGAAGCTCTGAGTACGACGGGGGTCGGTCATGCATCCGATGGTGAAACCCGCGCTGCGGCGCGGCTGGCGGGATCTCAACACCGTGCAGTTCGGGATGGCGCCCGCGCACGCGATGGTGCTGGGCCCGATGGACACGGCGACGGGCAGTTTCCTCGCCCTGCTCGACGGAACCCGCGGGCTGCCGCTCCTGCGGGACGAGGGCCGCCGGATGGGTCTGCCCGACGGCCATGTCGACGGTCTGATCGAGCGGCTGGGCCAGTCCGGTCTGCTCGACGACGCGACCGGAGGCGGCCAGGCCGCGGACACCCTGCGCAAGAAGAAGGCCGTTCTCGACCGGCTGCGCCCCGACCTGGCATCACTCGCCCTGGTCGCCCGCGAGCCTGGCGGCGGCCTGAAGCGTCTGGCGGCGCGCCGCTCACTGCGCGTGCAGGTACGGGGCGCGGGCCGGGTGGGCGTGGTCCTGGCCGCGCTGCTGGCGGGGGCGGGCGTGGGCGAGGTGGATGTGCGGGACGGCGGCTGCGTCGAACCGTGGGATGTCGCCCCGGGCGGCCTGCCCGCCGACTCGGTCGGCGAGCGCCGGGAGGAGGCCGCTCGGCGTGCGGTGCGGCGGGCGGCACCTGATCGGCCACCACGGCATGGCCGGGCGCGGAAATCCCCGGGCGGACCGGCGCAGGTGGCCCCCGGACGCGGGCCACGATCCTCCGACGAGGGACGAGAGCCAGTGCCGCCACCCCATAGCGATCCGGTCCACGCCGCACCCCTGGGACCGGCCGATGAACCGGCCCACGAACCAGCCCATGAACCGGCGCAGGAATTCGGGTGGTCGCTGGTGATCCTCGCGCCGCGGGACGACCTGGCCGTCCACGCCCCTGATCCGGCCGCCGCCGAGTCCCTGATCACATCGGGGACACCCCATCTCTATGCGGGAGTCGTAGAGGGAACGGGAGTCGTCGGCCCTCTGGTCCTGCCCGGCGACACGGGCTGCGCGGGCTGCCTGGAACAGGACCGCGTCGACCGTGATCCCACCTGGCTACGGCTCGTCGCCCAGTGGCGCTCCGGCCGGCCGCGCCACGTACCGGCGTGCGACCTCACGCTGGCGACCGCCGTCGCGGGCCTGGCGGCAGGGCATGCGCTGGCCTTCCTGGACGGCGCGTTGCCCTCGAGCGCGGGGGCCCGCTGGGAGGCCGCGGTGCCCGGATTCGACTGGCATCCGCGCCCGGTCTGGCCGCATCCCGCATGCCTGTGCGGGGCGATGGAGAAAGGTAAGGGGGATCACACCTCGGAGGATGGGGAGCCGCACGAGACAATGGCCGGGCAACAGTCGTACGCGGCACGGCTGTCCGGTACTTGGAGGGCGCATGTCTGATCTTCCCCGGAAGGCGGTCACCCGGACCGCCAAACTCGCCGCTCTACCGCTCGGCTTCGCAGGGCGGGCGACCTGGGGACTCGGCAAGAGAATCGGCGGGAAGTCCGCGGAGATCGTGGGCCGCGAACTCCAGCAGCGCACGGCGGAGCAGCTCTTCAAGGTGCTCGGCGAGCTCAAGGGCGGCGCGATGAAGTTCGGACAGGCACTGTCCGTCTTCGAGTCGGCGCTGCCCGAGGAGGTCGCGGGACCGTATCGGGCTGCCCTGACGAAGCTCCAGGAGGCAGCTCCTCCGATGCCGACACGCACCGTCCACTCCGTGCTGGAGCAGCGGCTCGGAGAGGACTGGCCCGAGCTGTTCCTGGAATTCCAGAACAATCCGTCCGCGGCGGCCTCGATCGGTCAGGTGCATCGCGCGGTGTGGCACGACGGCCGCGACGTCGCTGTCAAGGTGCAGTACCCGGGCGCGGGTGAGGCCCTGCTGTCCGACCTGAACCAGCTCAGCCGGTTCGCCAGGCTCCTCGGCCCCCTGATCCCGGGAATGGACATCAAGCCCCTCATCGCGGAACTGCGCGACCGGGTGTCCGAGGAACTCGACTACGCACTGGAGGCACAGGCCCAGGCGGCACACGCGGAGGAGTTCGAAGGCGACCCGGACGTACTGGTGCCGATGGTGGTCCACCAGTGCGACCAGGTCCTGGTCACCGAGTGGATCGACGGGATACCTCTGTCGGAGGTGATCGCCGACGGCAGCCAGGAACAGCGTGACCGCGCGGGCCAGCTGCTCGCCCGGTTCCTCTTCTCCGGCCCCGCGCGCACCGGCCTCCTGCATGCCGACCCGCACCCGGGCAACTTCCGGTTGCTGCCCGACGAGAAGGGCGGCTGGCGGCTGGGCGTCCTCGACTTCGGCACGGTCGACCGCCTTCCGGGCGGTCTGCCCACCCCGATCGGCGACTCCCTGCGGATGACCCTTGAGGGCGAGGCCGAGGCGGTCTACGAACTGCTCTGCGAGGAGGGCTTCGTCAAGGAGTCCATAGAGCTCGACCCCGACTCGGTCCTGGACTACCTCCTACCGATCATCGAACCGGCCCTGGCCGACGAGTTCACCTTCACCCGCGGCTGGATGCGCAGCCAGGCCGCCCGAATCGCCGACCCCCGCTCCCCCGCCCACCAACTGGGCAAGCAGCTCAACCTGCCCCCGGCGTATCTCCTGATACACCGTGTGACCTTGAGCACCATCGGCGTCCTGTGCCAACTCGGCGCGACAGTCCGCCTGCGCGACGAACTGGAGGAGTGGCTGCCGGGATTCCTGCCCGAGGAGGAACCGGCTGTGGAGGCGTGAGGTCGGGCTGTCTGCTGACGTGGACTTGAGGGAGGGAGGGGGCGGGGGGGAGGCCCCCACCAGGTGCTCTCGCCAGAGGAAGCCTCCCTACCACCAAGCCGAATCCAGCCGCCCCTCGATCGCCCTGAGGTTGGCGCGTGCGCAGCTGTCGCAGAGGTAGTGGCGGGTGCCGTTCTCCATGGAGCAGGTCCAGGTCGGCCGGGGGCCGTCGGCCTGGGTCCCGCAGCTGGCGCACACGAGAGGCTGGGCCTCCTCGGCCGCGTCGGGCCGCGGCAGAGAGCCGGTGCTGTCACTGTCCCCGGGAAGACTCGTCACCTGGTGACGATATCGCCGAGGTCTGTGGTTGTGCGGGCACAACGCACCGCGGGGGCAGGTCCGTTCGGACCTGCCCCCGCGAGGGGTTACTGCCTGCGACTGTCGTCGGTTACTGCATGACGGCCATGGCCAGCGCGCGTCGGGCGCGCATCGAGGCGCGCTCGGCACGACGCTGCATCCGGCGGGCAGTCGCCAGGCGCAGCGCCCGGCGTTCGCTCTCGGCCTCGTGCAGCCGGTCGTGCATATGCGCACGAGCCAGGGCTTCTGGGATGAGTTGCATCTCTCGGGTCCTGTTCTGACGCGAGTCGTTCGCGTCGGTGGTGGTGGTGAAGTCTGGGATCGCGGAGCCTGCGGGCTCGCTCGTGGACGGCTTCATCGGGGCCTGCTTCTTGGGGTCGTGCGTCAGGGGGCGGTCGATCGTTCCTCGGGTGTTCATGCCATGACCGGGTTCTTGCGCGGGCGGCCACGCGGCCGCTTCCGGGCGACGACGACACCCTGGACGAAGAGCTCGCCACCCCAGACGCCCCAGGGCTCACGCCGCTCCTTGGCGCCGGCGAGGCAGGCCTCCATCAGCGGGCAGGTGCGGCAGAGGGACTTGGCGTACTCGACGTCGGCCGGGGACTCGGCGAAGAAGACCTCCGGGTCGTACGAGCGGCAGGGGACGGGTACGCCGAGGTTCTCGATGGCGTCGTCGAGCGCGGTGAGCGCAGTGAGCGGGATCAAGGTGGAGTCCTCCGTGAGGCCGGGCGGGGGGATCGTTTCGGAAGGCGGTACGGACGGGGCGTGCGCTTCGAGTTGCACGGTTGGTTTTCCTCGTCTGGTCGTGCCGGCCGGGTTGGCCGGTTGGCGGCTGGTACCGGGTTCTTTTCTTGTCCCGAGGCCCCTTCGCTCCGCCGTCCCCGGTCGGGGACAAACAGAAGGGCCGCGGATCCCGGGTGGGGTTCCGCGGCCCTGAAGGCGCCGGCCTGATCGAAGATCAGGCTGGATCACTCCAGGGTTCAGGCCCACGGAAGGCCCACATCGTGTGGTGCTGCTTCGTCTGCTTCTGGGATCCGGCACCGGTTGCGGCAAAGGCATAGGCCTGCGCTTCTGCCACTACTGCTGCTTCCAGTGCCTGGGTCGGTCGCTCATTGCGCTCACGGATGGGAAGACCCGCGAGAGACAGGGAGGACGCCGGCCGGACGGCAGGAATGCCGGACAGACCGGTGCCCAGGTTCGAGACGCCGAGCATGCACGTGGAGACGACCGAGCAATCGGTCATTTTGACAGTGCTGATGAAGCTGCGGTTGATGCTGATCACTGGAATCGCCTCCTCTCGGCGTCTTGGGGGACTGGGGTGAGCCAGTCCGACGAATATTAAGTACAGCACGGAACCGGGGCCTTCGAGAAGGCCTCCGTTCGCGTGTTAAGAACCTATGGGGATTGCTGGGGCATGCGCAAACTATTTTTTCGACGAGTTTGTATCAGTCATCTTCCTCGTCTCCCTCAAGCTCTTGACCTGCACAGATGGCCAGTACGTCGGCTCCGAAGCGGTTGAGCTTGCGTACGCCGACGCCTGGGATCCGCGCCAGCTCGCCCTCGTCGTCGGGCACGGTCTCGGCGATCGCCATCAGGGTCTTGTCGGTGAAGACGCAGAACGCGGGCTGTCCGCTGCGCTGCGCCTGTACCGCTCGCCACTCGCGCAGCCGCTCGTAGAGGCCCTCGTCCATGTCTGAGGGGCAGTCGTCGCAGCGCATCAGCTTCATCTCGGCGGCCCCGTTCAGCGTGTGGCCGCAGACGCGGCAGCGGGCCGGGGTCCGGCTGGTGCGTCGCACGGCGGTTCCGCCTCTGCTCCCGGTGCCGCGCTCGATGCCGCCCGCGCCGCCTGTGCTGCCGCGGCCGGCGGTGGTGACGGATCCCGGGCGCAGGCCGTCGAGGAACCGGCTGGGACGGCGATTGGGGCGGCCGCCGGGTGAGCGGGAGAGGGACCAGGAGACGTAGAGGCGTTCTCTGGCCCGGGTGACGCCGACGTAGAGGAGGCGGCGTTCTTCCTCCACCTGTTCGTCGGTTTTCGCGTAGGTGATCGGCATCATGCCTTCGGCGACGCCGACGAGGAACACTGCGTCCCACTCCAGGCCCTTGGCGGAGTGGAGGGAGGCGAGGGTGACGCCCTGGACGGTCGGGGCGTGCTGGGCGCTGGCGCGCTCGTCCAGTTCCGCCACGAGGTCGCTCAGGGTGGCGCCGGCTTTGGCCGTGGCGAAGTCCTGTGCCAGGTGCACCAGGGCGGCCAGTGATTCCCAGCGTTCTCTGACGGCGCCGGAGCCGGCGGGAGGTTCGGTGGTCCAGCCTTCGCCCGACAGGACGGCGCGGACCTGTGAGGGCAGGTCGACCGCCTCGTCGAGGAGGGAGTCGTTGTTTCCGAAGCGGGCGGCACCGCGCAGGGCGACGCCCGCCTTGCGTACCTCGGGGCGGTCGAAGAAGCGCTCGGCGCCGCGCAGCTGGTAGGGCACGCCGACGTCTGCGAGGGCTTGTTCGTAGATCTCCGACTGGGAGTTCGTGCGGAAGAGGATGGCGATCTCGCCGGCGGGGACTCCGGAGGCGATGAGATCGCGAATGCGACGGGCGGCGCCTTCGGCTTCGGCGGGTTCGTCGGTGAACTCGGTGTAGCCGGGCTCGGGGCCCGCTGCGCGTTGGGAGATCAGTTCGAGGCGGTGGTCGGCGGCGCGTCCGCGGGCCTGGGCCAGCAGGCCGTTGGCGAGGTGGACGACCTGAGGGGTGGAGCGGTAGTCCCGGACGAGTTTGACGACGGTGGCCGCCGGGTGGCGGGTGCGGAAGTCGAGAAGGTGGTCGGGGGTTGCACCGGTGAACGAGTAGATCGTCTGGCTGGCGTCGCCGACGACGCAGAGGCTGTCGCGTTCGCCGAGCCACAGGTCGAGGAGGCGTTGCTGGAGGGGGCTGACGTCCTGGTACTCGTCGACCACGAAGTGCTGGTACTGCGAGCGGACCTGTTCGGCGATGTCGTGGCGGTCCTGGAGGACGGCGACGGTGAGCAGCAGGACGTCCTCGAAGTCGATGACGGCTCGGTCGCGCTTGAGGTCTTCGTACGTTCCGTAGAGCTGGGCGATCTCGGCGGGGTTGCGGGGGGTTTCGCGGCCGGCTTTGGCGGCGGCGGCCGCGTAGTCGGCGGGGATGGTCTGGGTGACCTTGGACCATTCGATCTCGGCGGTGACGTCGCGCAGCTCGCCGCGGTCGAGGCGGATGCGGCAGGCTGCCGCGGCGTCGGCGACGAGTTGGATCTTGCGGTCGACGAGCCGGGGCATGCTTCCGCCGACTGCTTTCGGCCAGAAGTACTGGAGCTGGCGCAGTGCGGCGGAGTGGAAGGTGCGGGCCTGGACGCCGGCGGCGCCGAGTTGGCGGAGGCGGCCGCGCATTTCGCCGGCGGCGCGGTTGGTGAAGGTGACGGCCAGCACGCTGGAGGGCTGCAGTATTCCGGCGCGCACTCCGTAGGCGATGCGGTGGGTGATGGCTCGGGTCTTGCCCGTGCCGGCGCCTGCCAGGACGCACACCGGTCCGTGCAGGGCGGTGGCGACTTCGCGCTGCTCGGGGTCGAGCCCGTCGAGCACCGCGTCGGCCGAGTCCGGAACCTGCGGGAAGAGGGTGGAGTGCGTTGCTGATGTCACCCCGCCATGCTGCCAGGTCGTCGGAGGCGGGTGAGCCGGTTGTCCACAGGGAGGCGCCTGTAGTCGTACTAATGAGGCAGGCGCCACAGTGGGCCGTGCGATACCCCCTGCGGGAATGGCAGCCGCGTCCCGTACGTTCCCCTGACTGCGAGTACGCACCCCAGCAGCAAAGGAGCGCCAGAGACATGCCGGGCACTGTGACGATGTACAGCACCACGTGGTGCGGCTACTGCCGTCGGCTGAAGAGCCAGATGGACCGCGAGGGCATCACGTACGACGAGATCAACATCGAGCAGGACCCGGCGTCCGCGGCGTTCGTGGAGAAGGCGAATGGTGGGAACCAGACGGTTCCCACCGTGCTCTTCCCGGACGGTTCGACGCTCACGAATCCGTCGCTGGCGCAGGTCAAGCAGAAGATCAGCGTCTGAGCGCTACGTCTTCGGCGCGCGCTCCGGCGGCGGCCGCAGGCGAAGGGGCTGTTCTCGAACCGACTCGAGGACAGCCCCTTTCGTATGCGCTGTGCGGGTCAGGCAGCCGCGCTTCCGGGCCTGGGCAGGGGCTTGCCGTACCAGAGCTCGATGAGGCGGGCGGCGATCGAGATGCCGTAGGGCGGCAGGACCTCGCCGGATTCGAAGGCGGTGCGCAGGTCCTCGCGGGAGAACCAGCGGGCTTCGTGGATCTCCTCGCCGTCGACGTTGATCTCGGAGGAGGTGGCGCGGGCCATGAAGCCGAGCATCAGGCTGGAGGGGAAGGGCCAGGGCTGGCTGGCGACGTATTCGACCTCGCCGACGGTGACGCCCGCTTCTTCGAAGACCTCGCGGCGCACGGACTGCTCGATGGACTCGCCGGGTTCGACGAAGCCGGCGAGGGTGGAGAAGCGGCCTTCGGGCCAGTGGACCTGGCGGCCGAGGAGGATGCGGTCGTCGTCGTCCGTCACGGCCATGATCACGGCCGGGTCGGTGCGCGGGTAGTGCTCGGCGCCGCATGCGGGGCAGCGGCGGATGTGGCCGGCCGCCGCGATGACGGTGCGCTCGCCGCAGCGTGAGCAGAAGCGGTGCAGGCGCTGCCAGTTCTCCAGGGCGACGGCGTGCACCATCAGGCCGGCGTCGCGCGGGGACAGGAGGAGGCCTGCTTCGCGCAGGCCTGCGGGGCGCGCGGACTGGTCCATGCGACCGGGCAGGGCGTCCTTCTGGAGTGCGAAGTAGCTCACACCGTCGTCGTCGCTGCCGAGGAAGTAGCGGTGTGCTTCGGTGAGCGGGGCTTCGAAGGAGGGGGTCATGACGAGTTCGGTGGTGCCGTCGGCCGTCTCGTCGATGAGGACCTGGCCGCCGGAGACCACGAAGACGCGGGTCGTGGGGTGGCTCCATGCCGCCGCGAGCCAGGCCTCGTCGAGCCGGTGGTGGGCGGCCCGGTCGATGCCGCTCGGGGCGGTGAGCGAGATGGGACGGTCGGCGGTGTGGTCGGTCCAGGTGGTCACGGGTGCTTCCAACTCCCCCGGTGGAACGGTTATTTCGGCGGGCGGTTCAGCAGGGCATGCGGCGGACGTGCGTGGGCGTGTGGTGGGACGTGCGCGGGAGGCCTTCTTCAGTGTGCCTCTCGCCAGTTCTCGGCCAGGTCCGTCCACAGGTGGGCGGAGGTTTCGACGCCTTTGAGGAGCAGGTCGAGTTCGACCTTTTCGTTGGGGGCGTGCCAGCCGTCGGACGGGACGGAGATGCCGAGGAAGAGCACGGGTGCGCCGAGGACTTCCTGAAGGTCGGCGGCGGGCCCGGAGCCGCCTTCGCGGGTGAAGCGGACCGGCTGTTCGAAGGCGCGGCCCATGGCGCGTGCGACGGACTGGAGGGCCGGGTGGTCCAGGGGGGTCAGGCAGGGGCGGGTGGCCGCGCCGAAGGTGATCTCGTGGCGGATGCCCGGGGGCAGCTGTTCGGCGGCCCAGGCGCGTACGGCCTTCTCGATGTGGTCGGGGTCCTGTCCGGCGACCAGTCGGAAGGAGAGTTTGACCATGGCGGAGGACGGGATGATCGTCTTGCTGCCGGGGCCCTGGTAGCCGCCGCCGATGCCGTTGACCTCGGCGGTCGGGCGGGCCCAGATGCGCTCCAGGGTGGTGTGTCCGGCTTCTCCGTGGGTGGCGGAGGACTTGGCCGTGCGCAGCCACTGGGCTTCGTCGAAGGGCAGTTCGGCGAAGAGTTCGCGTTCGCGGTCGGTGAGTTCGGTGATGCCTTCGTAGAAGCCGGGGACTGCCACGCGCGCGTGCTCGTCGTGCAGGGCGGCGACGAGGCGGGCGGCGGCGGTGGCCGGGTTGGGGACGGCGCCGCCGAAGGAGCCGGAGTGGATGTCCTGGTCGGGGCCGTGGAGCTGGATCTCGCATTCGGCGAGGCCGCGCATTCCGGTGCACACCGTGGGGGTGTCCTCGGACCACATGCCGGTGTCGGAGACGATCACGGCGTCGGCGGCGAGGCGCTGGGCGTGTGCTTCGACGAGGGTGCGGAAGTGCGGGGAGCCCGATTCCTCCTCGCCTTCGATGAGGAGTTTCAGGTGGACGGCCGGGGTGGTGCGTCCGGTGGCGGCGAGGTGGGCGCGGACGCCGAGTGTGTGAAAGAACACCTGGCCCTTGTCGTCGGCCGCCCCGCGCGCGTGGAGGCGGTTTCCGATGATTTCGGGCTCGAAGGGTTCGGTGTTCCAGCCGTCCTCGCGGGCGGCGGGCTGCACGTCATGGTGTCCGTAGACGAGGACTGTGGGGGCCCCTGGGTCGTCGGAGGGCCATTCGGCGAAGACGGCCGGGGCGCCGTCGGTCGACCAGACCTCGGTGGTGGGGAAGCCGGTCTCGCGCAGCTTGGCGGCGAGCCAGTCGGCGCTGCGCCGTACGTCCGCGGCGTGGTCGGGCTGGGCGGACACCGAGGGGATGCGCAGCCACTCGGCGAGGTCGTCGAGGAAGGCGGCGCGGTGGTCCTGGATGTATGTGCGGACGGTGCTGACGGCGCTGTCAACGGGCTTGCTCATGCTCACGAGCCTATCCGCCCGCCGGGGCGTGTTCGTCCGGTGGTTCCACCGCGGTCTCTTCCTGTGGCTCTTCCAGGAGCAGCCGCTCCAGGGCGGCCCGGTCGGGGAGGTCGTCGGGGCGGACGACTTCGCCGCTGCGCACGTAGAGGAAGGCGGCTTTGACGGACTCTGGCGGTACGCCGTGCTGCTCGGCCCAGGCGAGCCGGTAGAGGGCGAGCTGGAGGGGGTCTGCGGTGCGGGTGCGGTTGGTCTTCCAGTCGACGATCTCGTACGTCGTGGTGTCGCCGTCGTGCTCCCGGTAGACGGCGTCGATGCGTCCGCGGACGATGCGTCCGGCGATGGCGAGCTGGAAGGGGGCTTCGATGCGGTAGGGGGTCCGGTGGGCGTAGGGACTGCGTTCGAAGGCGTCCTTGAGGGTCTCCAGGTCGCGTTCGTCGGCGATCTCGGCCTCGCTGCCGGGTAGCTCGTCGGGTTCCAGCAGGGGCAGCCGGAGCTCTTCGAAGCGGGATTCCACCCAGGCGTGGAAGCGGGTGCCGCGGCGGGCGGCGGGCTGCGGGGGGTGCGGCATGGGGCGGGCCAGTTCCTGCGCGAAGCCGTCCGGGTCGGCGGCCAGGCGCAGTAGCTGCGAGGCGGTGAGCGAGGGCGGCAGGGGTACGTCGGTGACGCTTGCGCGGGCGCGCAGCAGTTCTCCGGTGAGGGCGTCCAGGTCGCGGTCCCAGGAGGCGAGGGTGCGGGCCTCTTCGGGGGTGAGGCGGGTTTCGGCGGGGTGGCGGCGGGCGTGCGGGACGGTCGGGGTGTGCGTTGTTTCGTCGTCGGGGAGGGGCACGCGTGCGTGGGGGGCGTGTGCGGGGCGGTCCGTGGTCCAGGAGTCCCAGTCGGAGTCGTCTGCCCCGGAGTCGTCGACCTCATGGCCGTCGACTTCGGGGAAGCCGCTCCCAGGGGCGCCGTCGCGGGTGCCGTCCTCGGGGTAGCCGTCTTCCTCGTACAGGGGGTCTTCGTAGAGGGGGTCCTCGTAGAGGGCTTCGTCGTCGTCCGGCGGGGGTGGCCAGTCCGGGTCCTCGTACGAGGTGGAGTCGGGGTCGGCGCCGGGGTGGGTGTCCTCGTGGGAGGCGGCCCGTTCGAGGTGGGCGAGTACGGTCTCGGCGGCCGCGCGACGGCGGGCGAGTGCCGTGTCGTCGAGCGGGAGCGGCCAGGCGTGGTCGCCGTTCGCCTGGTGGAGTGCCGGGTTCTCCTCGTCCTCGGCGGGCTCGTCCGCCCATGCCTCGATGTCGCCGTGTCCGGCGGCGCAGTGTTCGTAGAGGGCGTGGAGGAAGTCGGAGGGGCCGCGCGGGCGCTTCTGGGAGGGGCCCCACCAGTGGCCAGAGCCGAGCAGCAGGGAGCGGGGGCGGGTGAAGGTGACGTAGCCGAGGCGGAGTTCCTCGGTGTGCTGGTGGTCCTTCATGGCCTCGTGGAAGGCCTTCATGCCCTTGGCGTCCCAGGCGTCGATGTCGGGCAGTGTGTCGGCGTCGCCGCGCAGCTCGTGCGGCAGGACCTTGCCCTGGGCGGTCCACTTCTCGCGGCCCTGGGTGCTGGGGAAGGTGCCGGTGACCAGTCCGGGGACGGCGACGACGTCCCATTCCAGGCCCTTGGACTTGTGTGCGGTGAGGACCTTGACGGTGTTCTCGCCGCCGGGGAGGGCGTTGTCGAGGCCCTTCTCGTACTGCGCGGCGGTGCGCAGGAAGCCGAGGAAGGCGAGGAGGGTCGCTTCGCCGTCGCCCGCGGCGAAGGACGCCGCGATGTCCAGGAAGTTGGACAGGGTCTCGCGGCGGCGGGCGGCCAGCGCGTGCGGGGACGCGGAGAGCTCCACCTCCAGGCCGGTGACGGCGAGGACGCGGTGCAGGACGTCCATCAGCGGGTCGGCGAGGGAGCGGCGCAGGTCGCGCAGCTCGGCGGCGAGGCGGGCGAACCGTACGCGCGCGTCCGGCGAGAAGGGCAGTCCGTCGTCGTCCCCTGCGGCGTCTAGGGGCATTTCCAGGAAGGTGTCGAGGGCGTCCGCGAGCGATATCACCTCGGACGGGTCGACCCCTTCGACGGCGGCGGCGAGCCGGCGGTCCGGGTCGTCGTCGGCGCGCGCGTGTGCGTGGGACACGAGCAGTCGGGCGCGCCGCCCGAGGAGGGCCAGGTCGCGGGCGCCGATCCGCCAGCGTGGGCCGGTGAGCAGGCGTACGAGGGAGGCGTTGGCGCCGGGGTCCTGGAGGACTTCGCAGACGGCGACGAGGTCGGCGACCTCGGGGAGGTGCAGCAGTCCGGAGAGGCCGACCACTTCGACGGGGATGTCGCGGGCGACGAGGGCGCCCTGGATCTCGGCGAAGTCGGTCGCGGTGCGGCACAGGACGGCGATCTCGCCGGGTGCCTTTCCGGTGTGCACGAGGTGGGCGATGGAGTCGGCGAGCCAGTCCATCTCCTCGGCGTGGGTGGGCAGGAGCGCGCAGCGGACGGTGCCGTCGCGTTCGGCGCCCGGGGCGGGCCGGAGGGCCTCCACTCCCGCGTGGAGGGCGCGCAGCGGCTGCGCGAGGCCGTTGGCGAGATCGAGGAGGCGGCCGCCGCTGCGGCGGTTCTCGCTGAGTGACTGGCGTTCGGCCTCGCTGCCGTCGGCCTTCGCGAAGTGCTCGGGAAAGTCGTCGAGGTTGGCGACGGAGGCGCCGCGCCAGCCGTAGATCGCCTGGCAGGGGTCGCCGACGGCGGTCACCGGGTGGCCCGTGCCACCGCCGAACAGTCCGGCGAGCAGCACGCGCTGGGCCACCGAGGTGTCCTGGTATTCGTCGAGGAGGACGACGCGGAACTCGTCGCGCAGGATGGCGCCGACTTCGGGGCGGGTGTCGGCGAGGGTCGCGGAGAGGGCGATCTGGTCGCCGAAGTCGAGGAGGTCCCGCTCGCGTTTGGCCGCGCGGTAGCGGCTGACGAGTTCGGCGAGTTCGCGGCGGGCGGCGGCGGCTTCGGGGACCTTGCGCAGGTCGGGGTTGGTGAGCTTGGCGCCCTCCAGGGAGCGCAGCAGTTCGCGGTCGTAGGCGCGCAGGTCCTCGGGGCGTACGAGGTGTTCGGCGAGCTCGGAGTCGAGCGTGAGGAGGTCGCCGACCAGATCGGGGAAGGAGCGGGTCAGCGCCGGGTAGGGGCCCGGGGCCTCGCGCAGCACGCGTGCGGCGAGCTGGTAGCGGGTGGCGTCGGCGAGGAGGCGGGAGGTCGGTTCGAGCCCGATGCGCAGGCCGTGGTCGGTCAGCAGGCGGCCGGCGAAGGCGTGGTAGGTGGAGATGACCGGTTCGCCCGGCGGGTTGTCCGGGTCGATCACGTCGGGGTCCGTGACGCCGGCTCTGATGAGGGCCTTGCGGACGCGTTCGGCGAGTTCGCCCGCCGCCTTGTTGGTGAAGGTCAGGCCGAGGACCTGTTCGGGGGCGACCTGTCCGGTGCCGACCAGCCACACCACTCGGGCGGCCATCACCGTGGTCTTGCCCGATCCGGCTCCGGCCACGATGACCTGCGGGGCGGGCGGTGCGGTGATGCAGGCCGTCTGCTCCGGGGTGAACGGGATGCCGAGGAGCTCCTTGAGCTGATCGGGATCGGTGATGCGGGCGGGCACGTCAGAGAGGCTAGCGGCGCGCACTGACAGCGGGGGCCACATCGGCCGTCGGGGCGGGAGAACCGCAGGTCAGCACGTGTGGTGCCGTATGTCACTCGGCTGCTGGCCGCGGTGTGCGGTGCGACGGTGTACCGGCACGTCGTCCTATGGCGTGCCGGCTGGTGTCACTCGACCACGTGCCGCCCCTCGGGCCGTGCGCTGCACGACGCCCGGAACGCGCAGTGCGTGCAGTGCTGCCCGGTGGTCGGCGAGAACCGCTCGTCGAGGACCTTGCCTGCGGCGACGGCCAGGAGGTCGCCGGCCCACTCCCCCGAGAGGGGTTCCTGGGACTGCACCTTGGGCAGCGTCTCGCCGCCGTTCTTCTTGGCGGCGCCCTGGCGCAGCTGGACGAGTTCGGCGCCGCCCGCTTCGGGGCGCACGCCGTCGAAGGCCTCGTCGACGGCGCCCTCTCGGACGGCGAGCTGGTAGACGGCGAGCTGCGGATGGTGGGCGACCTCGGCGGCGCTCGGCGCCTGCTTGCCGGTCTTGAAGTCGACCACGTAGGCGCGGCCCTCGGTGTCCGCCTCGACGCGGTCCATGGAGCCGCGGATGCGTACTTCGTAGGAGCCCGCTTCGAGGGTCACGTCGAAGTCGTGTTCGCTGGCCACGGGCGTACGTCCGGGGCGGGCTCCGTTGGAGTCGACGTGCCACTTCAGGAAGCGTTCGAGCGCGACGCGTGCGTTCTCCTTCTCCTGTGCCGACTTCCAGGGCGCGTCGAAGGCGAGCGCGTTCCACACGGAGTCGAGGCGCTCCATGAGGACGGCGAGGTCGGCGGGGGTGCGTCCGGAGGCGACCTCGTCGGCGAGGACGTGCACCACGTTGCCGAAGCCCTGGGCGGCGGTGGCGGGCGCGTCGGCCTTCACCTCGCGGCCCAGGAACCACTGCAGGGCGCAGGTGTTGGCGAGTTGGTCGAGGGCGCTTCCGGAGAGCACGACGGGCTGGTCGCGGTTGCGCAGCGGGACTTTGCTCTCGGTCGGCTCGTACATGCCCCACCAGCGGTAGGGGTGCGCGGAGGGCACGAGGGGGCGGCCGTCCTCGTCGGCGAGCGCGGCGAGCCGGGCCAGGCGGCGGGCGGCGGCCTCCCTGAGGGTGTCCGACACGCGCGGGTCGACGGTGGTGGCGCGCAGTTCGGCGACGAGCGCGGCGACGGACAGTGGTCGGCGTGGGCGGCCCGTGACGTCCTTGGGTTCCACGCCGAGTTCGGTGAGGAAGCGGGAGGGCTGGTCGCCGTCGTCGGCGGGGGCCTTCACCGCGGTGACGACGAGGCGTTCACGCGCGCGCGTGGCGGCCACGTAGAACAAACGGCGCTCTTCGGAGAGCAGTGCTCCGGGGGTGAGTGGTTCGGCGAGGCCGTCGCGTCCGATGCGGTCGGCCTCCAGCAGGGAGCCGCGGCGGCGCAGGTCCGGCCACAGTCCCTCCTGGACGCCGGCGACGACGACGAGGCGCCATTCCAGGCCCTTGGAGCGGTGCGCGGTCATCAGGCGTACGGCGTCGGGGCGTACGGCTCTGCGGGTGAGCGTGTCGGCGGCGATGTCCTGCGCTTCGACCTCCTCCAGGAAGTTGAGGGCGCCGCGTCCGCCGGTGCGCTCCTCTGCGCGGGACGCGGTCGCGAACAGCGCGCACACCGCGTCCAGGTCGCGGTCGGCGTTGCGCCCGGCGGCGCCGCCGCGCCGGGCGGCTCGCTCCAGGCGCTGCGGCCACGGAGTGCCGACCCACAGCTCCCACAGCGCTTCCTCGGCCGTCCCGCCGCCGGCGAGGCGCTCGCGTGCTTTGCGCAACAGGGCGCCGAGGCGCTGGGCTCCGCGCGCGTACGCCGGGTCGTGCGCGACCAGGCGCTCCGGCTCGGCGAGCGCCCGCGCGAGCAGTTCGTCGGAGGGCGGCGGCACGTGGTTGCCTGCCGCCCGCTCCTCCTCGCGCAGGGCGCGGCCCAGCCTCCGCAGGTCGGCGGCGTCCATGCCCGCCAGGGGCGAGGCGAGGAGGGTGAGCGCGGTTTCGGTGTCGAGCCAGGGCTTGGCGGGGGACGAGGCTTCGGGGGTGGCAGATTCGGTTGCGGGTTCCGCGGGGTCGGGGGACGGGGCGTCGGCCACGGCCGGTTCAGCCTCGGAAACATCGGGCTCCTCCGACTCCGACACCGACACCGGCTCCGGCTCCGGCTCCGGCTCCGGCTCCGGCTCCGGCTCCGGCTCCGGCACAGCCTCAGCGATGGCCACCTCCTCGCCCTCCCCCGCCACCGCTTGTGCCACCGCCCGCAGCGCCGACAGCAGGGGCGCGACCGCCGGTTCGTGCCGGAGGGGAAGGTCGTCGCCGTCGATGTCCAGGGGGACGCCGGCCGCGGTGAGGGCGCGGCGGACGGACGGGATGGTGCGGGCGCCGGCACGGACCAGGACGGCCATGTCGCTCCAGGGGACGCCGTCCTCGAGGTGGGCGCGGCGCAGGATGTCGGCAATGTTGTCGAGTTCCGTGCCGGGCGTCGGGTAGGTGAAGACCTCGACGCGGCCGCCGTCCCGTACCGGGGAGAGTTCGCGGTGGGCACGTACCTTCTGCGCCGGGAGGCGGGTCAGCGGCATGCGCTGGGTGAGCAGGCGGGTGGCCGTCAGGAGGGTGGCGCCCGAGCGGCGGGACGTCCTGAGCACCTCCACCGGCGCCGGCGTGCCGTCCTGGCAGGGGAACATGGCGGGGAAGTCCAGGATGCCGTTCACGTCGGCGCCCCGGAACGCGTAGATCGACTGGTCGGGGTCTCCGAAGGAGATGAGGGTGCGTCCGCTGCCCGCGAGGGCCCCCAGCAGCCGTACCTGTGCGGGATCGGTGTCCTGGTACTCGTCCACGTAGACGGCGTCGTACTGCGCGGCCAGGTGTTCGGCGACGCCGGGGCGCCCGGCGAGGAGCACCGCGCGGTGGACGAGTTCCGCGTAGTCGAGCACTCCTTGCAGGTCGAGAACGTCGAGGTACTCGGCGAGGAAGGCCGCGGCGGCGCGCCAGTCGGGGCGGCCGATGCGGGCGGCGAAGGCGTCGAGGGCATCCGGGCCGAGGCCCAGCTCGCGGCTGCGGGCGAGGACGGCGCGGACCTCGTCGGCGAAGCCGCGCGTGGTCAGGCAGGCGCGCAGTTCGTCGGGCCAGCGCACATGGGCGAGGCCGAGCCGTTCCAGGTCGGGCTGCCCGGCGAGCAGCTCGCGGACGGCCACGTCCTGTTCGGGGCCGGACAGCAGGCGCAGGGGTTCGACGAACAGGTCGCTGTCCTGGTGGGCGCGGACCAGGGCGTAGCAGAAGGAGTGGAAGGTGGTGGCCTGCGGGGCGCGGGCTGCTCCTATGCGCAGTGCCATGCGGTCGCGCAGTTCGACGGCGGCCTTGCGGCTGAACGTCAGCACCAGGATGCGTTCGGGATCGCCTCCGCGGGCGATCCGGGCCGCCACGGACTCGACGAGTGTGGTCGTCTTGCCGGTACCCGGACCTGCGAGGACGAGCAGAGGGCCGCTCCTGTGGTCAACCACCGCGCGCTGCCCTGCGTCCAGACGAGGGGGGTCCACCGGGACCGGCGGGGTACGCACCAGTCGGTACGCGCCGCGGGTCCCCTGTCGCACCTGGGGGTGCGGCAGGCGCCTGGTGGAAGAAGAGGAGCTCACGTGGTTCGCCGGCCTTGATGGTTGTGCTGGTTGGAGGGCTGCCGCGCGTGGAGGGCGGTGACCGCGGGGTGAGGGGGAGGTGCGCCGTCGACGCTACGCCGGTGGGCACCGTGGAAGGAGGGCTTCCCCTTCTTCCCTCGGGTCACGTGCGTCCCCCGGTGCTCGAACGTACGGCATGTCGCGGACGTGCCCCGCTTCCCCCGTACGGGCCACAGGTCGCCCCTTGGCCGGTCCGATGCCGGAAGCTGTCAGATGTGACCCTCCGCGCGTTCTCCGCCGTCCCATCGCGCTCGTTTCATGTCGATGCGCGGCAGATGACCTTCGGAGGCTCTGCTCGCCTCCCTCAGGGGGGTGCCCTCCGTGCGGTAATGGCCGAGCGCGTCGAGTTCATGGCCCGGGAGCAGCACTCCGTCCGCGCGTACGACACGCCACCACGGAACCGCTCCTCCGTAGAGGGCCATCACTCGTCCCACCTGTCGCGGACCGCCCTCCTGGAGCCATTCCGCCACGTCCCCGTACGTCATGACGCGCCCGGGCGGGATCAGCTCGGCGACCTCAAGGACCCGCTCCGCGTACTCCGGCAGGGCGTCCGCCGGAAGACTCTCCTCGCTCATCCGCCCCATCCTGCCCCACCCCACCGACAATGTGACGCGGTGACGACTGTGCGTATCCCTCGCCCCGGGCGCGGCGCTTCGGGCAGACTGTGCGCCCCCGTATTGCACCCTGATGCCCCCGTGTGTCAGTCGGGCATGCCACCATCGTGCGGGCGGTGACTGGTGATACGAGACCAAGAAGAGACGATGAGGCAGCAGGGAGTGCATCCCGAAGAGGCGGAGAGCACGTCTGACGCTTCGTCGCGCCCGGACACCGGCGACGCGGACAAGAAGGGCGCTGAATCGGCGGCTCCGGAGGACGCGTCCGGGAAGTCGGACGAGACCACTCCGGGGACGGACGAGAACGCCGAGCGGGACGACGACTGCGCCGACGGCACCCATGTCGACGAGGTGGAGGGCGACGAACCGCTGCTCCCCGCGCGCGTGCACCGTCCTTCCGACCTGATGCGGCTTCTGGTCGGTGTTCTCGCGATCGCCGTGCTGCTTGCCGTCGCCGCGTTCGCGCACGGCACCACATCGGGGCTCGAGCAGGACATCAACAAGGGCACCGGTCAGGCACCGGATCTGCTGAGCAAGATCGCGGGTCTGGCGTCGAGCATCGCGATCCTTCTGGTGCCGGTCGCCTTCGCGATCGAGCGGCTGATCAAGCGGGACGGGCTGCGTATCGCCGACGGTGTCCTCGCCGCGGTGCTCGCCCACGGCGTGACACTCGCCACGGACCTGTGGGTCGCGAAGGGCGCCCCGGACTCCATCCAGGAGGCGCTCACCCGGCCCTCGCCGGGCGACATCCACGCGCTCACCGACCCGGTGCACGGCTATCTGGCGCCGGTGATCGCGTATATGACGGCCGTCGGCATGTCCCGCAGGCCGCGCTGGCGAGCGGTGCTGTGGGTGGTGCTGCTCCTCGACGCCTTCTCGACGCTGGTCACCGGCTACACGACACCGTTCTCGATCATGCTGACGGTGCTGATCGGCTGGACCGTCGCCTACGGGACGCTCTACGCGGTCGGCTCGCCGAACGTGCGGCCCACCGGGCGGACGCTGATGGCGGGTCTGCGGCACGTCGGTTTCCGCCCGGTCTCCGCGGCCCGTGAGGAGGCACCGGACGCATCGGAGATCGGCGACCGCGGTCGGCGCTACTTCGTCTCGCTGGAGGACGGTCCGCCGCTGGACGTCACGGTGGTCGACCGCGAGCAGCAGGCGCAGGGCTTCTTCTACCGGGTGTGGCGTCGGCTGACGCTGCGGGGCATCACCACGCGCCGCAGCCTCCAGACGCTGCGCCAGGCGCTGGAGCAGGAGGCCCTCCTCGCGTACGCGGCGATCGCGGCCGGCGCCAACGCGCCCAAGCTGATCGCGACCTCCGAACTGGGCCCCGACGCCGTGATGCTCGTCTACGAGCACTCCGGCGGGCGCACCCTGGACTCGCTGCCCGACGACGTCATCACCGACGATCTGCTGCGGGAGACCTGGCGTCAGGTGCAGGCGCTCCAGTCGCGGCGCATCGCGCACCGCAGGCTCGCCGGGGACGCGATCTTGGTGGATCGTTCCGGCATGGTGATCCTGACGGATCTGCGCGGCGGCGAGATCGCGGCGAGCGACCTGGTCCTGCGCATGGACATCGCCCAGCTGCTGACCACGCTCGGACTGCGCGTGGGTGCCGAGCGGGCGGTCGCGTCGGCGGTCGGTGTGCTCGGCCCGGACGCGGTCGCCGACTGTCTGCCGCTGCTTCAGCCGATCGCGTTGACGCGCTCCACGCGCGCGACGCTGCGAAGACTCGCCCGGGAGCGTTCGCAGCGCGAGCGCGAGGCGGTTCTGGAGGCGTCGCGGCTGGACAAGCTCGCCCGCGCCGAGGAAGCCCAGAAGGAATCCGCTCCGCCCGTACTGGAAAAGCCCGACAAGAAGGCCGTACGCGCGGAGCAGCGGGCCGAGAAGCGGGCGATCGACGAGGCTCTGGACGAGGCACGCGAGGAGGATCTGCTCACCCAGATCCGCCACCAGGTGCTGCTGATCCGGCCCCAGGCGCCGGTCGAACCGGCCCGCCTGGAGCGCGTCCGGCCGCGCACCCTCCTCAGCTTCATGGCGGGTGCCATCGGTGCGTACTTCCTGCTGACGCAGCTCACGCACATCGAGTTCGGCACCCTCTTCGACGACGCCGAGTGGGGCTGGGTCGCCGCGGCGGTGCTGTTCTCGGCGCTGAGCTACTTCGCGGCGGCGATGAGCCTGCTCGGCTTCGTGCCGGAGCGAGTGCCATTCGTGCGGACCGTGGCGGCGCAGGTCGCCGGGTCGTTCGTGAAGATCGTGGCTCCCGCCGCGGTCGGCGGTGTCGCCCTCAACACGCGCTTCCTGCAACGCGCCGGGGTGCGCCCGGGTCTCGCGGTGGCGAGCGTCGGCGCGTCGCAGCTGTTCGGACTCGGCTGCCACATTCTGATGCTGCTGTCCTTCGGCTATCTGACCGGCACCGAGAAGACGCCGTCCCTGTCGCCTTCCCGTACGGTCATCGCGGGCCTGCTGACCGTGGCCGTACTCGTCCTCGTGGTCACGTCGGTGCCGTTCCTGCGCAAATTCGTCGCCACGCGCGTGCGGTCGCTTTTCGCGGGTGTCGTGCCGCGCATGCTCGACGTGCTCCAGCGGCCGCAGAAGCTGGTCACCGGGATCGGCGGCATGCTGCTCCTCACCGCCTGCTTCGTGATGTGCCTGGACGCGTCGATCCGCGCGTTCGGCCACGAGGACACCACCACGCTCAGCCTCGCCAGCGTCGCCGTCGTCTTCCTCGCCGGCAACGCGCTCGGCTCGGCGGCGCCGACTCCGGGCGGTGTGGGCGCGGTCGAGGCGACTTTGACGGTCGGTCTGATCGCCGTGGGGCTCCCCAAGGAGGTCGCGGCGCCCGCGGTGCTGCTGTACCGGCTGCTGACGCTGTGGCTGCCGGTGCTGCCGGGATGGCTGTTCTTCAACCATCTGACCCGCAAGGGCGCGCTGTAGGCCCGCGTACCTCGTACGGCCCGCGCCCCGAGCGCACCGCTCCGCACGACCGCAGGATGGGGAGCATGCCGAACCCGCCCCAGCTGCGCGCCGCTGCGCTGACCGTCACCGCCGTACTGCTGTCCTCCTTGATGACGGGATGCAGCGACGACTCCAAGGACGAGGATCTGTCGGCCCAGAAGCTGAACTGGAAGGACTGCCCGGCGCCGTCCGAGTCGGAGGGCGGAGGTGACGCCCCCTCACCGCTGCCGGGCGGTGCACAGTGGCAGTGCGCCACCATGAAGGCGCCCCGCGACTGGAACAAGCCCAAGGGCGACACGATCGGGATCGCACTGGTCCGGGCGGGCACGAGCGGCGACAAGAGCAAGCGCATCGGCTCGCTCGTGTTCAACTTCGGTGGCCCCGGCGGCTCGGGCGTCACCGCGCTGCCGTCCTTCGGCGAGGACTACGCGAAGCTGCGCACCCGCTACGACCTGGTGAGCTTCGACCCGCGCGGGGTCGGCCGCAGCGCGGGCGTGAAGTGCGAGGACGACGAGCAGCTCGACGACTACTTCCAGCAGGACGCCACCCCGGATGACGACGCCGAGCAGAAGAAGCTGCTGGACAACACCCGGACGTTCAACGCGGCCTGCGAGAAGAACTCCGGCAAGACCCTCCCCTACGTGCGCACCACGGACGCGGCCCGCGACATGGACCTGATGCGCCAGGTCCTCGGCGACGACAAGCTGCACTACTTCGGCATCTCCTACGGCACCGAACTGGGTGGCGTCTACGCCCACTTGTTCCCGGGGAACGTGGGGCGGGCCGTCTTCGACGCGGTCGTCGATCCGACGCAGAACCCGGAACAGGGCTCCCTCGGGCAGGCCAAGGGCTTCCAGCTCGCGCTCGACAACTTCGCCGAGGACTGCGCCTCGAAGACCGAGGACTGCCCGATCGGCGACAGCGCTCAGGACGTCAAGGACCGCATCGCCAAGCTGCTGAAGGATCTCGACAGCAAGCCGATCCAGGGGATCTTCCCGCGTGAGCTGACCCAGACCGCCGCCACCAGCGGCGTCGCACAGGCCCTGTACTCGAAGGACTTCTGGGAGTTCCTGACCGAGAGCCTGGAACAGGCATACGAAGGCAACGGCAGAGGCCTGATGCTGCTGGCGGACTCGCTGAACGGGCGCAACGACGACGGCCAGTACAGCAACCTGGCCGCGGCGAACGTGTCCATCAACTGCGCCGACGAGAAGGCGCGTTACAGCGCCGCCGACGTCCGGGCGAAGCTCCCGGACTTCCGCGCCGCCTCATCGGTCTTCGGCGACTATCTGGCCTGGTCCATGGTCACCTGCACCGACTGGGCCGTGGCGGGCGCCGCCGACCACGCCGATGTGAGCGCCGCGGGCGCCGCCCCGATCCTGGTGGTCGGCAACACCGGGGACCCGGCCACACCGTACGAGGGTGCGAAGAAGATGGCGGACGCGCTGGGCAAGGGCGTCGGCATCGAGATGACGTACAAAGGCCAGGGACACGGCGCCTACGACAGCGGGAACAAGTGCGTGCACAACGCGGTGGACGGCTATCTGCTGGCCGGGAAGGTACCGGCAGCCAACACCATCTGTTCATAAAAGTGCAGGTCAAAGCGTTATCCACAGGCTGCCGAGGTCGAATCTCGCTCCCCGCCTAATATGACGTGCAGGTCATCCGCGACATGGGCGGAGGACGGGCGAGGGGGGAATGTTCATGGCGCGATTCGTACGGTGGACGGCGCTGGCCGCCGCCGCGTTGCTGGTGTCCGGCTGCAGCGGCGGCTCGTCCGGGGTCGGCTCCGACGAAGGGAAGGGCGGCGCCACGTCGTCCTCCTCGTCTTCCGATTCCTCTTCCGATTCCTCTTCCGGTACGGCGTCGGACTCGGCCGGCGCGTCGTCGAAACTGCCCGCCTCCCTCACCGCGCAGCAGCTCGACTGGGGCCGCTGCAAGGGCACTTCGGACTCCGCCGAGCCCGGCGGCGACTGGCAGTGCGCAACGCTCAAGGTGCCGCTGGACTACGCGAAGCCGGACGGGCGGACGATCGGTCTCGCGCTGATCCGTTCCAAGGCGAGCGGGGGCCAGGGCAAGCGCATCGGCTCACTGCTGTTCAACTTCGGCGGCCCCGGCGGCTCGGGCGTCTCCATGATGCCGTCGTACGCGAGCATCGTCAGCCCGCTCCACCGGCGCTACGACCTGGTGAGCTGGGACCCGCGCGGGGTCGCCGCCAGCGAGGGCGTGCGCTGCCGCAACGACAAGGCGATCCAGGCCGCCGAGGAGGTGGACGCCACTCCGGACGACGCGGCGGAGGAGACGGCGTACTTCAAGGACGCCGCCGACTTCGGCAAGGGCTGCGAGAAGGCGGCCGGCGAGCTGCTGTCCCACGTCTCGACGACCGACACGGCCCGGGACATGGACCTGATGCGCCAGGTCCTCGGCGACAAGAAGATGCACTACTTCGGTATCTCCTACGGCACCGAGCTCGGCGGCGTCTACGCCCACTTGTTCCCCAAAAACGTGGACCGCCTGGTGCTGGACGCGGTCGTCGACCCCAGCGCCGACACGGTGGGCCACGCCAAGAACCAGACCCTGGGCTTCCAGCGCGCTCTGAACGACTACCTCAAGTCCACCGGCCAGGACCCGAAGCAGGGCTCCCAGAAGATCGTCGACCTGCTGAAGCGGATCGACGCCAAGCCGCTGGCGACCTCCGGCGGGCGCAAGCTCACCCAGTCACTCGCCCTCACCGGCATTGTCCTGCCGCTGTACAGCAAGGAGGGCTGGCCGACGCTGACCAGCGCTCTGACCGCGGCCGAGAGCGGGGACGGCTCGGAGCTGCTGCAACTCGCGGACCGTTACAACGACCGTGACGAGTCGGGGCGCTACGGCACGACGACGCATTCACAACGGGTCATATCGTGCTTGGACTCGAAGCAGCGGCCGACGGCCGCGGAGACGAAGAAGCTGCTGCCGGAATTCGAGAAGATCTCGCCCGTCTTCGGCGACTTCATGGGCTGGGACACGGCGGGCTGGTGCCACGACTGGCCGGTGGCCGGCCAGTACGACACTCCGGAGGTCAGCGCGCCGGGGGCCGAGCCGGTCCTGGTCGTCGGCAACACCGGGGACCCGGCGACGCCGTACGAGGGCGCCCGCAGGATGGCCGACGAGCTGGGCAAGGGCGTCGGTGTGGAGCTCACCTGGAAGGGCGAGGGCCATGGGGCGTACGGGAGCGGCAGCGACTGTGTCGACTCCACGGTGAACAGCTACCTGCTGGACGGAACGGTGCCGAAGGACGGCAAGGTCTGCTCCTCGTAGCCCGGTCTACGGCCGGACGGGCCCTGCCCCGGGCTGCGGCTCGGCGGGCCCTGCACCGGGCTGCGGCCGGGTCGGCCCTGCCCCGGGCAACGGAAAGGGGCCCGGCACCCGCGGTGCCGAGCCCCTCCGGAGAAAGTATGCGTCTAGTACACCGGCTTGCTCGGCTCGATCTGGTTGACCCAGCCGATCACGCCGCCGCCGACGTGCACGGCGTCCGAGAAGCCCGCGGACTTCAGGACGGCGAGGACTTCCGCACTGCGGACACCCGTCTTGCAGTGCAGGACGATCTTCTTGTCCTGCGGGAGGGTCTCCAGGGCGGTGCCCATGAGGAACTCGTTCTTCGGGATCAGCTTGGCGCCGGGGATCGAGACGATCTCGTACTCGTTGATCTCGCGGACGTCGATGATCTCGATGTTCTCGCCCTCGTCGATCCACTCCTTGAGCTGCTTGGGAGTGATCGTCGAGCCGGCGGCCGCCTCCTGGGCCTCCTCGGACACGACGCCGCAGAAGGCCTCGTAGTCGATGAGCTCGGTGACGGTCGGGTTCTCGCCGCAGACCGCGCAGTTCGGGTCCTTACGGACCTTGACCTGGCGGTACTGCATCTCCAGGGCGTCGTAGATCATCAGGCGGCCGACCAGCGGGTCGCCGACACCGGCGAGGAGCTTGATCGCCTCGGTGACCTGGATGGAGCCGATGGACGCGCACAGCACGCCCAGCACGCCGCCCTCGGCGCAGGAGGGGACCATGCCCGGCGGCGGGGGCTCCGGGTAGAGGCAGCGGTAGCAGGGGCCGTGCTCGGACCAGAACACCGAGGCCTGGCCGTCGAAGCGGTAGATCGAGCCCCAGACGTACGGCTTGTTCAGCAGCACGGCCGCGTCGTTGACCAGGTAGCGGGTCGCGAAGTTGTCCGTGCCGTCGACGATCAGGTCGTACTGGCTGAAGATGTCCATCACGTTCTCGGCCTCAAGCCGCTCTTCGTGAAGGACCACGTTGACGTACGGATTGATGCCCAGCACCGAGTCGCGGGCCGACTCGGCCTTGGAGCGGCCGATGTCCGCCTGGCTGTGGATGATCTGGCGCTGCAGGTTCGACTCGTCGACCTCGTCGAACTCCACAATGCCGAGCGTGCCCACGCCCGCGGCGGCCAGGTACATCAGCGCCGGCGATCCGAGGCCGCCGGCGCCCACACAGAGCACACGGGCGTTCTTCAGCCGCTTCTGCCCGTCCATGCCCACGTCGGGGATGATCAGGTGGCGGGAGTACCTGCGGACCTCGTCTACGGTGAGCTCAGCAGCTGGCTCGACCAGGGGTGGCAGCGACACGGGGACTCCGTTGGTCGGTCAATCACTACAGTTGTTCTCCCCGTAACACTGCCACGCCCTCCTTCATTCCGAGACACCCGTTCCGATCCGCGAGACGATTTCGTCCCAGTAGCCGGGCAGCGCCTCCCAGGGGTCGGCTCGTCCGCCCCGGTCCGTGCGGTCGGTGAAGTAGATCGTGGAGGCGCCCTGCCAGCGGGCGATGCGCAGCGCCTCCTCCAGATGGCCGCCGGGCACCCCGTGCACGAAGTGGCAAAAACGCTCGGGCGGGTAGTCGGCGGTCCACTCGGCGACCTGCGACCAGCGGTAGTCGCTCCAGGGGCCGGAGAAGGTGACCAACTGGTCGGCGTTCTCGGCATATCCGGGGTAGGGATGGCTGCCGTGGCCGAGCACGATGTGGCCGCCGTCGAGCAGCGTGCGGAGTGTGGCGACCGTGCGGCGGACCTCGGGGAGCGCGGCGCGCTCGGTGGGGCAGCGGTCGAGCAGGAAGCCGTCGACGCGGTACCAGTCGAGATACCGGTGCGCGTCGGAGACCAGCTCACCGAAGGTGCGTGCGCCGTACGTCACATCGAGGTGGCCGAGCACGCGGACGCCGGCGTTGCGCAGCCGTCCGGCCGCCTCCAGGCAGTGCGGGTCGGGCCGCATGCCGGGGCCGCCCGCCACGTTGAGGACGACCCAGTGCAGTGGGGTTCCGGGGCGGGTGAGTTCGCCCCATTCCAGCGGAGCGACGAGGGGGTGCGCATAGCCGGGGATGCCGAAGCCGAGTCCTAAGTCGGTGCTCGCGGTACCTGCTGCGGTGCTGGTCAGATACGGCATGCCGCCTCCATCCAGATGTCGGCGAGGGATTCCTCGAGGTTGATCCGGGGCCGCCAGCCGAGCCGGTCGCGTGCGGTGCGCACGTCGGCCTGCTGCCAGCTGCCGCAGCCGTCCGGATAGGGGTAGGCGACCGGGGCCGCGTGGTCGGGGTCGGTGCGCGGGTGGCCGATGGTCGCTCGGACGACGGGTCCGGGCGGGCCGTCGAGTTCGTGCAGGGCGCCGCCGTAGCCGGCCACGCGGGCGAGGACGGCGGCGGCGTCGCGGAGCCGGACCGCTCGGCCGGAGCCGATGTTGATGACGCCCTGGGCGGCGGAGAGGGAGGCGGCGTGGACGGCACGGGCGACATCGCGGACGTCGATGAAGTCGCGCTGGAAGCCGAGCCCGGAGAGCTTCAGCTCGCCGTCGCCGGACTGCATGGCGCGGCGCATGGCTTCGGCGAGGCGGCCGAGCGGGGAGCCGGCCGGGGTACCGGGCCCCGCGGGCGAGAACACGCGGAGCACGACGGCGTCCAGGCCGGAGCCGAGGACCAGTTCGGTGGCGGCGAGCTTGCTGACGCCGTACGGGCCGCCGGGGCGCGGCACGGCGTCCTCGGCCGTGGACGATCCGGGCTGGCTGGGCCCGTATTCGGCGCCGCACCCGAGCTGCACGAGGCGTGCCCCGCAGCCGCTGCGGCGCAGGGCCTCGCAGACGGTGGCGACGGCGACGGTGTTGTGCCGGGTCAGGTCGCGGGCGCCGCCGCGGGTGGCGCCCGCGCAGTTGATGACGACTCCGGGGTGCACCGCGTCCAGGAAGCGGGTGAGTGCGCCGGGGCTGCCGGACGCGAGGTCGAACCGTACGTCGGCGTCGTCGCCCCGGCCGAGCGCGGTGAGCTGCACGGCCGGATCGGCGAGCAGGCGGTCGGCGACGAAGCGGCCGAGGTATCCGTTGGCTCCGATCAGCAGGACCCTCATCGGGCGGCTCCCGGGGCGGATTCTCCGGTTCGGGAGGTGATCATCTGGCGTTCTCCTTCGGGTGATGCCGTGGGTCGGTGAGAGGGCCCGCGGTGTCGGCCCCGCGGGAGGGGTGCGCCCGGGGCGGGAGCTGGGCTCCGGGCACTGCTTGCGGTGCGCGGCGGTGGGGCGCCGTGGACCGGTTCTCGGGTCGCGGCTCATGGCGTCCGTGTGGGGTGCCGTGGGCCGACGTTCGGGTCCCCGCTCACGGCGCCCCGGAGGGCGTGGCGTGGGCCGAGGCTCGGGTGAGGGTGCGGGTCGCGTGGATCAGCAGGACGAGAGCCGCCGCGCCGCACGCCAGGGCCGGGACGGCTCCCGGCCCCCAGGCGCCGACGACGGTTTCGATGGGGGCGGACAGGAACGAGCAGCCGGGCAGGCGGCCCGCGAAGACCGTGGTCAGGGCGGTCGCCTCGGCCGCGCCCGCGGCGCCGAGGACGACGGCCGGGGCGTGGGTGAAGCCGTGCACCGTCAGCAGTCGGGCGAGCAGCAGGAGCGCGCCGAGAGCGCCCGCTCCGGCGTACGCGGCGGGCTCGTCGAGCACGGCCCCGCACAGGGCGAGCAGTCCGCCGAGGGCGCACATGAAGAGCGCGAACGTGCCGAGCAGCATCGGCTGTACGGAGTCGGCGAACTCCGCGAGGCCGCGGCTGGCGTTCAGTCTTCGGCGGGCGCGTACGGCGAAGAGGTGGGCGCACCAGGCCGCCGGGACGCAGGCCAGGGCAAGGGCGAGGACGGGTGCGGTGGCCAGGGGCCAGGGCCCGTCGGGGCCGCCGTCGACGCCCGCGCTCAGCAGTCCGTCGCCGAGCAGGGCGTAGGCGATCAGCCAGCAGGTCCACGCGCGCGCGGCGCCCGTCGGCCGGGATGTGGCGTGCAGCGGTCCGCGGCGGACGGCCGCCCGTACGCCGAGTGCCACGGCGAGGGCGCCGGCGGCGGCCACCGCGAGGCGCGGCTGTCCTTCGGTGAGCCGCAGCCCGGCCGCGGTCGCCGCGCACAGGGCGCCCGGCAGCAGTGCGAGCGCCGCCCAGTCGGGGCGCGCGCCGGGGTGCGCCGCGGCCTCGGGGCGCGTGGCCGGTTCTGCGTCGCGCGGCACGCGCGCGAACATCTCCTCCGCGAGCGCGAACACGTCCCGGTGCCTGAACCGTGCGGCGGTCCGGTCGGTCACGCCGTGCGCCTCCAGGCCCGCCGCGATCTCCAGCGGGTCCACGGCCCGCTCGCAGAGCTCGCGGTGCCGGTGCATCAGCGCCTTCACCGGGTCGACGGCACCGCGACGGGTGGCGGGCCTGCGGTCGGCGCCCGTCGAGCCGGCCGCACCTGCCCCGCCTTCGGGGCTCGTGCTTGCCTGGCCCGCACCCGCCGTGCCCGCCGCTTCCGCAGTGCCCGCGCCGCTGGACGCCGGAGCCGTGACCTCCGACCGCTCGTCCAGCTCACTCACTTCGCCCAGTTCGTTCATCGCGCACCCTCCCCCGCCGGAACCGGCTCCTGTTCCTGTTCCTGTTCCTGTTCCTGTTCCTGTGCCTGAGGTGTGGCACGGACGGGAGCCCCCGCCGCCCAGGCCGGTCGGCCGGCGGTCAGCAGGCGGGCCGCGGTCCAGCGGCCGGGGACGTGGGCCTCCGCCGGTACGCCGAAGGGGCGGGGTTCGCCGGTGTCGTCCACGACGACGCGGCGCATCGGGGAGTGCGAAACGATCTCCAGGTAAATGCCGTGAAATGCCGCGATGTTCTGCTCGACGGTGAACAGTTCGAGGGCACGCGCGCGTGCCGCCGCGCCGAGGCGCTCGCGCCGCTCGGGGTCGCGCAGCAGCGCCACGCACGCCTCGGCGAGCGCGCACGGATTGCGCGGCGGCACCACAAGACCCGTACCGCCGATGACCTCGACGACCGCGCCGACGTCCGTGGACACGGTGGCGCGGCCGCAGAACATGGCCTCGACGAGGCTGATCGGGAAGCCCTCGACGACGCTGGACAGGACGACCACGGCTCCGGACGCGTACGCCTCGGCGAGGTTCGGGACCTCCGGGCCGCCGATCTCCTCGAAGGAGACGGGGTTGTCGCCGACCGCGTGCACGCCCTCCGCCTCGTCGGGGAAGAGCTGCGCCGCCAGCGCCCGGCAGTGTCCGAGATAGGCCTCGCCCTCGGGGCCCGCGGCGGCTCCGACGATCCTGAGCCGGGTCTTCGGTTCCTCCTTGCGGATCTCCGCGAAGGAGTGCAGCAGCGAGATCAGGTCCTTGGCGGGCTCGATGCGGCCGACCCAGACGAGCGTGTCGGGGTCGGTGACCTCCGCGCTCTCGCCGACCTCCGCGAAGCGGGAGGCCTCCATGCCGGGGTAGACCGTGCGGAGCTTGGCGCGGTCGGCGCCGCACCGTTCCTGCCAGCGGCGGGCGTGGGTGTTGCCCGGTGTGATGAGCGCGGCCCGCTCGTAGACCTCGGCGGCCAGCCTGCCGTGGAACGCGGCGAGCAGGGCCCGCACCGCGGGCGCCTCCCCGGACGAGGCCGCGGACAGGTAGTGCGCCCGCAGCTGCACCCCGTACTCGGTGACCAGCAGCGGCACTCCGGAGAAGTGCCGGGCGAGCAGGCCTGGCAGCGCGGCGGAGCCGCCGGCCGCCGCATGGCACAGGTCGACCGAGCCGAGCCCGTCGTGCTCGTACCAGTCGAGTGAGAGGGGGCGCAGGGCGCGTTCGAGGTGCGCGGCGACGGCGAGCAGATCCGGTACGCGCGCCTCGCGCGCCGGACGGAGTGCGCCCGGGGCGCGACAGGCACGCTCCAGAGCGCGTACCGCGCCCTCGGAGCGCAGCGCGCCCACCAGACCGCCCTCGTCGCGGGCGAGTTCGGCGAGTCCGTACAGCGCGCTGCCGAAACGGTCCGCCTCAACGCCGCGCAAAGCCCCCGAAGGACCCCCCGAACGATCGCCCGACGGACTGTCGCCCCCCGGCCCCGCACTCATCCCTGCCCCCGCACAGACGGCCGCCGCCAGCTCCCCGTAACACTCCGCGAACCGTCGTCGTGCCCGGCGCCCGTGGACCACTCCGTCGTCCTCGGCCATCCACAGCGGCGCGGTGCGTACCCGGCCGACCTGGGGCGGCAGCTGGATCCACCCCTCGTCCTCCTGCCGCTCGCTGCGGCTGAGTGCGTAGATGTCGAACTCGTGCCCGTCGAGCCCGCGTACGAGCCGGTCGCACCAGAGCCTGGCGTCACCGCTCACATACGGATAGCCACCCTCCGTAAGCAGTCCGATGCGCACGAGTGCACCCCCGATCTCCCGTATGGGGAGCCGCCGTTGACCCGGCGGCTCGCAGCGGGACGAAGGTATGCGGACATGACGGTGGCGCGACGGACGGTTGTCCATCGCGCCACCAGAAGGGGTGAACGGTCGTAACTTTCCCGAGCGGGTCGCGTTCTGTCGCGCTAAGGGATCAAGCAGTTACGTTTCGTTAGGCTGCGGCCGGCCTTCCGGCGCACGCCGGTCGACCGTCCGTCACACGACCGCCAGCTCTCGGCGGGCGGCCCGGCGCCGGGCCGCGACCACCGGATCGAGGGCCGGTACGGCGGCCAGCAGCTGCTGCGTGTACGGGTCCCGCGGGGATTCGTACACCTCGTCGGCGGGCCCGTGTTCGACGATCCGCCCGCGCCGCATCACCGCGACGCGGTCGCTGACCTGTCGTACGACGGCGAGGTCGTGCGCGACGAAGACCAGGGCGAGCCCGAGTTCCCGCTGCAACTCGCCGAGCAGGGCGACCACTTGGGCCTGGGTGGTCACGTCGAGGGCGGACACCGGTTCGTCGCAGACGATGACGCGCGGATCGGCGGCGAGGGCCCGGGCGATACCGACGCGCTGTCGCTGCCCGCCGCTGAACTCGTGCGGATAGCGGTCGTGGTGCGCGGGCTCCAGCCCCACGCGCTCCAGCAACTCCCGTACGCGCGCCCGGATCCGACCCTCGTCCCGTTCCCCTCGCGCGCGCAGCGGGTCGGCGATCGACTCGCCCACGCTGCGCCGCGGGTTGAGGGAGGACACGGGGTCCTGGAAGACCATCTGCACGGCCGGATTCACCCCCACGCGCGCGTGCCCCCCGTAACGGACCTCGCCCGCCGTCGGCTCCAGCAGCCCGACCAGCATCCGTCCGAGGGTCGTCTTGCCGCTACCGCTCTCGCCGACGACGCCGAGGGTCTCACCCCGGTGGATGGCCAGCGACACGTCGTCCACGGCCGTGAACACCCGCTTGCCGCGCCCGAACTCGCGCCGCAGCCCCTTCGCCTCCAGGACGACCTCGTCGGACGCCTCCGAGGGCGCGCGGGCCGTCTCCACGCGAGGGACGGCGGACAGCAGTTCACGCGTGTACGGCTTCTCGGGCGACCCCAGTACGGCGGCGACCGGCCCGTGTTCGACCACGCGCCCGTGCTGCATCACCAGCACCTCGTCGACGCTCTCGGCGGCGACACCCACGTCGTGCGTGACGAGCAACAGCCCCATACCGGTCTCCTCGCGCAGCGTGTGCAGCAGGTCGAGGATCTGGGCCTGGACGGTCACGTCGAGCGCGGTGGTCGGCTCGTCGGCGATCAGCAGCCGGGGTTCGCAGGCCAGCGCCATCGCGATGAGCGCGCGCTGCCGCATCCCGCCGCTGAACTCGTGCGGACGCGAGCGCGACCGCCGCCGCGCGTCCGCAATGCCCACCCGGTCGAGGACCTCCACCGCACGCGCGCGTGCCGCTCGCCGGGATACGCGCGTGTGCACCCGGTACACCTCGGCGATCTGGTCCCCGACGGCGTAGTACGGATCGAGGGACGACAGCGGGTCCTGGAAGACCATGGCGGCCTGCGCACCGCGCAACCGCCGCAGTTCGCCCTCGGACGCCTCCTGTACGTCGACGCCGGCGACCTCGATCGAGCCGCCGACCCGCGCGCCCGTGCCGCGGTGCAGGCCCAACAGGGCGGAGGCGACAGTGGACTTGCCGGAGCCGGACTCGCCGACGAGGGCGAGGGCGGCGCCCTGCCCCAGGCTGAAGGAGAGCCCGTCGACGGCCCTCAGGTCGCCGAACTCGACGGACAGATCCGTGACGTGGACGAGGCTGTGGACGAGGCTCACGACAGCACCACCCGTCGGTCGGCCACCGCGTACAGGACGTCCGCGACGGCGTTGGCAAGGACTACGAAGAAGCCGGTCACCAGGACCATGCCGACGACCACCGGCAGGTCGACGACCTTCACGGCGTGCACCAACTCCCGTCCGATGCCCGGGAGTCCGAACAGCGACTCGGTGAGCACCGCCCCGCCGATCGCCGACCCGAAGTCATTGGCGTTGAGGGCGATGACCGGCGCGAGGGCCCCGCGCAGCGCGTGCCGTCCGACGATCGCCCGCTCCCCCACGCCGTACGCGCGGAAGGTGCGCACATGGTCCTCGGCGAGGGTCTCCAGCATCGCGGAGCGGGTCAGCCGGGCGTACTTGGCGGACTCGATGAGGGCGAGCGACAGCCAGGGCAGCAGCAGGTTCCAGGCCCACTGCTCGGGATCGTCGGAGAAGTCGACGTACTGCGGGAAGGGCAGCAGCTCCAACTGCCCGCAGACGACGATCATCAGCACCAGGCCGATGACGAAGACCGGCGTGGCGAACCCGGCGAGCGTGAGACCGGTCAGCAGCCGCTCGGTGAGCCTGCCGCGCCGCCAGGCCGACAGCACACCGTTGCCGACGCCGAGGATCAACCACAGCACCATCGCGCCGAACACGAGCGAGAAGGTGACCGGCAGCTTCGCCAGGATCAGCTCGGTGACCTGCTGGTCGGACTGGTACGACTGGCCGAGGCAGGGCGCCGAGCAGTGCTGCACGGAGGTGCCCGTCGAGTAGTCGTGGCCTACGAAGATGCCCTCCAGGAAGTGCCAGTAGCGCACGTACAGCGGGTCGTCGAGCTGGAGTTGCTCGGCGACCTGGTGCACCTGGACGGGTGAGCAGCGCGGGCCGCAGGTGATCTGGGCGACGTTGCCGGGGGTGACGTAGAAGACGACGTAGATGATCACCGAGAGGGCGAACAGGGTGACAGCTGCGCCGAGCGCGCGGCGCAGCACGAACCCACCGAAGCCGCTCATGCCCGGGCCCCCTTCTTCGCGCGAAGGCTCTTCGTGCCAAGTCCTGCCTTGGCCTCTCCCCTGCGCCCTGTCCCGATCCGCAGCCGTGAGGCCGCGCGCGGATCGAGGGCCGTGCGCACGCCGTCGCCCAGCACGGTCAGCGCGAGGACGGTCACGAACAGGAAGCCGGCGGGCAGCAGCAGGTACTGCGGGGCCGCCTGGTACCAGACGTCGGCGGCGGTGAGCATCTGTCCCCAGGACGGTGTCGGCGGTTTCACGCCGACACCGAGGAAGGACAGGGCCGCCTCGACGGTGATGTTCTGCGGGACGAGGAGGGCGGAGTACGTGATGACGGGCGCCGCCAGGCCCGGCAGCAGCTCGCGGCGGGCGATCCGCCAGGAGCCCCAGCCGCTGAGCCGGGCCGCGGAGACGTAGTCGAGCTCCTTGAGGGTGAGGGTCTGGGCCCGCACCATCTTGGCCATCGATCCCCAGCCGGAGACCAGGCCGACGACGAGCGCCACCAGGACGGGCCGCGGGAAGCTCGTGGGGACGATCGCGAGCAGGGCCAGTGCCATCACCATCAGCGGCATGGCGACGAAGACGTCGGTGAGCCGGCTGAGCGCCAGGTCCACCCAGCGGTTGCCGAGGCCGGACGCGACGCCGACGAGGACGCCGAGGAGCACCTGTACGACGGTCGCCGCGAGCGCGACGCCGAGCGAGACCCGCGCTCCGTAGACCAGCCGTGCGAACAGGTCGCGTCCGGTCTGGGGTTCGACGCCGAGCCAGTGGCCCCCGCCGATCCCGCCGAGCGGTCCGATCGGCACACCGCCGCGCGCGGAGTCGACGAGGGAGGGATGGTACGAGGTGGGGTCCTGGCCCTCGACGGCCGTGAGCAGCGGTGCGGCGAGCGCGACCAGGACGAGCAGTGCGACGACGGCCGCCGCGACGAGGGCGGCGCGCTGCGTGCGCAGCCGCCGCCAGAACTGACGGGCCCCCGAGGCCCCCGAAGCGGACGCCTCGGGGACCTCGGTGGCGACAAGTGCCTCGCTCACGGCGCTACTTCACCGCGACCTGGGAGATGTCCAGAACGCCGGTCCAGTCGCTGATCACGATGTTCTTGACGTCCTTGCCGTACAGGCGCTTGTAGACGGGGTGGAACAACGGCACGGTCAGCGCCTGCTCGCCGATCTTCTTGTCCAGTGCACCCCACCTCTTGGCGGCGGCGTCAAGGTCGGTCAACTTGTTGATCGCGTCAATCTCGGCATTGACCGACTTGTCATTGAGGAAGCCGGTGTTGAAGTTGGCGCCGTCCTTGACGATCTGGCGGCCGTCGAAGATCGGGGCGAGGAAGGGGCCGCCGGAGGGCCAGTCGGCACCCCAGTGGGCGAGGAAGAAGCCGGGCTCGGTCTTGGCGCTGTGGATCTTGTCCCGGTAGTCGTTGTCCTCGAGTCCCTGGAGCTTGACGGTGATTCCGGCCTTCTTCAGGGCGTCCTGGAGGGCGGTGGCGATCTCCGGGCTGGTCTCGAAGTTCTTGTCGTCGGAGTGCGTGAGCGTGACGGTGAGGCCGTTCTTGTAACCGGCTTCCTTCAGCAGCTCCTTCGCCTTGGCCGCGTTGCCGGACTTGCCCGCCGGGAAGTGGTCGTACGGCGTGTAGCCGAAGGACTTCTGGTTCGGCAGGTACGTCGTGGCGGCCTCGGCGAGCGAGGAGCCGCCGGCCGCGTTGATCACGGACGTGCGGTCGACGGCGTACGAGATCGCCTGGCGCACCTTCGGGTCGTCGAACGGCTTCACCTTCGGGTTGAAGGCGATGTAGTTCGTGTAGCCGAAGTGGCCGGTGCCGACGCGGGAGGCGAGTTCCTTGTCGCCGCTGACCTTGGCGAGTTCGGCCGGGCCGAGGTTGGTGTCCGTGGTGACGGCGGTGGCGTCCGCCCCTTGGGACGAGGACAGCCGCTGGTTGATCACGGACGAGTCGAGCCCGGACCGTACGTCGATCCTGTCGGGGTACGCCTTGCGCTCGGCGTCGGTCGCCGCGGACCAGTGGGTGTTGCGCTCCAGGGTGACGCGCTCGCCGTCGTTCTCGTTCTTGACGACCTTGTAGGGGCCGGACGAGACGGGGTGCTCCTCGTACTTCGTGCCGTTGTCCTTGGCCTTCGGCACGGGCGTGAACTGCGTCTGCGTGGCGAGGTAGGGGAACTCGCCCTCGGGCTTGTTCAGGTGGAAGACGAGGGTGCGCGCGTCCGGCGTCTCGATCGCGTCGAGGCCCTTCTTGTCCTTGTACGGCCCCTGGTAGTCGGCCGCGCCGACCAGCCAGTCCCTCAAGTAGGGGGCACCGCCGGAGAGTTCGGCGGCGAAGGAGCGCTCGATGCCGTACTTGATGTCGGCCGAGGTGATCGCACTGCCGTCCTCGTACTTGAGGCCCTTCTTCAGCGTGTACGTCCACACGGTCGCGTTCTTGCTCGGGCGGCCGGTGTCTGTGGCGAGGTCGGGGACGACCTCGGCACCGGCGGCTCCGCTCTCGCGGTTGCGCGTGGTGAGCGTCCGGAAGACGAGGGACGGGACGTTTCCGCCGCCGGAGGTGTAGAGCCGCGCCGGGTCGAAGTCGGTCTGCGGCTCGGAGTTGAGGACGGTGAGCGTGCCGCCCTTCTGGGGCTTGGAGTCGCCACCGGAGCCCTTGGCATCGTTGTCCTTCGGCCCGCAGGCGGCGGCGCCCGCTGCCACGACCAGGCTGACGGATGCCGCGGCCACGCGGCGCGCTATGACGGACGATTGACGCATCGGAAGGACGACCTCTCGAATGATGAGACAGATGGACACGATGTGAGACGAACGGGAGCAGACGTCCGCCTCGGCGCGAGGTCGTCGAAAACCGGGTGACGGGACCACGAAGCAGTGGGGTCACCGGGAAAGGTGCAGCAGGATCGCGACGCGAGCGCCGAAGGCGGGCGTCAGCTACAGAGAATGTCGGCCACGCAGAGCGCGGTCACGCCGATGAGCGCCAGCTCAATGGCGGCGCGTGCGGAGGCGTGGTGAGGCGACATGCGGAAAAATATGAACGAACTTTCGGCCCGTGTCAACGTGACCTGAGAGCCGCCTGTCAACTCCTGGGATACGGCCAGGCGTTGGCGCGGCAGTGGATTCCGTCGTGGTCGAGGAACTTCGTCTGCTGCTGCATGACGGGGGCGAGTTCACCGTCCTTGTCGCACGTCACATGGCCGTATCCGAGACGGTGGCCGACCTCGTGGTTGATCAGCATCTGGCGGTAGGCGTGAACTTGATCACCGTATGTCTTCGATCCCTGCGCCCATCGGTACGCGTTGATCATGACGCGTTCGGTGGAGGCGGAGTCGCAGGACACGTTGTCCTCGGTGGTGTCCAGACCGGACTTGGCGCACCAGACTCCGGTGGTGCCCGGACTCGCCAGCGTGATCACGAAGTCGGGCTTCCCGGAGGAGATCCGCTCGAAGGTACGGGCGCCGCTGTGGGCCCAACTCCGGCTGTCGTTCAGCGTCTTCTGCACGGCCTCGGCGAACAGCGCGCCGTCGAGCCCGAGCCCCTGCTCGATGTCCACGCGATAGGTGTACTTGCGCCCCTTGCCGGGCGCCTTGTCGAAGCCGGGCACGGCATCGAATTTCCCCGACGCCTTGAGCTTGGCGCCGAGCGGGTACCTCTTGGCCATCTTCTGGTCGTACGTCAGCACCGCGGCCTGCGCCGTCTCGGACGGGGTCGGCCGGCCGTCGCCGCGCGAGGCGGAGTCACTGGTGTCACGGTCGCCGCCCGCGGCGGACCGCGGCTGTGCGGCGGAGTCGTCCCGCCCGTCGGTGACCTGCCCGGCCACGACGATGGCGAGCACGGTGGTGACGGCGGCGGCCGCGATCCCGGTGAACGCCCGGCCCTTGCCGCCTCTGCCCTTGCCGTTCGCCCGCTTGCCCATGCCGGGGAGCGGGGGCTCGCCGGCGTGACCGGTCCCGGTGACCTCGTCGCCCGTCGGCTCACGGTCGGCGCCGGGGCCGTAGGGGTCGTGGTGGCGGACAGGAGTGCGGCGAGGCGCGAACACGTCGTCGTCCGCGCCCAGGTCGAAGGCGTCGACGTCGGCCTGCCGGGGACCTGGCCGGGCGCCGAGCCCTGGTCCGGGCGCTTGCCGCTGCCCGGGAATCCTCGGCCCCTGATTCCCCGACTGCCCCCAGCCGCCCCCGACTTCACGCTGCTCGGGATGCCCGCCCCGCACGGGCGGCGCACCTCCGGAGAAGCGGGGGACGCCGTGCGCGGGCGTACCGTCCGGAAAGCGGGGGACGCCATGGGCAGGCGTACCGTCCGGGAAACGAGGCACAGCCTGCCCCGGACCCTGCCCCGCACCCACGCCCTGCCCCTGCCTGGGCCCTGGACCCGGCCGCGCACCCGGCACAGAAACCACCGGTATCTCCCCGGTGGTCTCTTTCTTGTTGTCGGCCCGCCCCCGGCGGCTATGACGTCCCACGCCGCGCCTCAGCTCCCCGAACCGTTGGCGCCGGCCTCGGCGTGAAGCTCACGGAAGGCGGTGGCCACCGTCTCCGGGTACTCCATCATCGCGACGTGTCCCGCGTCCGGCAGCGTCAGCAGCCGGGAGTCGCGGAAGGCGCGGGCCGCGCGCTGGGCCATGCGGTAGGCGACGAGCTGGTCACGGCCGCCGTAGATGAGGAGCGTCGGCGCGAGCACCCGCTCGGCCTGGCGCCACAGCCCGTGCTGGCCGCCCAGCGTGTACGCGTTCACGATGCCGCGCGAGGAGCGGGCCATCGCGTCCCAGAAGTAGGGGAGGGCGAGCCGTCGCTCCATCTCCTCGACCGCGTTGCGGAACCCTTCGTCGGTGACCATGCCGGGATCGCCGTAGCAGAGCGCCGTGACCCCGCGGACGCGCTGCTCCGCGCTCCAGTCCTTGGTGAGCCGGGTGAAGAGCTGCGCCACGCCGGGCACCGCGAGCAGGGCTGTCGGCCAGGCGGTGCGCTGCGCGCGCAGTTCGGGCAGCGCGGGCGAGACCAGGGTGAGCGTGCGGACGAGATCGGGCCGTACGGCCGCGACGCGCGTGGTGACGGCCCCGCCCAGCGAGTTCCCGAACAGGTGCACAGGCCCGCGCCCGGAGGCGTCGAGATAACGGATGACCGCGCGCGCGTGCCCGGTCACCGAGTAGTTGCCGTCGTCCGGCGGCGGCGAGTCGCCGAAGCCGGGCAGGTCGAGGGCCTCGCTCTCCACGAGCCCGTCGAGCAGCGGCATCAGCGCCGACCAGTTCTGCGAGGAGCCGCCGAGGCCGTGCACGTACAGCGCGGGCGGCAGCCCCTCGCGCGTCGCCGGTCTCGACCGCACCGTCAGCGTGATCCCCGGCAGCCCGACGGACCGCAGCTGCTCCCCCTCCGCGACCTTGACGGCACTGACCTTCGGAGTGACAGGGGCAGCCAGCGCGGAGGGCAGCTCGGTCGAAGACATGCGGCAATGTTACGAGACGATCACGCAGTGGTTCATGTGTTCGCCGTCACAGATACCGGGTATTCGGCGAATGGCACGGTCCACAGGACGGCGGGATGCCGCACGCCGATCGCATAGCGCGCCGATCCGGTGTCTCCTAGGCTCAGGACGAGGGCACTCAAACCGGTACAGAGCGCAACCCGCACAGGAGCGCACCCCGCACGCGAGCGCGCTCGCACCGCTCGGGAAGAGGAACCATGACAGTCGACCCGACAGACCCGGAGACCTTCGAGGAGGAGTCCGGGGACGCGCTGGACACGGAGGCCCCCGAGGCCGATGCCGCCGAGCAGCTGGCGGACCTGACGCCGCAGCGCGACGATCCGGTGGCCGGCGGAGACCCGGACAACGCCGACGAGGCGGACCGCGCGGAGCAGGCCAGAGTCGTCGAACTCAACGAGGACGAGTACCGCTGACGGACCCCCCTGGCCATCGCCGAACGGTTCTCCGCAGACCTCAGCAGTCCCCGAAAGCCCTCCAAACTGCTCGACGAGGGTGAAAAACAGGGAAGAGAACAGGGAATCGAGAAGGCCACGGAGAGAAAAGGAGAGAAAAGACGAGACCGGGCGGGCCGCCCCCGGCGGTGGCCGAGCCGCGCCCCCGGGACGGAACACCGCTGATCAGAGCGGTTTCCCCGGCGCCGGAGCGCCCGCCTCGCCCCCGTTCGGCACCCTCTGCGCCGTATCACTGCCGTCCGGTCCGTGAAATTCTGCGCTCGCACCGCGCACACCGGGGTTACTGAAAAGTACGATGGCGGCGCGGCGCACACCGCATGTGGACAATTTTGGGAGGCGGCGTGACAGCCATCGAGCAGACAGAGGCGGCACGCCCGCGGGGCACTCGCCTGCCGCGCCGTGCCCGACGCAACCAGCTCCTCGGCGCCGCCCAGGAAGTATTCGTTGCGCAGGGGTATCACTCGGCCGCCATGGACGACATCGCCGAGCGCGCGGGCGTCAGCAAGCCGGTCCTGTACCAGCACTTCCCGGGCAAGCTCGACCTGTACCTCGCCCTGCTGGACCAGCACTGCGAGTCCCTCCTTCTGGCGGTACGGACGGCACTCGCGTCCACCACCGACAACTCGCTGCGCGTACGGGCCACGATGGACGCGTACTTCGCGTACGTCGAGGACGACGGCGGCGCCTTCCGGCTGGTCTTCGAGTCCGATCTGACGAACGAGCCCGCGGTGCGCGAGCGCGTCGACAAGGTCACGCACGAGTGCGCGGAGGCCATCTGCGACGTCATCGCGGAGGACACCGGCCTGTCGCGTGCCGAGTCGATGCTGCTGGCCTCGGGCCTGGGCGGGCTGGCTCAGGTGGTGGCCCGCTCCTGGCTGCACAGCGACCGCAGCGTGCCGCGTGACGAGGCGGTCCAGCTGCTGACGTCGCTGGCCTGGCGGGGCATCGCCGGGTTCCCGCTGCACGGCACCGATCACCACTGACCGCTCCTTTGTTCCCGTCCGCTGTTCGCTCCTGGCGTTCTTGAGCGGAGCGTGTACGTCCCCTCACCGGGCTAATGTGTGCTGCGTACGGCGCGAAGACACGCGCACATCACTGACCGTCGGAGGGACAAAGCCGTGGAGGTCAAGATCGGCGTGCAGCACGCGCCTCGCGAGATCGTTCTGGAGAGCAGCCAGACCGCCGAGGAAGTCGAGCGCGCGGTGTCCGAGGCGCTGTCCGGCAAGTCTCAGCTGCTGAGCCTCGTGGACGACCACGGCCGCAAGGTCCTGGTCCCGGCCGAGCGTCTCGCGTATGTCGAGCTCGGTGAGCAGGCCCCGCGCAAGGTGGGCTTCGGCGCCCTGTAGTTCAGGCAGCTGGTTCAGACAGCAGGTAGCAGGAAGGGGCCCGTCGGCTTGAGCCGACGGGCCCCTTCCTGCTACCTGCCCGACCGTCTCCCCTGCCGCTTTCTCCTGGCCTGAACTGCACAGATGGAGCACAAGAAGCGCACAGAGGAGGATTGCATTCCGCGCGTCACGGGTAAGACCGGCTACGACCGATTTGCACCGGCCGTGCGGGAGGGACCCCACTATGTTCTTGGAAGCGCTCGGCTCCGCCCTGCTCGGTCTCGCGCTGGGATGGGCGGCGTCGTACCGACTGCCCCACCGCCTCCCGGTCCGCAGTCTGGTCCTGTCGACCGGTGCCGCCGGAGGACTGTTCGGCGCCTTCCTGACGCACACGGCGCTCGGCGACGGCTATTTCCTGGTCACCCTGCTCGGCGCGGCCGCCGTCTCCGCGGCCCTGATCTCGCTCCTGCTGCGCCCCGCGAAAAGATTTCACCGCCGGTCGGCGACGGCGTAACCGAGCCGACCGGCTGGGGCGCCCTGCTGACAATCCCTAGGCGGCCAGCCCCAGCGCGGCCATCCGCTTCGTGTGCGCCTCGGTGATCCGCGAGAACATCCGGCCGACCTCGGCGAGGTCGAACCCGTCCGCGACGCCGCCCACGAGCATCGTCGACAGCGCGTCGCGGTCCGCGACCACACGCTGTGACTGAGAGAGCGCCTCACCCATCAACCGCCGTGCCCACAGGGCGAGTCGGCCGCCCATGCGCGGGTCGGCGTCGATCGCGGCACGCACCTTCTCGATGGCGAAACTCGCGTGCCCGGTGTCGTCGAGGACGCCGAGGACGAGCTGCCGGGTGTCCGCGTCGAGGCGGGCGGCGACCTCACGGTAGAAGTCACTGGCGATCGAGTCGCCGACGTACGCCTTGACGAGCCCCTCCAACCAGTCCGAGGGTGCGGTCTGACGGTGGAAGCCGTCGAGCGCGGCGACGAACGGCTCCATGGCCTGCGTCGGCTCCGCGCCGATCGCCGCGAGCCGGCCCCTGAGCTGCTCGAAGTGGTGGAACTCGGCGGACGCCATCTTCGCCAGCTCCGCCTTGTCGCTGAGGGTCGGCGCCAGCTTGGCGTCCTCCGCGAGCCGTTCGAACGCGGCCAGTTCCCCGTACGCGAGCGCTCCGAGGAGGTCGACGACCGCGGCGCGGTACTGCGGGTCGGCGGCGGCCGTGTCCCAGTCCTGGGCGGCGACTCCGGTGGCCTGGGAAGGGGCTTCGGCGGATGTGTCAGCGGCGTTGTCAGGCGTCGTCATGAAGCGCACAATAGCCCGCTCACCGCGGCACGGAAGTCCCTGGTCAATCACTGTGACGACGACCATGTGACCAAATCGGCCATCGCATGTGCGCGATTCCGGGGTATGGTGGTAATGCGCCCGCCGAATATTCGACGGGCCGCACGAATGAGGATGCCCGGTCGGTGGCCCGATCGGCTCCGACCCGACAGCCCTCCCGTATGTACGGCACATTGCGTACGACATCCGGAGGGAACCCTCAGCGGTACGAGCGCTCGAGCGTCGGCAGTGGTCCCATGCCACTCGGCCCGCCCGTCACAGAGCGGCCGACGTCCCCGGCACGGTCCCGACACGACCCCCGCGCTCGCCTCGCACCGCGTACACAGAAGAGGCAGCACCCTGACTACGACTTTCCGAGAGCTCGGAATCCTCCCCGAGACGGCCGAAGCCCTTGAGGCCGTCGGCATCGTCACCGCCTTCCCCATCCAGGAGATGACGCTCCCCGTCGCCCTTTCGGGCAGCGACGTCATCGGCCAGGCCAAGACCGGCACCGGCAAGACGCTGGGCTTCGGCCTCCCGCTCCTCGAGCGCGTGACCGTTCCCGCCGACGTCGAGGCGGGCCGGGCGCAGCCCGAGCAGCTCACCGACGCCCCGCAGGCCCTCGTCGTCGTCCCGACGCGCGAGCTGTGCACGCAGGTCACCAACGACCTGCAGACCGCGGGCAAGGTCCGCAACGTACGCGTGCTCGCCATCTACGGCGGCCGTGCGTACGAGCCGCAGGTCGAGGCCCTGAAGAAGGGCGTCGACGTCATCGTCGGCACCCCGGGCCGTCTGCTGGACCTCGCGGGCCAGAAGAAGCTCAACCTCAAGCACATCAAGTCCCTCGTCCTCGACGAGGCCGACGAGATGCTCGACCTGGGCTTCCTGCCCGACGTCGAGAAGATCATCAACATGCTGCCGGCCCGCCGTCAGACGATGCTGTTCTCGGCGACCATGCCGGGCGCCGTCATCGGCCTCGCGCGCCGCTACATGTCGCAGCCCACGCACATCAACGCCACCTCGCCGGACGACGAGGGCAAGACCGTCCGCAACACCACGCAGTTCATCTACCGTGCGCACAACATGGACAAGCCCGAGATCGTCTCGCGCATCCTCCAGGCCGACGACCGCGGGCTCGTGATGGTGTTCTGCCGCACCAAGCGGACGGCGGCGGACCTCGCCGACCAGCTCCAGCAGCGCGGTTTCGCCTCCGGCGCGGTCCATGGCGACCTCGGCCAGGGCGCCCGCGAGCAGGCGCTGCGCGCGTTCCGCAACGGCAAGGTCGACGTGCTCGTCTGCACCGACGTGGCCGCCCGCGGCATCGACGTCGAGGGCGTCACGCACGTCATCAACTACCAGTCCCCCGAGGACGAGAAGACCTACCTGCACCGCATCGGCCGTACGGGCCGCGCGGGCGCCAAGGGCATCGCGGTCACCCTCGTCGACTGGGACGACATCCCGCGCTGGCAGCTCATCAACAAGGCGCTGGACCTCGGGTTCAACGACCCGCCGGAGACGTACTCCACGTCCCCGCACCTCTTCGAGGAACTGAACATCCCGGTCGGCACGAAGGGCATCCTGCCGCGCTCCGAGCGCACGCGGGCGGGCCTTTCCGCCGAGGCGGTCGAGGACCTCGGCGAGACCGGTGGACGCGGTGGTCCGCGTGGCCGCGGTGGCCGTTCGGCGGCGCCGGCACCGGCCGCCGAGCGTGAGCGTCCGGCACGTACGCCGCGTCGCCGCCGTCGTACGCGCGGTGGGTCGACGCTGGACGAGACGTCCGCCGCGCCGCAGACGCCGTCCACCTCTCCCGCTGTCTCCGAGGCCGTCGAGGCGAGCGAGCCGCGCACTCCGCGCCGTCGCCGCCGCACGCGCAGCGGGGCGGGGGAGCCGGTGGCGGCCACGGCCGCCGTCGAGGTCACCGAGACCGCCAAGGCCGTCGAGCCGTCGGTCCCCGCAGCCGCGGAGGCCGCCCTCGCCACGGCGGAGGGCACGGACGCCAAGCCGCGTCGTCGGCGCACCCGCAAGACGGCGGAGCCGGTGGAGGCCACGGTCGAGACCGTGGTGGCCGAGGAGGTCCCCGAGGCTCCGGCCAAGCCGCGTCGTACGCGTAAGGCCGCGGTGGCCGCACCTGAGGCCACCGAAGTCGCCGAGGTCGTCGAGGCGAAGCCCCGCCGCACCCGCGCCAAGGCCGCCACCACGACGGCTACCGCTGCCGCCGAGGCCGCCGTGGACACCGCCGAGGCGACCGAGGCCAAGCCGCGCCGCCGCACCCGCAAGACCACGGAAGCCCCCGCCGCTACGGCAGAGGCCACCATCCCCGCCCAGACCGCGCCCCCGGCCGACTCGGCCGAGCCCGAGGCCAAGCCCCGCCGACGCACCCGCAAGGTCGCCGAAGCCGCCGTCGACACCGCGGAGGGCGCTGCCGAGGCCAAGCCTCGCCGGCGCACCCGCAAGGCCGCGGCTGCCCCGGAGCCCGCGGACAGCTGACGCCCACCCCGATGGCCCGGCCCCACACCACGTGGAGCCGGGCCATCGGCGTCCCCGGGCACCCAGGGCGGGTGGGCAAGCCCCGGTCACACTCTCCATTCCCACGGCACCCGGGGTGGGTGGGCAAACCCCAGTCACCCCTCGTTTGCACAGTCACCCGGCGTGGGTGCGGGGCGGGGGTGGGTCGCGCAGCACGGCGTTTACGGGGCGCCGCCTGCGCCCACCCGTGCCGCCCCAGCGGCACGATTGCCCGCAGGGTGAACGGACGACGGCCCGCAGCCGCCCACCGGCGCAAGGGGCCGTGCCGGTACGTTCCTGCCCGTCGCGTAGCAGACCGCCCGCCAAGTCCCGCCGTATTCAGCCCCCGGGCAGTACGCCCACGCGGCGACGGGCAGAACGTACCGGCACGGCCCCGACCCACCCACCGCACCCCCTGCGATGGGCGCCCCCCGCCAGATCACGCCAGCAGACCGGACGACCTCCACAACCGCCGCCCCACCCCCCGCAACACCCCGATGTCGTCCAGAAAGTCGGTCAACCGCTTCGCCCCGGTCTGCATGACATCCGTCCGGTGCCCGCTCGCCTTCACCTGCGCCAGGGCCTCGCGCTTGTCGAGGCCGACGTTCGTGTAGACCTCCGGATTCACGAAGGCGACCGAGAAGATGCGCGCGAACTCGCCCGAGGTGACCCGGGTGAACTCCTGCGACCAGCGCGGAGCGGTCACCATCTGGCGCCGCAACTCCTCACGGGCGTACCGCACATGGCGGGCCTCCTCCACGACATGGATCCGCGTGACCCCGCGGACCAGCGTCTGCACCCGCTCGTCCGGGAACGTCAGCCGCTGCATCCAGTCGAGGATCTCCTCGCCCAGCAGCGTCGCCGTGAACGACCCCGGCGTGGTCGAGATCGTCTTGAAGAGCCGCCCGAGGTTCAGATGCGCCCGGCTCACCGGGTAGTACGGCGTCCCCCCGCGGGAGATCAGCCGAGCGAACATCTTCGAGTGCCGGCACTCGTCCTCGATCTCGGTCAGGGCGTACCGCACATGCGCACTCGTCGCGGCCTTGTCGTAGATGTGCCGCACCAGCAGCTGCATCAGGATGATCTCGAACCAGATCCCGAGCGAGGCCAGCGCCGCGGACTCGTGCTGCGACAGCAGAATCCGCTGCTCCTCGCTCATCCGCTTCCACAGCGGCGTGCCGTACAGGGACACCAGCTCCGGCGGCCAGAACCACTTGCCGTCCTCGAAGGGCGCGTCCCAGTCCAACTCCTTGTCGGGGTCGAAGGAGTGCTTGGCGGAAGAGTCGAGCAGCCGCTCGGCCACCTGCTCACGGTCCTTGAGCAGGCCGAGCGCGTCGCGCAGCACATCGGCTTCCGTCACGGTCGTCATCGCTGTCCCCACCTCGTCGTACGGGAAGTTCACGCGGAACTCCATGAGTTACCGGCGGTCACCCCTTATGAGACTGCCTGTCAGCAAGCTCGTCAATCCCTCCTGCGCGACTTGTTGACCCGGCGTCTACCACGTGTGAGCCTGCCGTGTATGCCGACGCATGAGCTGTACGCCAAGGATCCGGGAGACCCCCTCTGGCAGGTACCGGCCGCGGGGGCGGCACGCTTCAGCTGGGAGTACGACGACGGCCGGGACCGTCTGCTCGCCCTGTACCAGAAGGGCAAGGACAAGCAGTGGGACGGCCAGAAGCGGATCGACTGGGACCTTGAGGTCGACCCGTACGACCCGCTCGGGACCCCCGACGATGCGATGACCCTCTACGGCACCCGGCACTGGGCGAAGATGACCGACAGGGACAAAGGCGAACTGCGAAAGCACTACACCGCCTGGCAGTTCAGCCAGTTCCTGCACGGCGAGCAGGGCGCCATGGTCTGCGCGGCGCGCATCGTCGAGTCGGTCCCCGACCTCGACGCGAAGTTCTATTCGGCCACCCAGACCATGGACGAGGCGAGGCACGCCGAGATCTACGGCCGCTTCCTGCACGAGAAGATCGGGATGCTCTACCCGATCAACGACAACCTCCAGTCCCTGCTCGGCGACACCCTCCGCGACTCCCGCTGGGACATGCCGTACCTGGGCATGCAAGTCCTCATCGAGGGACTGGCGTTGGCGGCGTTCGGCATGATCCGCGACACCACGGACAAGCCGCTCCCGAAGCAGATCCTCGCGTACGTCATGCAGGACGAGGCCCGCCACGTGGCCTTCGGCCGCATGGCACTGCGCGACTACTACCAGCAGCTCAGCGACGCCGAACTGCGCGAGCGCGAGGAATTCGTCATCGAGGGCTGCTACTTGATGCGCGACCGGCTGCGCGGCATCGAGGTCCTGGAGAACTTCGGAATACCCAAGGCGGAGGCCGAGGAGTACAGCGAGAAGTCCGAGTTCCTGCACCTCTTCCGCCAGTTGCTCTTCAGCCGCATCGTCCCGTGCGTCAAGGACATCGGTCTGTGGGGCAAGCGCCTCCAGGAGGCGTACGTCGACATGGGCGTCTTCGAGATGGGCAACTCGAACCTCGACCTGCTGATGGCCCAGGACGAGGAGGTCGCCGAGAAGCTGGACGCGGAACGGTTCGCGGCGGAGGAACGGGAGCGGGTGGCGGAGGTGGCGGGGGCGATCGAGGCGGGGACGGAAGGTTGATCAAGGCGTCAACGGCACGCCTGATGATCACTCCATGGAGCGCCGAAACGGCGTTCGCCCTGGGTACGCTGGCTGAGCCAGACAGACTCCAGCACATGGGAGCGATCATGAGCGCCGCACGTGAGTACGGGCTGGACGACGACTACGAGTGGCCCCGTCCGCCGGAGGGCGGCTGGACGGCGGACGACCTCGACGAGCTTCCCAACCTTCCTCCGCACACGGAGTTGATCGACGGGAGTCTTGTCTTCGCGAGTCCGCAGACTCGTTTCCATGCGCGCGCCATGCTCTTGCTGCTGAACGCCCTGCTGAATCACGTGCCGGAGGGGCTGGACGTCATCCATGAGATGACCATCAGGCTCAACAAGCGCAATCGGCCCGAGCCCGATGTCCTGGTGTTCCGTGAGGGCGCCGACGTCGGCCCGAAGCAGACCTGGTACCGGCCGGAAGACGTGGTGATCGCTGTAGAGATCGTCTCCGAGGAGTCCGAGGACCGGGACCGAGAGGTCAAGCCACGGAAGTACGCCCAGGCGGGGATCCCGCACTACTGGCGCGTCGAGGAGAACCAGGGCCTTCCAGTGGTCTACGTCTATGAACTCGACCCCGCGACCCAGGCCTACGCTCTGACGGGCATCTTCCACAACCGCCTCAAGTCGACCGTCCCGTTCCCCGTCGACATCGACCTCACGGCAATCGACCGCCGCCGAGGCCTCGGGGTCACCGATCAGCCACAGGGACCCGAGGTCTGACCGGCGCCCCCGCCGGGTACGACGTCCGCAGCGTGAACGCGTACGGCGTAGCCCCGTGCTCCCGCAGATGCAGCAGCCGCTCCTCCGCCTCCGCGACCGTCGGCCGGTGCCCCGCCGGTACCCACCACAGCACCACCATCGCCTCCTCCACCCGCTCGAACCACTCGCGCCGCCGCGCCAGCAGCTCCCGGTGCTGCCCCTGGTACATGAAGTCCGTCAGAGCGTTGGTGTCCCGCCACGTGGACATGTTGATGATGAGCCAGGCGTCGTCGAAGACGGCGATGTCCGTCGCGTCGCCGGAGTCGCTCTGCAGCCGCCAGACGAACCCGTCGGCGGCGTCCGCGACGGCGTTCACCGGATCGAGGGCGTCCACGAAGTCCTTCAACTCCGGTGAGTCCAGCGGGAATTTGAGGCGGGCGATGTTGACCTGGGCGAGTTCGTACGCGGCGGTTTCCCTCGTGGCTGTCATGGACCGAACGTTAGGTCGGCCGGGGAGGCCTCACCACCCCCGTCTCACGAACCGAGCACCGCCTCCATCACCGCCTTGGCGATCGGCGCCGCGTCCCCGCCCCCGCTGATGTCCCCGCGGTCGGCGTCCGCGTCCTCGACGACGACCGCGACAGCCACGGCGGGTTGCATGGCGTCGTCCGCCTGCGCCCAGGAGATGAACCAGGCATACGGCGTACCGGCGTTGCCGATGCCGTGCTGCGCGGTGCCGGTCTTGCCGCCCACGGTCGCGCCCGGGATCGCGGCGTTCGTGCCGGTGCCCTCCGTCACGACGTCCGTCATCATCTCGCGCAGCCGCAGCGCGGTCGCCGGGTTCATCGCCTGGTGCAGGGTCCGCGGCCCGGCCGTCGACACCGTGCCACCGCCCGCGGAGGTCCTTCTCTCCACCAGATACGGCGACTTGACCGATCCGCCGCCCGCCACGGCCGCCGAGATCATCGCCATCTGGAGCGGCGTGGCCCGGGTGTCGAACTGCCCGATGGAGGAGAGGGCCAGCTGCGCCTTGTCCAGCCGGGTGTCGAAGTTGCTGGGCGCGACGGAGAACGGGATCCTCAACCGCCGGTTGTTGAAGCCGAAGCTGTCGGCCGTGCCCGTCATGTCGCCCAGCCCCACGTCCACACCCAGCTTCGCGAACACCGTGTTGCAGGACCACTCGAAGGCGTACCGCAGCGAGGCGTCCTCGCACCCGTCGACCTCGTTGGTGAGCGACGTGGAGGTGCCGGGCAGCCTGTACGGGTTCGGGGACTTCGTCGGCGCGTCCACGTCCGTCACCACGCCCGACTCCAGCGCCGCCGCGGCCGTCACCACCTTGAACGTCGAGCCCGGCGGATACGTCTGCCGGATGGCCCGGTTGAGCATCGGCTTGGACTCGTCACCGTTGAGCCGCCGCCAGGCCCTGGTCACCTCCGTCCCGGTCCCGGACAGCTCGCCGGGGTCGTACGACGGCGCGGAGACCAGCGCGAGGATCTTGCCGGTCGACGGTTCGATCGCCGCCACCGCGCCCCGGCGGTCGCCGAGTCCGCCGTACGCCGCCTGCTGCGCGGCCTCGTTGATGGTGGTGACGACCTTGCCGCCGGCGTTCTGGGCGCGTGTGACGTCGTTCCACAGGGGGAGCGGGGAGAGCAGCGGGTCGGTGCCGGAGAGGACACTGTCCTCGGCGTTCTCCAGGAACGTCGTGCCGTACACCTGGGAGGCGAAGCCGGTGACGGGCGCGTACAACGGGCCGTTGCGGTACGTGCGTTCGTAGCGGAGCTGCTCGCCGGTGTCCCGGGAGCCGGTGACCGGGCGGCCGCCGACCACGACGTCGCCGCGGGGCTGGCCCCAACGGGCGATCGTCTGGCGGCGGTTGGCGGGATTGTCGTCGTATGACGAGGCCTGGAAGACCTGGACGCGGGTGGCGTTCACCAGTAGGGCGACCAGCAGGACGGCGCACAGGACGGCGGCTCTGCGGATGTACTTGGTCACGGGGCGGCCGTCCCGTCGTACTGGCTGCGGGCCGAATCGCTGATCCGGATCAGCAGCGCCACGATCAGCCAGTTGGTGACGACGGAGGAGCCGCCCTGCGCGAGGAACGGCATCGCCATGCCGGTCAGCGGGATCAGCCCGGTCACGCCGCCCGCGATCACGAAGACCTGGAGCGCGATGATCGAGGCGAGGCCGATCGCGAGGAGCCGTCCGAAGGGGTCACGCAGGGCGAGGCCCGCCCGGTAGCCGCGCTCGACGAGGAGGGCGTACAGCAGGAAGATCGCCGACAGGCCGACCAGGCCCAGCTCCTCGCCCGCCGTCGCCAGGATGAAGTCCGACTTGGCGGCGAAGCCGATGAGGATCGAGTGGCCGAGGCCCAGGCCGGTGCCGAGCATCCCGCCGGCGGAGAACGCGAAGAGGGACTGGGCGAGTTGGTTGGGCCCCTCGCCCGCCTCGATCGACGCGAACGGATGCAGCCAGTCCTGCACCCTGCTGTGCACGTGCGGTTCGAGCCGGCCGACGGCCACCGCGCCCACGCAGGCGAGCAGCAGACCGACCGCGATCCAGCCGGTCCGGCCGCTGGCGACGTACAGCAGGATGACGAAAAGCCCGAAGAAGAGCAGCGAGGTGCCGAGATCCCGCTCCAGGACCAGCACCCCCACGCTCAGCAGCCAGATGGCCACGATCGGGCCGAGAACGCGGCCGGTGGGCAGCTGGAGCCGCCGCAACCGCCAGACCTGGCGGCCGGTGTAGGCGAGCGCGTTGCGGTTGGCCGCCAGGTACCCGGCGAAGAACACGGCGAGCAGTACCTTCGCGAACTCGCCCGGCTGGATGGAGAATCCGGCGATCCGGACCCAGATGCGGGCGCCGTTCACGGGCGGGAAGAAGACCGGCAGGAGCAGCAGGAACAGCGCGGTGACGACCGAGACGTACGTATACCGCTGGAGCACGCGGTGGTCGCGCAGGAGCAGTACGGCCGCGATGAACAGCCCCACGCCGACCGTCGACCAGACGAGCTGTGTGGTGGCCGCCGGGTCGTGCGGGGTCTCCAGGTCGAGCCGGTAGATCAGCACCAGGCCGAGGCCGTTGAGCAGCACGGCGATCGGCAGGAGCAGCGGATCGGCGTACGGCGCCCGCAGCCGCACCGCGATGTGCGCGAGCAGGGCGAGCACGCCGAGCCCGGCGCCGTAACCGGCGGCGCCGGGCGGGACGGTGCCGTTCTTGGCGAGACCGACAGCGCAGTAGCCGTACACGGAGAGCAGGACGGCGACGACGATGAGGGTGAACTCGATGCCACGGCGCCGGGGAAGGCGTACACCGGGAGTGGGCGGATCCGCTGCCACGGTGGTTCCGGCATTGATCGTCATGTCCGGAACGTACCCAAATCAGGCGTCTTGAGTGCCTTGGCGCTCAGCACCAGCGTGGCGCGGGCCCGATGTTGTCGATGTAGCGTGCCGCGCCCCAGGCCCAGGTGCCGTCGGTCAGCAGGTACCAGAGCGGGTTGCCGTCGATGGTCTCGCCCGGTGTCTTGCAGAAGATCGAGACGATCGAGCCGTACGGGGCGGTGCGGATGTAGGTGCCGCCCCGGTTGGGGGCGCCGCGCAGGATCAGGCCGCCGCGGGCGGTGACCCGGCCCTCGTAGAGGCGTGGGTTGTTGTGGTCGCCGTGATCACCGTGCTCGCCGTGGTGGCCCCAGCCGTCGTTGCGGCTGCTGGCCCCGGGGCCGTCGCCCCACTCGTCGTTCGCGACGGCGGGGGTCGTGGCGGCGAGGGCGACGAGAGCGCCGCCCGCGGCGGCTATGGCGAGACGGGCGAGGATGGACCGCAGGGCCATGGGGACTCCTCCAGGGAAACGGAAATGGGGCGAAGCTGACTAATCGCCACATTAGGAGGGGGTTCGGGTGTGCGCAGTTCACAGTGAGCCATCGGGGACGGGGCCCGTGAGCCATCGGGTTACGTGGTCCGTGAGTCATGGGGGATGCGGGGCCCGTGAGGCATCGGGGTTGCGGGGCGGTGAGGCATCGGGGACGCGGGGCTCGTGAGGCATCGGGGATGTGGCGCTCGTTCCGCGTGTGCCGAGCGCTCACGCCGTGGGGGCGCCCCGCTCGTCCCGTTCGTGCTGAGGGAGTGTCAGTGTCGCCACCGCCCCGCCGTCGGGCGCGTTGGCGAACGCCAGCCGTGCGCCCAGCACCTCGGCCTGGCCGAGCGCGATGGTCAGCCCGAGCCCGTGGCCCTTCGCACCGCCCTCCGTGCGGAAGCGCTGCGGCCCGTGCTCGACGAGGTAGTCCGGGAAGCCGTCCCCGTGGTCCCGCACAGTGACGACCGGCCCGTCGACGGTCAGCACCACCGGCCCCCTGCCGTGCTTGTGCGCGTTCGCCACGAGGTTCCCGAGCACCCGCTCCAGGCGCCGCCGGTCGGTCTCGACGTGTGTGTCGCGCACGACACGGACCTCGGTCGTGCCCGTCTCCGGCCTGCTGGTGGAGGTGCCGGTCATCCCCGACGCCCGCACCACCCGCTCGGCCAGCGGGGCGAGCTGCTCCGAGTCCAGGTCGAGGCGCTCACTGCGGGTGTCCAGCCGGGAGATCTCCAGCAGGTCCTCGGTGAGCGTGCGCAGCGTGGCCACCCGGTCGCGTACGAGTTCGGTCGGGCGCCCCGGCGGCAGCAGCTCGGCCGCCGCGTGCAGCCCGGTGAGCGGGGTGCGCAGCTCGTGCGCCACGTCCGCGGTGAACCGCTGCTCGCTCAGCAGTTTGCTCTGGAGGCCGGCCGCCATCGTGTCCAGCGCCCCGGCGACCGCGGCCACCTCGTCCTGGTGGCGCGTCGGATCCTGAGTACGCGGATCGTCGACGCGCGCGTCCAGGTCGCCCGCGCTGATCCGCCGCGCCACCTGCGCCGTCGCGTGCAGCCGCCGGGTCACCCTGGTCACCGCGAACGACCCCACGAGCAGCGTCGCGCCGATCGCCAGCGCCGAGGACCACACGATCGCGCTGTCCAGCGCGTTGATGGCGTGGGCGCCCTGTGAGTAGTCGACCCGCACGGCGAGTGCGTGCCCGCCGTCGGTGGGGCCGGCCGCCCACATCGTGGGGTGCGGATCGTGGTCGCCGACCATCGTGCCGCGCTGCCCGACCGAGGCGAGCGTCCGCAGCGGCTCGGGCAGCCCCGGGAGATCGACACCGGCGTCGGGCGGCAGCCGGTCGCCCGCCTCGTACGCCTTCGTCACCTCGGTCAGCCGGTCCAGCGCGTGGTCCCGCGCCTCGCCTACGGTCTGCTCGGTCACCGAGACGTGCACGAGCAGCCCGAGCAGCGCGGCCAGACCGCAGCACATCACCGTGATGAAGGCAGCCGCCTTCCAGGTGAGGGTGGCGGTCCAGTGCGGGAGGGCCGGTCTCATGAGGCGCTCTCGGAGGGCTTGGGGGAGGCCGTGGGGGAGGCTGTGGGAGTGGTCCGGTGCCGGGACGGGGACGGAGTTCCGATGCGGAGGATCTCGTCGCGCGTCGCGAGCATCGCGTCCTGTCGCGCGTCCCAGGACCAGACCGTGCGGTACTCGTAGCCCGGCAGCTTCGAGGGCGAGCGGATGATCACTTCACGGCCCGCGATCTCCACGCTGATCGTGCTGTCCGAGGTCGCCATGATCTGCACCAGCCTGTGGTGCAGGAACGCGTACACGCGCACCGCCAACTGGCGCTCGGGGAGCCGGATGCCGAGTACGAGGTCGTCCTTGCCGTCTCCGGTGAGGTCGCGGTAGTAGGCCTGGAGGATGGGGCACGTCCCGCCGTGCGTCTCGTTCCTGTCGTTCCTGTCTTTCCTGCCCTTGCCGCAGTCCTTGAGCTGGTCGACCGTCTTCGCGTACATCGCGTTCGGGCCGGTGTACTCGTCCGGGTGTGCGGCGACCTCCGCGCGTATGACGTCGACCGGATCGACCTTGCGGATGTCGTCGCCCGGCGCTGTGACCCCCTTGACCGTCTCGGTGTCCGCCTCGCCGTAGTCGAGGGCGGGGGTGGAGGCGGGCGGCACCTGGGGCCACAGCTTCGTCGGGCCCACGGCCGTGGGTGTCGCCCCGGCGCCCTTCAGGGTGCCGGCATCGCCGCAGCCCGCGAGGGCCGACGCGAGTACGACGGCGGTGGCGGCGCCGAGGGCCGCGCGTGCGAGGCGGGAGTGGCGGTTGGGGGGCACTGCACTCCTGCGTCCGGGCCGGCGATCGTCCCGTCCACCATATTCGTAAGGAAGTCCTTTTTGTTCACCGGTGGGGTCTGGGTGGGTGTCACTCGGCGAGTTCCTCCAGGAGGCGGGCTGTGGGGAGCCCGGCCTGCAAGTACTCGACGAACAGTTCGTTGTGCAGCGCCCACGGCGAGCGCCGGGCGCGCACCAGCCGAATCGCCTCGTCGGGGGAGCGGCCCCTGCGGATCAGCGCGTGCGCGACGACGAGCCCCGAGCGGTTGTAGCCGTGATAGCAGCGGACCAGGACGCGACGCCCCGCGTCCAGCGCGTCGCACGCGGCCTGCGCGAGACGGATCACGCCGGCCAGTTGCGTGCCGTCCAGCGGCCCGTCCGGGATGGCCCACACATGGTGCTCGACGCCCGGGTCCGGGCCGTGTCCGGGAAGCCGCAGCAGCGTCAGGACGACGTCGAACTCATCGCGTACGACGGCGAATTCAAGCTGCCCGGAACTCCCCGTGAACTCATGCCCGCCCATCCACAGGCCGGGCACGATCTCGCTCCACGGGTCGTCCGGAGCCGGTACATCGGGCTGCTTTCTGCGGGTCCGCAACGGCGCCTCCCAGTCCCACCCAACTCCCCCAACCGCTCCCAAAGGTAACCGGCTTCTTGCCCCCGGAGCACCCCGCCTGTTCCCATGGTCAAGGGGTGATGGTGCATGAGTGGACTGCGCGTCATACCGACCTGGCGGCATGGTCAGGAGCGGCTGTACGTCTGCCTGCGGGACGGGAGGAACGTCGCCTGGTACGACCGTGAGGCGGCCCGGGTCAACCTGCTCAGCGAGGAGCGGCGGGAGGATGTGCTCGATGTGCTCGGGCCGTTCCTGACCGGCCCGGTGACGGTGGGACCGCCCCCCGTCCCGACCCCGGCGGAGCTGGCCCGGCTCACGCTCCACCCGGACGACGACCTCGCGCCGAACCGGCCCGGTGAGGCGCTGGTGATCGACCTGGACCGCGATCCGGGGCCGGCGCACCGGCTGCGGCCCGATCCGCGGCGCCGGGCGCTCACCGCCGAGCAGGCCGTGGGCGACGCCCTCGACCAGCTGGAGGGGGCGGGCTGGCACACCCTGCACTCCCTACCGCTGCCGGGCGGCGACCGCATCCACCACCTGGTCATCGGCCCCGGCGGACTCTTCGCCGTCCGTACGGTGTACGCCCGCAAGCAGCGGGTGCTGGTCGCCGACCCGATGGTCACGCTCGGCCGCCGCGAGCCACAGGCGCTGCTCCGCCGCGTCCGCGCCGACGCCGACCGCGCGTCGTACGCCCTCACGGCCGAGGTCCACCCCCTCCTGGCCCTCACCGGCCCCACCGACCTCCAGATCACCACCCCCCTCCGCGAGGTCCGCATCCTCCAGGACACCGACCTCAACTCCCTCGCCCGCCTCGGCGGAACCCTGAAACCGGCGGACGTCGAGGCGCTTCATGCGATGGCTCGGGATCGGCATACGTGGTTGAAGGTTTGAGGTGGGGCGCCGATCCGTCCAGCTGCGGGCACGCGTGCGGCCTGGGGCGGCTGCCCACCCGGCAGCGGCGCGGTGAGGCTGGGGTGCCGATCCGCTCAAGCTGCGGGCAATCGTGCCGCTGGGGCGGCACGGGTGGGCGCAGGCGGCGCCCCGTAAACGCCGGGCTGCGTGACCCACAACCGCCCAGTACCACCGCCGGGTGACCGAGCAAAGCAAGGGGGCGCCCGGGGTTTGCCCACCCACCCCGGGCGCCCAACAACCGGACCCGAGGAAAGTCAACCCTCACTCCTCAGCTGCCCCGCGGAGCGGAACCCCGGGCTCAGCTCACGGCACGGCCCCCGCCCCGGGGCCGAACAACGGCGCCAGCAAATCCCCGTGCGCAGCAAGCCGCCCCGCAACATCCCCCGCGAGAAACGAAAGCTCCCCGGCCGCCGTACACCCCTCCACCTCCCCCCAGGCAACCGGCGCGGACACGGTCGGCGCCTCACGCGCCCGCAATGTGTACGGCGTAGCCGTGGTCTTGCGGGCCGCGTTCTGGCTCCAGTCCACGAAGACCTTGCCCGGCCGCAGACTCCGAGTCATCCGGTGCACGACCAGCCGAGGCATCGCCTTCTCCGCCGCCACGGCAAGCCCTTTGGCGTACTCCGTCACCCGCCGCGAGGACGTCAGCGCCACCGCCGCCAGCACATGCAGCCCCTTCGACCCGGACGTCTTCACGTACGCCTCGATCCCGTCCGCCGCCAACCGCTCCCGCAGCCACAACGCGACCTCGCAGCACTCGACGACGGTCGCGGGCGATCCCGGATCGAGGTCGAGGACGAGCCGGTCGGCGTCGCCCGGCGCGCCGATCAGCCACTGGGGCGTATGGAACTCGGTGACCAGGTTCGCCGCCCACATGAGCGAGGCGAGATCCTGGACGAGGACCATCCGGGCGGGCCCCTCCGTGCGCGGGACCTCGGCGGTGACGACCCAGTCGGGCGTCCCCGGCGGCACGTTCTTGGCGAAGAAGACCTGGCCGTCCGGGCCGTCGGGGTAGCGGAGGAAGGAGACCGGCCGGTCGCGGAGGTGCGGCAGCAGCGCATCCGCGGTGGTGGCGTAGTAGTGCAGCAGCTCGCCCTTGGTGAAACCGGTCGCGGGGTAGAGGACCTTCTCCAGGTTCGACAGGGCGACCCGCCGGCCCTCCACCTCCGTGATCGGTGTCATACGACGAGAGTCCCACGAGAAACGTACTGAAGTGGGGCGAAGCCCCCTCTCGCGGGCCTCGCCCCAAGGCTCAGCCCGCGTTCTCCGGGACGTTGTGGAAGGCCCTGATCCGCCAGACCCCGTCCTTCTCGGAGAGCACCCAGGAGTCCAGCGCCCGGTTCTCGTCGCGCGGCTCGGTCTCGCCCGCGAGGACGAGACCCGCCCTGTTGACGACGAGCGCCGTCCCGGTGCCGGAGAACCGGACGCTCAGTACGTCGTGGATCACCCGGGCCCCCTTGAGCGGCCCGGCGAAAGCGGCCGCCATGGCCGCGCGGACCGCCTCCTTGCCCTCCAGGTAGGTGCCGGGGAGCAGGGCGGTCGCGTCCGGGGCGTAG